>JACRIZ010000014.1 GCA_016235765.1 Rhodocyclales bacterium | reverse complement strand
GCTGGCCGAGCTCCTCGACCGCATTGCAGACGTCGGCGCGCAGCATGTTCTCGCCGAAGAACTGGTGGAACATCTGGCCGACCGGCGACTTCAGGAAGGCGACGCCGCCCGAGTGGCCGGGGCAGTGCCAGGAGTAGGACCCGTCGGCGGCGTAGTGGACCAGCGCCCGGAAGAAGGGCGGCGGCAGCGAGTCGAGGTAGGCACGCGCTTCGCGTACCACATAGCGGGCGATGAACTCCGGCGTATCCTCGAACATGTGGATGAAGCCGTGCAGCTCGCGCAGCACGTCGTTCGGGATGTGGCGCGAGGTGCGCGTTTCGCCGTGCAGGAAGATCGGAATTTCGGCGTTCTTGAAGCGGATTTCAGCCACGAAGGCGCGCAGCTCGGCGATGGTCTCCTCTTCCTCGTTGGCCAGCTCCTCGTCGTCCACCGACAGGATGAAGGCCGAGGCGCGGCTCTGCTGCTGGGCGAACGACGTCATGTCGCCGTAGCTGGTGACGCCGAGCACTTCGAGGCCTTCCTCCTCGATGGCTTTCGCCAGTGCGCGGATGCCGAGGCCGGAGGCGTTCTCGGAACGGAAGTCCTCGTCGATGATGATGACCGGAAAGTGGAATCTCATATCTTCGGCAGGGTCACGCCGACCTGGCCCTGGTACTTGCCGCCGCGATCCTTGTACGAGGTCTCGCAGACCTCGTCGGACTCGAAGAACAGCACCTGTGCGCAGCCCTCGCCGGCGTAGATCTTGGCCGGCAGCGGCGTGGTGTTCGAGAACTCCAGCGTCACGTAACCTTCCCATTCCGGCTCGAAGGGCGTCACGTTCACGATGATGCCGCAGCGCGCGTAGGTGCTCTTGCCGAGGCAGACGGTCAGCACGTTGCGCGGGATGCGGAAGTACTCCATGGTGCGCGCCAGCGCGAAGGAGTTCGGCGGAATCACGCAGTAGCCCTTGCCGGAAACCTCGACGAAGGAATTCGGATCGAAGTTCTTCGGATCGACGATGGTCGAGTTGATATTTGTGAAGACGCGGAATTCGTCGGCGCAGCGGATATCGTAGCCGTAGCTCGACGTGCCGTAGGAGACGATCTTTTCGCCATTCACCTCGCGCACCAGTTCGGGCGCGAAAGGCTCGATCATCCTGGTCTGCTCCGCCATGCGGCGGATCCATTTGTCGGACTTGATGCTCATTGGCGGCGTCTTCGGCGGGGGCAAAAAAAGAAAGAGCGGATTATCCGCTCTTTCACTGTGGAATCAAGCTACTTATCAGGTGTTCTGGATGACGATGTTGGGGAACTTGGAGGTCATGTCCTTGGCCTTCTCGGCGATCTTGATCGCGACGCGGCGGGCGATGCCCTTGTAGATCTCCGCCACCCGGCCGTCGGGGTCGGCGACCACGGTCGGCTTGCCGCCATCGACCTGCATGCGGATGTTGATGTCGAGCGGCAGGTGGCCCAGCACCTCGACTTCGTAGTCCTTGCCCATCTTCTCGGCGCCGCCGGAGCCGAAGATGTGCTCCTCGTGGCCGCACTTCGAGCAGATGTGGATGCTCATGTTCTCGACGATGCCGAGGATCGGGATGCCGACCTTGTCGAACATCTTGAGGCCCTTGCGGGCGTCGAGCAGCGCGATGTCCTGCGGCGTGGTGACGATGATCGCGCCGGTGACGGGCACCTGCTGCGCCAGCGTCAACTGGATGTCGCCGGTGCCGGGCGGCAGGTCGACGATCAGGTAGTCGAGGTCCTGCCAGTTGGTGTCGCCCAGCAGTTGGGTCAGGGCCTGGGTGACCATCGGGCCGCGCCAGACCATCGGGGTTTCGGGATCGATCAGGAAGCCGACCGACATCGCCTGCAGGTCGTAGGCGCGCATCGGCTCCAGCTTCTTGCCGTCCAGCGACTCGGGCTGGCCCGAGATGCCCAACATCTGAGGCTGCGAGGGGCCATAGATGTCGGCGTCGAGGATGCCGACCTTGGCGCCTTCGGCCGCCAGCGCCAGCGCGAGGTTGACCGCGGTGGTGGATTTGCCGACGCCGCCCTTGCCGGAGGCGACGGCGACGATGTTCTTGACGCCCTGCACGAGCTTGACGCCCTTCTGCACCGTGTGCGGGACGATCTTCGAATAGACGTTGGCGCTGACGTTGCCGATGCCGGCGATGGTCTTCAGCTTGTCGATGGTCAGCTTGCGGATGCCGTCGATCTGGCTCTTGGCCGGATAGCCGAGTTCGACGTCGAGCGAGACGTCGGCACCGGAAATCTTGATGTTCTTGACGCAGCGGCCCGAAACGAGGTCTTTCCCGGTATTGGGATCGACCACTTCCTTGAGGGCGGTCTGGACTTGCAATTCAGAAATGGCCATGGGGTGGCTCCGGAAATAGTTGATTAGTTTTATCTAATATAACGCAGGCCGTGGTCAAATGGGGGCGTTTGCTAGAATTTCCAGTCCAGAACGCAGGCCCCACCGGGCCGGAAAACAAATCGCCATGAAGCCGCGCAAGATCCTCGTCACTTCCGCCCTGCCGTACGCCAACGGCGCCATCCATCTCGGTCATCTGGTCGAATACATCCAGACCGACATCTGGGTGCGTTTCCAGAAGATGCGCGGCCACCAGTGCTGGTACGTCTGCGCCGACGACACCCACGGCACGCCCATCATGCTGCGCGCGGAGAAGGAAGGCATCAAGCCCGAGACACTGATCGCCCGCGTGCATGGCGAACACAGCCGCGACTTCGCCGGCTTCCACGTGGAATTCGACAACTACCATACGACGCATTCGCCGGAAACCCGCCATTACGCCGA
The DNA here is from genome assembly GCA_016235765.1 of Rhodocyclales bacterium. Classification (GTDB taxonomy): domain Bacteria; phylum Pseudomonadota; class Gammaproteobacteria; order Burkholderiales; family Rhodocyclaceae; genus Fen-999. Next base: position 65,811 of record JACRIZ010000014.1, on the reverse strand, counting down.
GGACATCTACAGGAAGCTGAAGGAACTGCGCCTGATCAAGGTGCAGGCGATCCAGCAGCACTACGATCCGGTCAAGCAGATGTTCCTGCCCGACCGCTACATCAAGGGCGAGTGCCCGAAGTGCGGTGCCAAGGACCAGTACGGCGATTCCTGCGAGGTCTGCGGCGCCGCCTATGCGCCGACCGAACTGAAGAACCCCTACTCGGCGGTGTCCGGCGCGACGCCGGAACTGCGCAAGTCCGACCACTACTTCTTCCGGCTTTCCGACCAGCGCTGCCAGGACTTCCTGCGCCTGTGGACGCAGACCAACGACCACGTGCCTTCCGAGGCCGCCAACAAGCTGCAGGAATGGCTGGGGCAGCCGGGCGAAAACAAGCTCACCGACTGGGACATCTCGCGCGACGCCCCCTACTTCGGCTTCGAGATTCCCGACGCGCCGGGCAAGTTCTTCTACGTCTGGCTCGACGCGCCGATCGGCTACATGGGCTCGTTCAAGAACTTCTGCGCCAAACAGGGCCTCGATTTCGACGAGTACTGGAATCCCGATTCGCAGACCGAGCTCTACCACTTCATCGGCAAGGACATCCTCTACTTCCACGCGCTGTTCTGGCCCGCCGAACTGGAGCATGCGGGCTACCGGACGCCGACCGCCGTGTTCCCGCACGGCTTCCTGACCGTCGACGGCGCCAAGATGAGCAAGTCGCGCGGCACCTTCATCACCGCCGAAAGCTATCTCAAGGAAGGCCTCAATCCCGAATGGCTGCGCTACTACTTCGCCGCCAAGCTGAACGGCACCATGGAGGACATCGACCTCAACCTGGCCGACTTCGTCGCCCGGGTGAACAGCGACCTGGTCGGCAAGTACATCAATATCGCCAGCCGCTGCGCCGGCTTCCTGACCAAATTCTTCGACGGCAAGCTCGCCTACGGCAATGTCAATACGCTGATCGAGGCGGCACTCGACAGCGGCAAGACGGTGGCGGCCTCCTTCGAGGCCCGCGACTACAGCCGCGCCCTGCGCGACATCATGGCCATCGCCGACCGCCTCAACGGCGAGATCGCGGTTGCCGAGCCCTGGAACCTGGCCAAGGACGAAGCGACGCGCATCCAGTTGCACGACATCTGCTCGCGCGCCCTGCACGGCTTCTACGTCCTGTCGATCCTGTTGCGCCCGGTGCTGCCGGCGCTTACCAGCCGCGTCGCGCGCGAGCTGTTCGGCATGCATCGCGACTTCCTGTGGAGCGATCTCGCCGACACGCCCCACAAGGTGAGTGCCTACCAGCACCTGATGCAGCGCATCGACGTCAAGCAAATCGCCGCGCTGGTCGCCGCCAACCGCGAGAGCCTGGCCCCGGCGCCCGAACAACAATCCCAGCAGCGCCATGCCGAACACCAGGCGGACGCCGCCAACGCCGCCGGCGCAGCGAAAGTCAGCCACGGCGGTACGCCTCATATTTCCATCGACGACTTCGGCAAGATCGACCTGCGCATTGCGCGCATCGCCAACGCCGAGCATGTGGACGGCGCCGAGAAGCTCCTGAAACTCACGCTCGAGGTCGGTCCGCTCGGCACGCGCCAGGTCTTCGCCGGCATCAAGTCCGCCTACGATCCGGCCAAACTGGTCGGCCGGCTGACCGTAATGGTCGCCAACCTGGCGCCGCGCAAGATGAAGTTCGGCATGAGCGAGGGCATGGTGCTGGCCGCTTCGGATGCCGACGGCCAGTCGCCCGGCCTGTTCCTGCTCTCGCCCGACGCCGGCGCCGCGCCGGGCATGCAGGTGAAATGAGCGAAGTCCGCCACCTGGTCATCACCGGCCTGGTGCAGGGCGTCGGCTACCGCTACGGCATGGTTGTTGCGGCACGCCGCCTCGATGTAGCAGGCTGGGTGCGCAATCGACGCGACGGCAGCGTCGAAGCCATGGTCGCCGGCACTGCCGAGTCCGTGGCGGCCATCACCGACTGGGCACGGCGCGGTCCGGCGGGCGCCGAAGTGGCCCATGTCGCGGTCGAACTCGGCAGCGGAGAATTCACCGAATTCGAGCAGCGCCCGACCGCTTGAACCGGTAAGATTCACCCCTCATAAGTTACAACTCTGCATAACCCCAACCGCAAACAACAAGGAGCTTCACATGGCAGTTCTCGTCGGCAAGCAGGCCCCGGATTTCACCGCCACCGCCGTCTATGGCAACAACGAAATCAAGAGCCTCACCATGTCCGCCTACCGTGGCAAGTACGTAGTCCTGTTCTTCTACCCGCTCGACTTCACTTTCGTCTGTCCGTCGGAACTGATCGCCTTCGACAACCGCCTCGACGAATTCAAGAAGCGCAACGTCGAGGTGATCGGCTGCTCGATCGACTCGCAGTTCACCCACCTCGCTTGGAAGAACACGGCGGTCAGCTCCGGTGGCATCGGCCAGGTCCAGTACCCGCTGCTTGCCGACGTCAAGCACGCCATTTGCCAGGCCTACGACGTCGAGTTCGCCGCCGGCGGTGTGGCCTTCCGCGGCTCCTTCCTGATCGACAAGGCCGGCATCGTTCGCCACCAGGTCGTCAACGACCTGCCGCTGGGCCGCAACATCGACGAAATGCTGCGCATGATCGATGCCCTGCAATTCACCGAAGAGCACGGCGAGGTCTGCCCCGCCGGCTGGCAGAAAGGCAAGGCCGGCATGACCGCGACTCCCGACGGCGTCGCCAAGTATCTGGCCGATCACGCTCCCGCCCTCTAGGCGCGGCATCTGCAGCACCAATGGGAAAGGCCGCCCTGCAGGCGGCCTTTCCCATTATGACGGGCTGCGGCTACTCGGTACCGTACTTGGTCTCGACCTTGATGCCCATTTCCTTGAGCATGCCGGTCGGCAGAATGCCTCCCGCGCAGACGATCACGCCGTCGTTTTCGTGGCACACCGCCTTGCCGTCGTGATCGATGTGCACATGGCCGGGCTCGATCCTTGCCACCGTCGAGGATAGCAGCACGGTCAGCTTGCCGGCCTTCTCCGCTTCCTCGAGACGCTCGCGGTTCTTTTGCTTGACGCGGCCGAAGGCATTGCTGCGGTAGGACAGGATGACATTCGTGCCCGGCTGGTCCGCCGTCGCGACCGCTGCCTCGATGGCGCTGTCGCCGCCGCCGACGACCAGCACATTCTTGCCGCTGTACTGTTCCGGGTCGATCAGGCGGTAGACCACCTTCGGCGACTCTTCGCCCGGCACGCCGAGCTTGCGCGGCGTGCCGCGCCGGCCGATGGCCAGCAGCACGTTGCGGGTGAAATACTCGTTCCTGTTCGACTTGACCATGTAGCCGCCCTCGGCGGCAGTCACCTTCTCGACGCGTTCGTGGAACTTGAGCTTCATGCCGGTCTTCTTGACGACGCCGTGCCAGAACGCCAGCAGGTCCTCCTTGGAAATCTCGCCGAGCCTGGCCTTGCCGACGATGGGCAGCACGACGGGCTGGGTCATGACCAGTTTGTTGCGCGGATAGTGGTAGACCGTGCCGCCCAATGAATCCTCCTGCTCCAGCGTCACCGACCGCAACTTCTTCTCCATGGCGCCCAGCGTGGCGGCGAGGCCGGCCGGACCGGCGCCGACGATGACCACGTCGAGTTGCTTGTCGCCCCCCCGGTTCCTGGCGATCGACTCCATCGCCTGCCGACCCTGCTCGGCGGCCTTGCGTACCAGGCCCATGCCGCCCAGCTCACCCGCGATATAGATGCCGGGTACGTTGGTTTCGAAGTTGGGCTGCACGTGCGGAATGTCGATGCCGCGCTTTTCGGTGCCGAATACCAGCTTGACCGCACCGACCGGACAGACCGGCGCGCAGGCGCCGTGGCCGATGCAGTGCGCCGGGTTGATCAGCACCGCCTTGTGATTGATCAGGCCGATCGCCTTCTCCGGACAGGCACTGACGCACGCACCCGATCCGCAACAGAGGTTGGGATCGATGACCGGATGCAGGCTGGAGGGCTCCGTCAGGCCGGACTTGATCGCCTCGTCGAGCACCGCCGCCGCCGCCTGGTAGCGCCGCTGCTTGCCCCGCCAATAGAGGAAGGTAACAAGCAAAATGAAGGCTACCGGAAACAAATAGTAGTAAATGTCACTCATCGCGCGCGAATACTAAGCCAACAAGCCCTAACGGGTGAAGCAAATCCGACTGTCGGGCAAGAGAGACGTGCCGCGATCAGGGTCTGCATTCCGTTAAGTTCGCCCTAATTCAGTATTCAGGGCGTACGTTATCATGAACACCAAGATAGTCCCCATCCAGTCGTCTACAGACCAACACATGTTTGGATCGCCCAATCTCGGCCCGATGACGGAGATCTCCCCAGGGAGTCCCGCGAACTCGAACACCGAACGCTTGCTCGCATGGTCCTGGCGGACGGCGCTCGTCGTGGCCGGCGGTCTGCTCGTCCTGCTGGCCTGGGTGGTATCGAACGGAGGCCTCTACAAGGCCGGCGACGATCTCGGCTACAACTTGGGCCTGGTCGGCGGCCTGCTGATGTTGAGCCTGCTGATCTACCCGCTGCGCAAGCGCGTCCGCTTCATGAGTCGCTGGGGATCGATGCAGGCCTGGTTCCGCTACCACCAGGTTGCCGGCATTTTCGGACCGCTGCTGGTGCTGTTCCACTCCACCTTCCGCATCGGCTCGATGAACGGGCGCGTCGCACTCTACGCCATGCTGCTGGTCGCGCTCAGTGGCGTGATCGGCCGTTTCCTTTACCGGCACATCCACAAGGGCATGTACGGCCAGCACCTGACCATGCGCGATGCCGAGGAAGAACTGAAGGCGAGTGCCGAGGACGTGCGCTCGGTCTTCGCCGAGTACCCCAAGATCCAGGAGAAACTGTCGGCGTTCCGCACCTATGCGTTCGCCCATGAACCGAGCATGCGGAAGCGCATCGTCCGCTTCGTCACGCTCAAGTCCCGCGGTCATCGGCTGTCGCTGATGATCCGCGACGGCATCAAGAAGTCGCTCAACAAGGCCAAGCGCGAGAACCGCATGGGCCGGCGCGAGCGCATCCTCACCTACCAGTTGGCCAAGCAGAAGACCGACATCTTCGTCGATGCGGTTTGCGAAGCCGCCCAGCTTTCCAGTTGGGAGCGGCTGTTCTCGCTGTGGCACGTGGCGCATGTGCCGTTTCTCTACCTGCTGCTGGTCAGCGGAATCGTGCATGTCGTTGCTGTCCACATGTACTAAGGCGCTGGCGCGTGTCGCCCTCCTGACCGCGCTGGCCGTGTCGTTTGCGGCGCACGCCCAGGTCAGCGACGTGGAAAGGGCGTTGATGCCGGGCAAGGTCATCGCCGGGCACGCCAAGTACGAGCAGGACTGCGAAAAGTGCCACAAGAAATTCGACAAGGCCGCCCAGGTCGACTTGTGCCTGGACTGCCACAAGGACACGGCGACCGATGTCCGCAACAAGAACCGGCTGCATGGTCGCCTCGAAGACAACACCTGCCGCGAGTGCCACACCGAGCACAAAGGGCGCGACGCGAAGATTGCCGAGCTCGACAAGAAGAAGTTCAATCACGACCGCACCAATTTCAAGCTGAAGGGCGGCCACAAGGAAACCAAGAACGGCTGCGACGACTGCCACAAGCCGAAGAAGAAATTCCGCGAGACGCCTTCCGACTGCTATGCCTGCCACAAGAAGGACGACGACGGCGAAAAGGGCCACAAGGGCGGCCTGGGCAAGAAGTGCGCGGACTGCCACGACGAGGTCAAGTGGGCCGAGACCCGCTTCGATCACGACAAGCAGACCAAATTCAAGCTCCTAGACAAGCACAGGGAAACCAAGTGCAAGGAGTGCCACGTCGACAACAAGTACAAGGACACCCCCAAGGATTGCTACGCCTGCCACAGGAAGGACGACCAGACCAAGGAAAACGGCCATCGGGGCAAGTTCGGCCAGAAGTGCGAGAAGTGCCACAACGCGGCCGCGTGGAAGGAGTCGAGCTTCGACCACGACCGCGACACCAAGTACCGCCTGAAGGGCAAGCACAAGGAGACCAAGTGCACCGAGTGCCACAAGGGCAACCTGTTCACCGAGAAGCTGCAGACCAAGTGCTTGGCCTGCCACAAGAAGGACGACCAGGACAAGGGCCACCAGGGCAGCCTGGGCGAGAAGTGCGAATCCTGCCACGACGAACGGAGCTGGAAGAAGACCAGCTTCGACCACGACAAGGACACCAAGTACCCGCTCGAGGGCAAGCACAAGACCACCAAGTGCGAGAACTGCCACAAGTCCGGCCTGAAGCCGCTGCCCGGCCAGAAGAAGATCGAGAAGACGCCGACCAAGTGCTTCGAGTGCCATCGCAAGGAGGACAACGAGAAGGGCCACAAGGGCAAATTCGGCGACAAGTGCGACACCTGCCACACGCCGAAGAAGGAGTGGAAGAAGTCGTACTTCGACCACGATCTCGACACCAAGTACCTGCTCAAGGGCAAGCACCGCGAAGCCAAGTGCATGAAGTGCCACACCGAACAGCTCTACGTGCAGAAACTGAAGACCGACTGCTTCACCTGCCACAAGAAGGACGACCAGGAGAAGGGGCACAAGGGACAACTGGGCAACCGCTGCGACACCTGCCATACGGAAAAGGACTGGAAGGTCGAGAAGTTCGACCACAACCGGTCGCGCTTCCCGCTGGTCGGCAGCCATGCGCGCGCCGAGTGCAAGAAGTGCCACAAGACGCCCGCCTTCCGCGACGCGCCGCGCGAGTGCCTCGGCTGCCACGAGAAGGACGACGTCCATAAGGGCGTCTATGGCAACAAGTGCGAGAGCTGCCACAGCAGCCGCACCTGGAAGACCTGGGACTTCGACCACGACAAGGCGACGCGCTTCCGGCTCGACGGCAAGCATGCCAAGGCCGAGTGCCCCACCTGCCACAAAGTCCCGGACAAGGCGCCGACCGACCGGACCAGCCTGCCCAAGCTGAGCCGGACCTGCGTTTCCTGCCACGACCGTGACGACGTGCATAACGGCGGATTCGGCACCCAGTGCGAGGTTTGCCACTACACCGAAAGCTGGAAGAAGATCCGCCGCTGAGTTATATCCTTGGATTTACAAGGACTATTCATTCCCCGCAACACTTTTCACTTGTTTTTCACTCGGTTGCATGAGTACGGTCGCCATCAAACGACAGCTTTCGAGCAGGTGTTTAAGCCTTTAAGATTTCGTTAAGCGGGTCCGACTGGACGCTGCAGGATAATCCAGTTGGAATGCGGGGAAATGGGCCCCGCAATCACCGCACCAAAGCGGGAAACATCAGGCTTCGTGTTGCAAGGAATCAACACGAAGCTGGGGGAATTGATCGTGCCACATCAGACATTGATCGCGTTCGCGCGACGTATTGCCACGCAGGCAAGTCCGGTTCGCGTCGCCCGCGGACTGCTCGTCGCGTGCGTTGCGCTTTTCTGTGGCGCGGCATTCGCCCAAGCCTCGCCCGCCGACGCTTCCTTCGACCATGCCAAGACCGGCTTCTCCCTCGGTGCCCAGCACGCCACCGCCCGCTGCGAGTCGTGCCACACCCAGGGCGTGTTTCGCGGCACCCCGCGCGAGTGCGCACAGTGCCATCGCAACGCCAGCCGCCCGACCGCCACCCAGTTCCCGGTCCGCCACATCCCCACCACCCAGGCTTGCGACAACTGCCACCGCGCGTCGGTCTGGAACGTCGTCGTCTTTCGTCACCAGGGCGTGACCAAGGGCACCTGCAATAGCTGCCACAACACGCTCTTCGCCTCCGGCAAGCCGCGCTCGCACCAGCCGGTCATCGGATCGTGCGACCTCTGCCACAACACCATCACCTGGACCGCCACCCGCTACGATCACACCGGTGTTGCGAAGGGCTCCTGCGCAAGCTGCCACAACAACAACTTCGCCAAGGGCAAGGGGGTCAGGCATCCGCCCGATGGCAACCGACCTTGCGACACCTGCCATTCGACCAACCTCTGGACTCCCGCGACCTATCCGCACGAGCCGGATGTGCGAGGACGGTGCAGTACCTGCCACGACAACGTCACTGCGCTGGGCAAGGCTGCGGCCCACATCCCCGACAACCGCCAGTGCGACACCTGCCATGGCAGCACCGCCAGTTTCAGGATCAGGACGATGGACCACACGGGGCTGTCGGGCCAGTGTTCGACTTGCCACGGTGGCGCTTACATCAGCCAGAACGCAGTGGCAAAGAATGCAACCCACGTCCCCACCACTGCCCAGTGCGACACCTGCCACACCACGGTCGCCTGGCGACCGGCGGGCTTCACCCATGACGCCACGACGGCGGGCACCTGCAATACCTGCCACAACGGAATCACGGCAACGGGCAAGAACGCCGGCCACATCCCGTCCACCGCGCAATGCGACACCTGCCACGCCAGCACCAATACCTTCCTGGGCGCAACGATGAACCACACCGGCCTGGCCGGTCAGTGCTCGACCTGCCATAGCGGCGCCTATCTGGCGCAGAACGCCCAGACCAAGTCGGCAGCCCACGTGGTTACCGCAGCGCAGTGCGATTCCTGCCACAGTTCCACCACGACCTGGGCAACCGCCACCTTCGATCACTTTGCGTCGGGGGTCGTCATCGGCAGCCACTCCTGCAGCACGAATTGCCACATCGCCGGCCGCCAGGGCCTGCCGAAACCCAGCACCCACATTCCGACCAGCGGCGCGTGCGACAACTGCCACACGAACTTCATCGCCTTCAAGCCGGCGAACATGGACCACACCGGCATGACGGGCACTTGCACCACCTGTCACAGCGGCGGCTATGCACCGGTCGGTGCGCAAGCCAAGCCGACCTCGCACATCCCCACCGGCCAGCAATGCGACACCTGCCACACCAACTTCGTGGCCTTCCGTCCCGCGGCCATGAACCACACCGGCAGCGCCGGCGCTTGCTCGACATGCCATAGCGGCGCCTATGTCGCGGTGGGCGCGCTGGCCAAGCCCGCCACCCACGTCGCGACCTCGGCGCAGTGCGACACCTGCCACAGGATCACGTCGGCCTGGACGCCTGCTTTCTATACCCATGACAGCACGGCCACGCGCCGCTGCTCCGTCTGCCACAACAATGTGAATGCAATCGGCAAGGGGGCAACGCACATCCCCGACAACCGCCAGTGCGACACCTGCCACACGAATTTCACGGCCTTCCGGCCGGCGCTCATGAGCCACGCCGGACTCAGCGGCCAGTGTGCGACCTGCCACAACGGCGCCTACCTGAGCGAGAACGCCCAGGCCAAGTCGCCGACCCACGTCCCCACCAACGCCCAGTGCGACAGCAGCGGTTGCCACGCCTCGACCGCCACCTGGGCGACGACGACCGTCGATCACGCCCTGCTCGCGCCGCCGGTCGTCATGGGCGATCACTCCTGTGCCAATTGCCACAAGACGGGGGGTACCGGTCTGCCGAAGCCGACCAACCACATCCCGACGGCTGCCGCCTGCGACACCTGCCACATGAACTTTGGTGCCTTCCGTCCGGCCTTCATGAGCCACACGGGTACCAACGGAAGTTGCTCCACGTGCCACAGTGGCGGCTACGTATCGGCCGGAGCGCAGGGTGCACAGGCGAAGCCGCCCACCCACATCCCGACCGGCGGCCAGTGCGATGTCTGCCATTCGAGCACCAACTTCGCGGCGTTCAAGCCGGCGACGATGAATCACACGGGTACCAACGGCCAGTGCTCCACTTGCCACAACGGCGCCTACGTTGGGGTCGGCTCGCAGGGCGCGCTGGCCAAGCCGACGACCCACATCCCGACCTCCGCGCAGTGCGACAGTTGCCATACGACGACAGCCTGGATACCCGCAACCGGCAAACATGACGCCAACTCGCCGGGACGCTGCCTGACCTGCCACAACGGCATTTCGGCCATGGGCAAGAACGCCGGTCACATTCCGACCGCCTCGCAATGTGACGCCTGCCACAACAACTACGTGGCCTTCCGACCGGCGGCGATGAGCCACGCCGGCCTGACCAACCAGTGCTCCACCTGCCATAGCGGTGGCTATCTGGCGCAGAATGCGCAGGCGAAGTCGGCCAACCACCTGGTAACTTCGCTGCAATGCGACAGCAGCGGTTGCCACAATTCGACCGTCACCTGGGCCGGCGCGACGTTCAACCATACCGGGGTGACGATCGGCGGCCATACCTGCGCAAACGCCGGCTGCCACGTCGCGGGCGGCAGCGGCTTGCCCAAGCCGAGTACGCACATTCCGACCAGCGGGGCCTGCGACAACTGCCACAGGAACTTCGCGGCCTTCGCGCCGGCGACGATGGACCATACCGGTCTCACTGGTTCGTGCATCTCTTGCCACAATTCAGTCAATGCGACCGGCAAGCCCTCGGGCAGGCACATTCCGACCAGCGCAGGATGCGAGGTTTGTCACCGTACCACGGCCTGGCTGCCTCTGTTGACGCCCTACTCGCACACGGGCGTGGCGGCTGGCAGTTGCTCCAACTGCCACAGTTCGGGTTACCTCAATATCGACGTCAAGCCAGTCGGCACGCACATCCCGACCAATTCCGCCTGCGACCAGTGTCACCGCACCGCCGCGTGGCTACCGCTGACCAGCTATCTGCACACAGGTGTCGCGCCTGGCACCTGTTTGACTTGCCACACGGCGCAGTACACCAGCATGACGCTCAAGCCAGCGAACCACATTCCAACGGACGTCTCGGCCACCTGGTCCTCCTGCGACGCGTGCCACAAGAGCACCAGCACGTTCGCGAACGCCCGTATCCACAGTACCGTCTTCACGTCAGTCAGCTCGTATCCCAACACCTGCCTGAGGTGCCACTACCGCGGCAATACACTTGGAGTAAAGGGCCCGCCGAACGATTCGCGGCATACGAAGTCGCCTGGCAACGGATCCTGCGACCAGTCTGGTTGTCACAGGAAGGTGACGGACTTCTAGTTCAATGAAAATTCTCGTTTCAACCGTACGCGGCCGGCGCGAAATCCGCTCCGGCCGCAGGGCAGTTGTCAGCGTGCTGACGGCTGCCCTGCTCGCGCTTTACGCGCCCGCCGGTCTGGCGCAACTGCTCGATCGCATCGAAATCAGCCGCCTGAACGGTTCTGCCGAGATCCGCATCGACTTCGGCGCCCAGGTCCAATACCTGCGCCATACGCCGCCCGGGCAGGGCCGGGTGCTGAACATCTTCATCAAGCCGATCAGCGCGCCGCCACCCGAGTCCGAATTCACCGAGGAAACGCTGGCTGCGCCGCAGACCGACCTGGTCCCCGCATTCACCGTGCTCTATCCGCACCTGGGCAACGCCATGTCGCTTCGCTTCGCGCAGGACACGGTCTGGACGGTCCGGCCGATGCCGGATGGCCGCAGCATCGTCATCGTCCTGCCGGTCCTGAAGGGCGCACGCGACGTCATCGTCGAGGCGCGTGCCCTGCCCGCGCCGCCCAAACCGCAGGCCCAGCCGCCCGCCCCGGTGCCCGAACCGGTCGCCACCCCGGCAGTCCCTCCCGCTCCGGCAGCGGCCGCCGCAGTGACGCCGGTCGCGTCGGAGCCTGCACCGACGGTCACGCCCCTGCCACCGGTCCCGGCCCCTGCCCCGGCCGTACCAACGGCGCCGGTTACGGCGGCCCCACCGCCCCAGGCACCCGCGGCGCCCGAGGCACCCGCGCCGGTCGAACCGGCCGACGCCGGCCCGACCGCACCGACCCTGACGCCCGCCCAGATCGAGTCGCTGGCCACGGGCTTCATGGACGATGCGCGCAAGGCGCTCGCCGACAACGACCTGCCGCGCGCCATCAACCGCCTCAACCGTACCCTCGGCCTGCCGACCAACGCCCAGACCGAGACGGCCCAGGCCATGATCGGCGAAGTGCGCGAGCGGAACGGCGAGATCCTCAAGGCACGCGCCGAATACGAGCTGTACCTCAAGCTCTACCCGACCGGTGCCGACGCCAAGCGCATCCAGGAGCGCCTCGCCGCGCTGCCCAAGACCGCGCCGCGCGCCCAGCAGCAGGGCCGCAGCCGGCCCCTGCAGCGCGGCCCGGCGGAATGGACCGTGTACGGCAGCTTCTCCCAGTATTACTACACCGGCAAGTCGCACATCGAGGTCACGACGCCGCCGCCGCCCGGCCTGCTCGACTTCACCACCGACGTACTGTCGCTGACCGACCAGGATGCGCTGATCTCCAACCTCGATGTCAATGCCCGGCGGCGCGACGGCATCACCGACACCCGCATCGTGTTCCGCAACACCGACACGCAGAACTTCCTGGACAAGTCGCGGAGTTACAACCGGCTCTACTCGGCCTACGTCGAACAGTCCGACCGTCAACTCGGCTATTTTGTCCGCGCCGGCCGCCAGACGCCGACCGGCGGGGGCGTATTCGAGCGCTTCGATGGCCTGAACGTCGGCTATACCTTCGCCGAGCGCTGGCGCGTCAACGGCGTCGCCGGCTACGCCGTGGAATACACGTCGCCATTCAAGAAGGATTTCTACGGCGCCAGCCTGGAAATGCAGCCGCAGCCGGACCAGATCGGCCTGACCGGTTACGTGGTCCAGCAGCATCTCGACGGCCTGCTCAACCGCCAGGCGATCGGCATGGAGGCACGCTACTTCGACATGCACGCGACCGCCTTCGGCATGCTCGACTACGACCTGCTGTACAAGGGCATCAACATCGGCATGCTGCAGGGCAACTATCGCACCGATGACGGCCTCAACCTCACCACCTACGTCGACTACCGCAAGGTGCCGGCCTATAGCCTGACCACGGCCTACGTCCTGCTGAACGGCATGACCGTCAAGCAGGCCATCTCTGCCGTCGGCATCGAGCAAGTGCGGGCCGATGCCCGGGCGCTGACGGCGACCTCAAAACTGTTCTCGGTCGGCCTCACCTACCCGCTCTCGCCGCGCTGGCAACTCGGCGCCGACTACCGCGCGGCATCGATTTCCGGCACCAAAGAGACGTGGACCTATCCGACCGCGGACAATCCGGATCCGATCCGGATCGATGCCTATCCCTCCCAGGGCACCAACCACGTCGTCGGGCTACAGGTGATCGGCAACAACCTGATGCGCACCGACGACGTCGGGGTCGTCAATGCCAATTTCATCAAGGGCTTCGACTATAGGGGCCAGGCCCTCAGCGGCAACTATGTGCTCGTATTCGGCGATGCCTGGCGGCTCGACCTCAATCTGCGCTACTACAAGCAGAACAACGATGCCCAGGAGACGCAGAAGCGCACCTCGCCCTCGCTGAAACTCGGCTATCGTTGGGGCTTTGCAAGCATCGAGGGCGAGACGGGCCAGGAAGACGTCAAGATCGACGGCCCGGAGCGCACCGAGCGGTCGGACCGCAAGTACATTTTCGTCGGCTACCGCCTCGAACTTCGCTAGGCGGCGTACCGCGACGACTGACTTTTCAATGGAGCAAGACAAGTGAGCAAGATCAGCAAGGCCCTGCGTGAACTATTGCTGGCGCGCGCTGCCGGCATGATCGACCCCGAGGAATTCGAGCGCCGCCAGGCGGCCCTGCACGCCGAACTGCTGGCCGACAACGCTGCCGCGTCGCGCCGCCGCTGGTGGCTGCTCGGCGCCGCGGCCGGCGTGATCGCCCTCGCCATCGGCGTCTATGCCTGGCAGGCGAGCGACCCGGCAGCGCCGCCAGTCGGCACTCCGCCCCCGATGTCGCCCTCGATGCCGGCCATGCCGCCAGCCATGCCGGGCGCGCCCATGGGCACGCCGCCCGGCCAGCAACAGCAGGCGAACGCGGGCGGCGACCTCAATACCATGGCCATCCGCCTCGCCGAAAAGCTGGCCAAGAATCCGACCAACGGCGAGGGCTGGGCGCTGCTCGGCCAGACCTACCTCGAACTGCGCCAGTACAAGGAAGCCGACCAGGCCTTCGCCAAGGCCGATGCCCTGGGCAAGGTCGATGCGCGCCTGCGCGAGGAATGGGCAAAGGCCAAGGCCGCCATGGCCGACAAGAAGCCGGCCCCGTAGCCGAGCGGCGTACCGATGCGGCTGACTTTCAGTCGCCGAACTCCGGCTTGCGCTTCTCGCGCAGCGCGGCGATTGCCTCGTCGAGGTCGGCCGACATGAGCATCGCCGCGTTCCAGGTGGCGACGTAATTCAGCCCGTCGGCCACCGAGTGGTCGCGCGCGTAGTTGAGCATTTCCTTGGTGCCGCGGATCGCCAGCGGTGCCTTGGCGGCGATGCCCGCCGCGATCACGCGCACGCCGGCCAGCAACGCATCCTGGGAATCGAAGGCGCGATTGACGAGGCCCATGGCCTGCGCCTCGGCGCCGTTGAAATCACGTCCCGTGTAGGCAAGCTCGCGCACTAAGCCGTCCGGCATCAAGCGCGGCAGGCGCTGCAGGGAACCCACGTCGGCGGTCATGCCGATGTCTATTTCGCGCACCGAGAACTGCGCATCGGCTGTCGCGTAGCGCATGTCGCAGCAGGCGATCAGATCCACCGCGCCGCCGACGCAGGCGCCATGGATGGCGGCCAGCACCGGCTTGCGGCAGCGCTCGATGCTGGTCAGGCAGTCCTGCAGATCGAGGATCAGGCGCCGCAAGGCCTCGCGGCCGCGCGCCGCGTCGGCATGGTCGTGCGTGACGGTCCGCGCCACGTCGGCCAGCATCGCCAGATCGATGCCGGCGCAGAAGTTGCGCCCGGTGCCGCCGAGTACCACGACGCGCACCGCGTCGGTCGCATCGGCCCACCGGAAGGCCGTGCGCAACTCGCGCCACATCGCCTCGTTGAGGGCGTTGGCCCGCTCGGCGCGATACAGGCGGATCTCGCAGACGCCGTCGGCCACCGCCATGGCCAGGGTCGATAGTTGCGGCGTATCGGTCGTTGCCGGGTTCATGGCGCGCATCCGTCTCCAGGTTGGTAACATGCTCCACGGCAGTCTACCCGGCCGCACAAGCACATGCTGACCATCCTTTACCGCGACGACCAATTGGTCGCCATCGACAAGCCCGCCGGCTGGCTGGTCCACCGCAGCAACCTCGACCGCCACGAGACGCGCATCCTCGTCCAGGCCCTGCGCGACCAGCTCGGACAGTACGTCTATCCGGCGCACCGGCTCGACAAGGGCACCTCCGGCGTCATGCTGTTCGCGCTCGACCCCGCCGCCGCCGGCCGGCTCGGCGCACAGTTCGAGCGCCACACCGTACGCAAGACCTACTGGGCCGTGGTGCGCGGCTGGCCGCCCGAGTCCGGGCGCATCGACCATCCGATCCGGAGCGAACGCGACGAATACGGAGACGCGGCGCCGGACGCCGAAGCACAAGCGGCAATCACCGAGTTTCGCCGCCTCGCCACCGTCGAACTACCGCATACGGTGGATTGCTATCCGACCGCGCGCTACGCCTTGATGGAACTCCGGCCGCTCACCGGCCGACGGCACCAGTTGCGCCGCCACATGAAGCACATCGCCCACCCCATCATCGGCGACGCCACCCACGGCAAGGGCTGCCACAACCGCTGGTTCCAGGCCGAGTTCGGCTGCGACCGCCTGCTGCTGGCCTGCACCGAGCTGGGCTTCCGCCACCCGACCGACGGCCGCGAGATGGTGCTGGGCGCCCCGGTCGGCGACCAGTTCGCCGCGCTGCTGGCGCGTCTGGGCTGGCCCGGCGGCCGGTAACAAACCGAAACACTTGGCCGGTCGGCTGGCCCGCACGGGGCCGCGTTATTCGCTCCAGAACGACCGCGTTCTGCCAACCAAGGAGCAAATGATGAAGATTCGACTCTCGATCGCCGTCCTGCTGGCCGCCGCCACCCTCGGCACCAGTGCATACGCCCGCGGCGGCGACCACGACGGCCGCGGCTGGGATGAACATCGCGACCACCGCGGCGATCACTGGCAGCACCAGCGCCACGACCACTGGCGCCATGACCGCCACCATGACCACTGGCGGTACGACCACCGCCCGCCGGCCCGCGCCTACGGTTACGGCTACGGTTATGCGCCGCCGCCGCGCCACTACGAACAACCAGCCGTGCATCTGCCCTTGCCGCCCCTGCCCCCGCCGCCGCACGAAGTCCTGCGCGACATCTTTCGCGGCCATCGCTGAACGGCGCCGGCAACGCTAGCGGACGTAGTGGTGGCTCTCGTACAACCGAAACGCAGCCCGCAGGGTCTGGCGCAGTTCGTCGTCGTCCCAGGGCTTGGGCAGGAACCTGAACAACTGGCAGGTCTTGATCGCGTCATGCACGACATCCGGATCGGTGAAACCGGTCAGCAGGATGCGCACGGCAAGCGGGAAGCGCACCTTCACTTCCTGGAGGAATTCCGCGCCGGTCAGCCCCTGCATCAGGCCATCGCAGACGACGACGCCCACTTCGTGGGTCGCCATCTGCTCCAGCCCGGCCAGGCCATTTTCGGCAGTCAGGATGCAGTAGCCCTCATTGCGCAGCAGGCGCCGCAACGAGGCGAGGATGCTGGGTTCGTCGTCCACCAGTAGCAGGGTCCGCGTCGGCAGTGCCGGGTCCGCATCGAGACTCATCGTCGTTACCTCGCCATGTCGCACGGTCGCCGTCGCCAAGCCGGACTGAGGATCCGCGCTTCCCGACTTTAGGATCTGGCCATGACGTTGTCAACGCCGGAATATGCCTCTTGAAAGTCCGGGCAATTCCGGGCACGATGCTGCGCCGACCATGACCACGCCAAGCTCCCGCAACCTTGCCATCGCCGCCGCCGCACTGACCGCGCTGCTGGTGGTCTCGGGCATTGCACCTTTCGACCGCATCACCTGGCTGATGGAGGTGGCGCCGGTGCTGATCGCGCTGCCGCTGATGGCCGCCACCCACCGCCGCTTCCCGCTCACCACCCTGCTGTACATGCTGATCTTCGTGCATGCCGTGGTGCTGATCGCCGGCGGCGCCTACTCCTATGCGCGGGTGCCGCTGGGCTTCTGGATAGCAGACGTGCTGGGCGTTGACCGCAATCCCTACGACAAGATCGGCCACTTCATGCAGGGCTTCGTACCGGCCATCGTCGCCCGCGAGATATTCCTGCGCGGCGCCCATGTGCAGGGCCGCAGGATGCTCGCCTTCCTGAGCATCTGCGTGGTCATGATGGTCAGTTCCTGCTACGAGCTGATCGAGTGGGCTGCCGCAGTGGCGCTCGGCCAGGGGGCCGACGAGTTCCTGGGTACGCAAGGCTACGCGTGGGACACGCAATCGGACATGTTCCTGGCGCTGCTCGGTGCCTGTACCGCCCTGCTGCTGCTGTCCGGTCGACACGACCGGCAACTGGCGGTGCTCAGGGAATGAGGTAGAACAGCACGCCGAAGTAATGCAGGCCGCCGCCAAGAAGGACGAAGCCGTGCCAGATGGCGTGGCTGTAGGGCAGGCGCCGCCATTTGTAGAAGACGACGCCGACCGTGTAGGCCAAGCCGCCGCCGGCCAGGAACGCCATGCCGCCGATGCCGACGTTCTCCAGGAGCGGCCTAGTCGCCACCACCACCAGCCAGCCCATGGCCAGGTAGAGTGCGACGATCAGGCCGTGCAGGCGGCCGCGCAGGACGAACTTCAGGACGATGCCGGCGATGGCCAGCGCCCACACGGCACCGAGGATGGTCCAGCCCCAGGGGCCGGGCACACCGATCAGCATGAACGGCGTGTAAGTGCCTGCAATCAGCAGGAACACCGCCGAATGGTCGAAGACCCGCAGCACCTGCTTGACGCGGTCGAGCTGGATGCTGTGATAGAGGGTCGAGGTGGTGAAACACAGGATCAGCGTGGCACCGAAGATGGCGCTTGCCGTGACGTGCCAAGCATCGCCGTTGCGCGCGGCAAAGGCGGTCAGGACAGCCAGCCCCGCTATGGCCAGGACGATGCCGATACCGTGGGTGACACTGTTGGCGATTTCCTCGCCGAGCGAGTAGCGCGGCAGCGCGGGTGCGTTCATGGCATTTGGCCTTCCGGTGGCGCAAAAAGGGGGAATACCCGTATGGAACTCGGTAGCGGATTGATTCATGATAAGTTCTCCGCCCGACCACTTCAACCCTGAGCCAAATGGTGGAAATACCGCCCGTCGTCGCCGGCCTGCGCGCGGCATTCGATTCCGGCATCACCCGCCCACTGGCCTGGCGGAGGGAACAGTTGCGCGCCCTGCGCCGCATGCTGGTCGAGTGTGCCCCGGAATTCGACCTGGCCCTGAATGAAGACCTGGGCAAGCCACCTGCCGAAGCGCGCCTCGCCGAGACCGGCTTCCTGGTCGGCGAGATCGACCACACGCTGCGCCACTTGAAGCGCTGGCTGGCGCCGCGCCGCGCCGGCGTGCCCCTGATCCTGCAGCCGGCGTCCGCCCGCGTCATGCTGGAACCGCTCGGCGTGGTACTGGTGATCGCGCCCTGGAACTACCCGCTGCAACTGGCGCTGGCGCCGCTGATCGGCGCGCTGGCGGCCGGCAATGCCGCGGTGATCAAGCCCAGCGAACTGGCGCTGTCGACTTCCGTACTGCTGGCAAAAGTGTTGCCCCAGTATCTCGACACGCGTGCCGTGGCGGTGATCGAAGGCGCCGTCGAGGAGACCACGGCGCTGCTCGAACAGCGCTTCGACCATATCTTCTACACCGGCAACGGCCGTGTCGGCCGCGTCGTGATGGCGGCGGCGGCGAAGAACCTGACCCCGGTGACACTGGAACTGGGCGGCAAGTCGCCGGTCTGGATCGATGACAGCGTCGACATCGAGGCCGCGGCCCGGCGCATCGCCTGGGCCAAGTTCATGAACTGCGGCCAGACCTGCGTGGCGCCCGACTACGTGCTGGCGACTTCCGCCGTCGCCGAGAAGCTGTCGCCGGCGCTGGCGCACGCCATCGTCGAACTCTACGGCGCCGACCCGTGGTCCAGCCACGACTACGGCCGCATCATCAACGCGCGCCACTTCCAGCGCCTGGCCACGCTGCTGGACGAGGGCCGCGTGGTCGCCGGCGGCCAGACCGACGCGACGCAGCGCTACGTCGCGCCGACCGTGCTCGACTACGTCGCCCCGGACGCTTTCGTGATGCGCGACGAAATCTTCGGCCCCATCCTGCCCATCGTCCGCGTGGCCGGCCTCGACGCGGCCATCGCCCACATCCGCAAGGGCGACAAGCCGCTGGCCCTGTATGCCTTCACCAACGATGCCGACGCGCGCGAACGCATCGAGCAGGAAACCTCGTCGGGCGCCATCTGCTTCAACACCGCGATCGTGCACCTGGGCGCGCCCGACCTGCCCTTCGGCGGCGTCGGCGAAAGCGGCATGGGCGCCTATCATGGCCGCAGCTCGGTGGAAATCTTCAGCCACCTGAAGCCCGTGCTCAGCAAACCGCTCTGGCCCGACACCCTGCGCATGATCATGCCGCCCTACGGCAAGTCCGCCGAGCGCGTCATCCGCTGGATGATGGGCCGATAGGCGTTCGGGAATTGACGCGCCGTAGCCGGGGGTAGAGCGCGGCGACGGGCAGCTCAGCGTTCCGTGCGTCCTGCAAGGTGAGCGTACGCTGCCTCGCTACCGAGTCTGGCGTCGACGACGGCTTTGCCGACCGTGAAGTGATAGAGGTCCTGGAAGCGCGTGATGTCCAGTCCCAGCGCGTCATGCACGGCATCGTCGAAATAGCAGCCGATGCCGGTGCCCTGGACGCCGGCTGCTTCGGCCTCCAGGTAAAGCACCTGTCCGATCAGGCCCGCTTCCCAGAAGCGCCGGCGGTAGAGCCAGGGTCGCGCCGGGCCGATGTCGTCGAAACGCGCCAGCATGGCCAGCGCAAAGGCCGAGTCGGCGGCGATGTCCTGGTCACAGGAGGCCGAGGCGGCGAACCCACGTACGTCCAGCGGCGCCAGCAGGGTGAGCGGCAGGTGTTCCGGGCAGCCGGGGACGCGCGCCCACAGCCAGTCCGGGCGCATGGCCGCGCGCAATTCCGCCAAGGCGGCAGGAGTGCGCGGCAGGCAGTAGATGCCCGGGGCGACGCCGTCCACGCGATGCACGAAGAGCACCGGATGCACGCACGGCACCTCGTCGGCCAGCGACCAGGGCGGCTGGCCGGCACGCGGCAACAGGGCATCCAGCATGCGAAAGAAGCTCTGCGCGCTGATGGCGGTCACGCCGTCAAAGGACTGCGCCGAACGGCGGCAGCGGATCAATTGGCTCGCTGGCGCGCTGGAAACGGGCGACAGGAGCGGCAGCGGTGCCGCTTGCACGCTGGTCGGCGCACTGATCCCGGCGGGCTTGCGCGTCGCGGCGGCGACGACCGGGATGTCCGGCCAGTCGCGATGGCTGGGGCTCAAGGTATTGGCCCGCCCGGTCCACTGCGCGTCTGCCAGCAGCGCCAGCACCTCCTTCGCGGCAGGCGCGACACCCGGCCCGATCCAGACGAGTACTTCCGGCTCTTCCGCTTCGGCGTCGGCGAAGTCAGACCTGCGCGCGACCCCGGTCAGTGCGGCGACATCTTCATCGCCCCAGTCCGCAAGCACGCGTGCCGGCCAGCCGAGGGTGGCGGCGGCATAAGAGATTGCAGCCAATGCGTGGCCGCAATCGTGCTGACAATAGCGGAAGGCGCGCATGCCGTACTTCCATGCCTCGCGCCAGTGGATGCCGGTCAGCGCCAGCAGGACGCCGCCGGACCAGTCGAGCGGTGCTGCGCAGCGCTGCTCGAGGCAATGCCGGTCCGGCCGGTAGTGATGGACGCCGGCCGGCAGTCCCGGCAACGCCGGGCAGATCAGATAGCCCTCGGTCGGATGGAGGTTACCGCTGGACGGATTGCAGCGCAGGGCCCATCGATTCCCGCCATAGCGCTTCCACGCCGACAAGCCCAGGGACAACTGCAACAGACTGGCAACGCCGTCCGCCGTCATCGCCTGCGCCGGCAAACGTGCTGTTCCGAACAGATCGTCCCAACTGACCGGAAGCTCTCGCGCCAGCAGGGTCAAGTCCAGCGTCGGCGCGTCGGCATAGCGGCGGAAGGGGTCGGGCTGCGACGCCCAGTCCAGATAACCCGGACCGGGGGCATAGCGATCCTTGCGATGCTTGGAGCGCTCGTGGTAGCTGCGGACTGGGTCCATTAGCGCAATACTAGGCGATATCGCGGGTCGAACGGAATTTGAAGGCGGCGCATATGAGCAATCTCAGTACCGAGACGGTCATCGCAGTCCACCACTGGAACGACACCTTGTTTTCGTTCCGCGCGACGCGCGCGCCGAGCCTGCGGTTCATCAATGGGCAATTCGTCATGGTCGGTCTCGATGTCGATGGCAAGCCATTGACGCGCGCCTACAGCATCGCCAGCGCCAACCATGAGGAGCATCTGGAGTTCTTCAGCATCAAGGTCGCGAACGGTCCCCTGACGTCGCGCCTGCAACACCTCAAGGTCGGCGATTCGATCTACGTCAGCCGCAAGGCGACCGGTACCCTGGTGCTTCGCGACTTGAAGCCCGGCAGGCGTCTGTTCATGTTCGCCTCTGGCACAGGACTGGCGCCGTTCATGAGCCTGATCCACGACCCGGAAACCTACGAACGCTTCGAGCAGGTGATCCTGGTCCATAGCGTGCGCCGGACCAACGAACTGGCGTATCACGACTACATCGAGAACGAGCTGTCGGACCATGAGTTCTTCGGCGAATGGGTGCGCCAAAAGCTGATCTACTATCCGACGGTGACGCGGGAGCCGTTCCGCAACGAGGGGCGCCTGACCGAACTCATCGAATCCGGCAAGCTGTTCGATGACGTCGGCGGTACGCCGCTCGATCCCGACAGCGACCGCGCCATGATTTGCGGCAGCCCGGAGATGCTGAAGGACACCTCGGCATTGCTCGATGCGCGCGGCTTCGTCATTTCGCCGCGCCTAGGGGAACAGGGCGACTACGTTATCGAACGCGCCTTCGTGGAGAAGTGACCGTGGCGCTTGCGGTGCACATCGCGTGGTTCAATCCGTCACCCGGTCGATCCGGTCGTGGCAATGCCCCCGAAACAATTCAGCGCGACAATCCAGGCAGGTGGGCAATTTCTTGAGGTCAGTGAAATCACACCGTGAATCAATCCGATACCACCAGCCAGGAAAGCTGCCACTCCTGCCGATTCTTCAGAGCGCGCGAAGGTGCCAGCGGAACCTGTCACCGGTTCCCGCCCCAATTCGCCGGCAACGATACGCCCAACGAATCCCATCGCTGGAAGTTCCCCTGGGTGTCGCAACATTCGTGGTGCGGGGAATACCGCCGCAGCGACGATGCCCCTGCGACTTGACAGCAACGGTCGCGCCATCGCCTGACGCAAGCCGGTCGATCAAGCCAAAAGCCGCACAAGTCCCGTGAGGTAGGCGGGCGCTGCCGGGTCGCCCTCGGCCGGTGCCCAAGGGGCCTTCTCTTCTGCGGTGAGCGGCAGGTAGGGCCCGGCCTTGGCTTCGAGGAAGACGGTACCCGGTTCGAGGGCGAAGACGGTGTGCCAGATGCCGCTCGGGATATCCATGCCCAGTGGCGTGCTCCCACGGGGATTCCCTCCGGGCACACCATGGCTGACTCTTGCGGTCTCGATCACCTTGCCGGCATCGTCGAAGCTGACCAGGCCGAGCGTGCCGCGCAGGACGACCATGGTCTCGCCCTTGTTGGGGTCGAGGTGGCGGTGCGGCATGATGTAGGAGCCGGGCTCGATGGCGTTGAGCAGGCGGTGGCCGGGCTGGGCATCGTCACCGTGGAAGTTGCGGTTCTTGCGGCCGCGCAGACTGTGGCGGGCTTCGGCGCTGACCTCGTCGAGCAGCGCGGTATCGATCCAGCAAATCATGAGTAGACCACCTTGACGTTGGCGGGCGTGAGCCATTCGTTGAGGGAGACGAGCAGCGCGTCGTCGAGCGTGACGCGCCAGTTCTCGGGCAGCGCCAGTTCTGTTTCGGCTTCCTGGTTGCGATAGCTGAGGCGCACCGGGCAGGCACCGCCGCCGGCGCGGCGGTAAGGTGCCAGGATAGCTTGCAGGCGATGCGCATCGCCGGCGCGGGTGCCGCCGTTCATGGCCAGCCGGAGCGCCTTGGCGAAGCGGGCGCGCGCCTCGCCGAGCGTCAGCAGCCGGTCGGCGGTGATGCGCAGGCCGCCCGTGTAGTCGTCGTTCTGCACCTTGCCCTCGACCAGCAGCAGCTCGTCTTCCTTGATCTTGCCGCGCTCGGCTTCCCACAGTTCGTTGAACACCGAGACTTCGAGCTGCTTGCTGGCGTCGTCGAGCAGGACGATGCACATCTTGCCGCGCCGGGTCATCTGGGTGCGGGTGCTGATCACCACGCCGGCCATCAGCACCGGATCGCGCTGCGCTTCGAGCTTGACCAACCGCCGCTTGACGAAGGCTTTCAGCTCGTCGGCGTATTCGTTGTACGGGTGGCCGGAGAGGAAGAAGCCGAGCGCCTGCTTTTCGTTGAGCAACTGCTCGCGCTCGCCCCAGCGCGGCACGTCGACGTAATGCGTCTGCGGCGCACTGTCCGGGCCGGCCATGTCGAACAGGCCGCCCTGGTGCGCGTTGCGCTCGGCCTGCTCGGCCGCCTCCAGCGCGACGCCGACCGAAGCGAGCAGCTTGTGGCGATGGTCGTCGAGGCTGTCGAAGGCGCCGGCGCGGATCAGTGCCTCGACGACGCGGCGATTGACCACACGCTTGTCGACGCGGCGGCAGAAATCGAACAGGTCGGTGAACGGGCCACCCTCGGAGCGGGCTTTCAGGATCACGCCCAGCGCGGATTCGCCGGTGCCCTTGATGGCGCCCAGGCCGTAGCGGATGGTCTTGCCGTCGGTCGGCTGGAAGCGCACACCGCCGAGGTTGATGTCGGGCGGCAGGAAGACGATGCCGTTCTCTTTGGCATCGTTGTAGAAGAACTGCACCTTGTCGGTGTTGGCCATTTCCGACGACAGCGTCGCGGCAACGAAGGCCGACGGGTGGTGCTGCTTGAGCCAGGCGGTCTGGTAGGCGACCAGCGAATAGGCGGCGGCATGCGACTTGTTGAAGCCGTAGCCGGCGAACTTCTCCATGGTGTCGAAGATTTCGTTCGCCAGGGGCGCGCCGATGCCCTGCTGCCCCGCGCCGGCGACGAAGACGGCGCGCTGCTCGTCCATCTCCTCCTTCTTCTTCTTGCCCATGGCGCGACGCAGCAGGTCGGCGCCGCCGAGGCTGTAGCCGGCGATCACCTGCGCCGTCTGCATCACTTGCTCCTGGTAGATCATGATGCCGTAGGTATTCGCCAGCACCTTCTCCATGTTCGGATGCGGATAGGCGACGCGCTCGCGCTTGTGCTTGCGGGCGATGAAGCTCGGGATGTTCTCCATCGGGCCGGGGCGGTAGAGCGCGTTCAGGGCGATCAGGTCTTCCAGGCAGTCTGGCTTCGCCTGCACCAGCGTGTCCTTCATGCCGCCGGATTCGAACTGGAACACCGCCGTGGTGTTGGCGTTCTTGAAGACGTGGTCGTAGGTGGCCTTGTCGTCGAGCGGCAGCGTCTCGAGATTCACGTCGGAACCTTCGACCGTACGCGCGAACTCGACGGCCTCGGCGAGGATGGTCAGCGTGCGCAGGCCGAGGAAGTCGAACTTGACCAGGCCGGCCTTCTCGACGTCGTCCTTGTCGAACTGGCTGACCGTGGTGACGCCGCCGTCGGCGGAATACAGCGGGCAGAAGTCGGTGAGTTTGCCCGGCGCGATCAGCACGCCGCCGGCGTGCATACCGACGTTGCGCGACAGGCCTTCGAGCTTCAGCGCCAGGTCCCAGAGGGTACGCAGCCCCTCTTCCTCGTCGATGCGCTGCCGGATGGCCGGCTCGATTTCCATCGCCTTTTCGAGCGTGATGCCGAGCTCGTTGGGGATCAGCTTGGCGAACTGGTCGACGAAGTTGAAACCGAGGTCGAGCACGCGGCCGACGTCGCGGATCACGGCCTTGGCCGCCATGGTGCCGAAGGTGGCGATCTGCGACACGGCATGGGCGCCGTACTTTTCCTTCACGTACTGGATGACGCGGTCGCGGCCTTCCTGGCAGAAGTCGATGTCGAAGTCGGGCATCGAAACGCGTTCCGGATTCAGGAAGCGCTCGAACAGCAGCTCGTAGCGGATCGGGTCGAGGTCGGTGATGAGCAGCGAGTACGCCACCAGCGAACCGGCACCGGAACCGCGCCCGGGCCCGACCGGCACACCGTTCTTCTTCGCCCACTGGATGAAGTCGGCGACGATCAGGAAGTAGCCGGGGAAGCCCATCTGCTGGATGGTCCTGATCTCGAACTCCAGGCGCTCGGCGTACCGCGGCGCCTGACTTTCGCGCTCCTGCGCATCGGGGAAGAGATGCAGCAGGCGCTGCTCGAGGCCGAGCCGCGACTGCTGCGCCAGGTACTCGTCGAGCGAGACGCCATCGGGCGTCGGGAAGATCGGCAGCTTGCTCTTGCCCAGCTCAATGGAAACGCTGCAGCGCTTGGCGATCTCCACCGAGTTCTCCAGCGCCTCGGGCAGGTCGGCGAACAGTTCGGCCATCTCCGCCTGCGACTTGAAGTACTGCTGTTCGGTGAAATGCCTCGGCCGGCGCGGATCGGCCAGCACGTAGCCCTCGGCGATGCAGACGCGCGCCTCGTGCGCCCCGAAGTCATCGCGGTCGAGGAACTGGATCGGGTGGGTGGCGACCACCGGCAGGTCGAGTTCGCCGGCCAGGGCGACGGTCTGCGCGACCAGCGCTTCCTGCTGCGGCTGGCCGTAGCGCTGCACTTCGAGGTAATAGCTGTCCGGAAAGAGCCGCGCCCAGGCGCCGGCGCAGGCCTTCGCCTTGTCGGGCTTGCCTGCGGCCAGCCACTGGCCGACGTCGCCAGCTTGTGCGCCGGAGAGCGCGATCAGGCCGGCGTTGTCGCCGTTGGCGATGGCGGCGCGGCTGATTTCGGCGCGGCCGTGGCGGCGCGGCACCAGGTAGGCGGTGGTCAGCAATTCGCACAGGCGCAGGTAGCCGCTCCGATTCCTCGCCAGCAAAAGCAGGCGCGGCGCACCGTCGCGGCCGGCATCCAGGCTGTCCTCCTCGGCGACCCAGAGGTCGACGCCGACGACGGGCTTCAGCCCGGCGCCGCGCGCCCCGGAGTAGAACTTGACCATGCCGAACATGTTGGCCAGGTCGGTGAGCGCCAGGGCCGGCATGCCGTCCGCGCGCGCCCGCGCCACGGCGGCATCGAGCCGGGTCAGGCCGTCGGTGATGGAGTATTCGCTGTGCAGCCGCAGATGGACGAAGCGCGGCGGGGTGGGTGCAGACATGGCGGAATTCTACCGCGCCGGTTTCACCGCAACCGGCTTCTGCGGTGCCCCTTGCCACCGGCATGACAACGGGCGAGAATGCCGGACTTTTTCAGTCCGGAAACCATGTCGCAAGGCAGTTTCGACGAACGGGTCGCCACGTTGCGCGCTCGCTGGCAGGACTATCGGGACGGGGGCGGCTTCGAGCAGTTCGTCGAATTCACCCTGGCCCTGAACAGTCTCGCCGAGCGCCTGAGCCGCTTGCGGCTGCCCGGCCTGGTTCGCCAGTGCGAAGGACTGGAAAATGCCGCGCTGGCCATGTACGGCGCCCCCGAGACCCATCCGGCCGCCGCCCAGACCGTCGTCGCCCTCGACCGCCAGATCGAATCGCTGCTGGGCGCCATCGCCACCGCGCGGCGCGTCGAGCGCGAACCCGACCAGCGCGCCGGCGATGCCGCCGAAGCGCGGCCGGCCGAGTGGATCAAGCCGCGCACGATCTGGATGTTCGCCAATGCCGGCACCGGCTGGGCGGCGGGCCTGGCCGCCCAACTGACCTTTTACGGCTTCCAGGTGCGCGTGATGCCCTGGTGCCATGAACTGCCCGCCGAGGACCCGCCCTTCGCCGTCATCTTCGTGCCGGAAGGTGATGCCGACAGCAGCGACGACGCGACGACCGCCGACATCCGGCGCGTGCGCGCCGCCTGCCCGGCCAGCCAGCTCTATTTTCTCGGCGTGCCGCGCACGCTGGAGCGCATGGTCGAGTTGATGCGCGCCGGCATCGACGTCACCATCCAGCGCGACGACCAGATGGCGGCGCTGCTGTCGAGCGTGCTCGACCTGGTGCAGACGCACGACAACGAACGCTACCGCATTCTGGTGGTCGAGGATTCGCGCACGGCGCTGACGCAGATCGAGCGCGCGCTCAAGCAGAACGGCATCGACTGCCAGGCCATCCCCGACCCGAGCCGGCTGTTCGAGGTGGTCGAGGACTACCGGCCCGACCTGGTGCTGATGGACATGTACATGCCGAGCTGCAACGGCGTCGAGGCGACGCGCGCCTTGCGCCAGATGAGCGCCTTCCAGGCCGTGCCCATCGTCTACCTCTCGAGCGAGACCGACGTCGCGCTGCAGGTCGAGGCGCTGCGCCTAGGCGGCGACCAGTTCCTGACCAAGCCCTTCAATCCCGTGCTGCTGGCGGCGACCGTCAAGACCACCATCGAGCGCCACCGCGAAATGCGCCGCGCCAGCCGCCACGACGGCCTCACCGGCCTCCTGAACCACACCGCCAGCAAAGCCGAGCTCGATGCCCGGCTGGCAGCGCTGCCGGCCGGCGCCCGGCTGGCCGTGGCCATGCTCGACATCGACCACTTCAAGTCGGTCAATGACGCCTACGGCCACCCGGTCGGCGACCAGGTGATCCGCAGCCTGGCCTGGCTGTTGAAGGGCTGGCTGCGCGGCACCGACGTCATCGGCCGCTACGGCGGCGAGGAATTCATCGTCGCCATGCCCGGCGTCAGCGCCCACGAAGCGCGCGGCGTCCTCGACGGCATCCGCGCCCACTTCGCCAACCTCCCGCACGTCCATGCCGCCGGCAGCCTGCGCGTCACCTTCAGCGCCGGCGTCGCCGACAGCTCGCGCTACAGCAAGGCGTCCGAACTGGTTGAAGCCGCCGACCAGGCCCTGCTCGAAGCCAAGGCGCGGGGACGCAACCGCATCGTCGAAGCCCTGCCGCCCATCGTGCCGGGCTAGCCTAGAAAGTCGTAATATGCACTTGACGGAATAGTCTTCCGAGGGAATAATGGCCAGCAAGTGGGAAGTGGAGTACACAGACGAACTTGGCGAGTGGTGGGCCACGCTGACCGAGGCGGAGCAAGAGTCGATAGACGCATCGGTGCGCCTGCTCGAAGAGAAAGGCCCAAACCTCGGGTTTCCCCACACCTCGGGAATTGAAGGCTCGCGACACACGCACATGCGCGAGTTGAGAGTTCAGCACGAAGGGCGGCCATACCGCGTCCTCTATGCGTTCGATCCACGTCGATGCGCCATCCTGTTGATCGGGGGCGACAAGACAGGCAACAACCGCTGGTACGACGTGCATGTGCCGTTGGCCGACAAGCTGTACGACGCACACGTTGCGGCGCTGAGAAAGGAAGGGCTGATCGATGGCTAAGAAATTTGCTGAACTGCGCGCCAAGATGTCGCCTGACGCGCAAGCCCGCGCGGCCGCCCGCGCGGAAGCCATGCTGCTCGAAATGCAACTTCAGGAACTGCGCAAGGCCCGCCAGGTGACACAGGTAGAAGTCGCGAAGGCCATGAATGTCGAGCAGGCCGCCATTTCCAAACTGGAGCGGCGTGAGGACATGTACGTGAGCACGCTGCGCGAATACGTCAAGGCGCTCGGCGGCGAACTGAAGCTCGTCGCCTCTTTCCCGGACGCCGAGATTCAAGTGCATCCGTTTGAAGAGGTGCATTGACGCAAGCATGTAGCGCAGTCACGCCGCCGCTCGGCCACCCCTAGCCGAGCCGCAGGTGGCGTGTCGCCACGGCTGACTTTTCCTGTCCCGTGCCGGGTGGTACGATGCCACCCGCATCCTGGTCCGGTTTCACAGCCACGACTTCATGCCGATACATCGACGCTTCCGCGAGTCGTCCATGACAACGAGTTCTGCCACTGTCCGGGCGCCAGCTTGTTGGA
The DNA here is from genome assembly GCA_016235765.1 of Rhodocyclales bacterium. GTDB lineage: Bacteria > Pseudomonadota > Gammaproteobacteria > Burkholderiales > Rhodocyclaceae > Fen-999. The sequence goes on along the minus strand of JACRIZ010000014.1, from coordinate 36,943 downwards.
CGGCGCGCCGGGACATTGGACAATTTTGTTTTCGGCTACACATTAGAGAGCGGGAGCCCAGCACATGCGGCTCGTAGCATTCGCCAAGACCCAATTCAAAGTGGCGCGGTGCGTTGGTCGCAAAGACTACGATGGCGCCATTCGCGCTCTTGAGGAAGCGATATCGAACACGAGGGAGGACGCCCCGGCTCTGGCCATGATTGCCACGTGCCACCGTTGGTCGAATGGAAGTGACGAAGCCCTCGGGGTCGCGCAGCGCATTCTCACTATTGACCCGACGAACTTTGACGCTTTCCGTCTATTGTCCGAACTCCACGCCGAACGCAGCGAGCATGAGGCTGCTGCTCGATTTATCCGTCTTGGCCTCGATCATTTCCCAGAATCCACAACGCCCCCGCCCAAGTTCCTATTCCGGCTACTCCGCATCGGTGCACTTGTGAGCCGGCGTCCTAAGCGCGTGGAGGAAGAGGCAAGAAGTGACCTTGGCGATCTAGATCGCGATAAGCGAAAGTGGTATCTGTGGGCAACGCAATATCTCGCCTGGTACGACTCCAACTTTTGAGCCAGACAGTCCCCAACGGTTCATTGATGAAGCCGCTCTCAGAACCGCGAGCCAGGAACGATTAACAATGAAAATCCACGGATACGCTGACGACGGGCTCGAAGACGAAGACGTTGTCCTCGCTGAATTGGCGGAAGTAACTCTCGTCGCCACACCAGACGAACTGCGGCGAATCGCGAGATTCCTTGAAGAATGCGCAACCGGAATGGAGGCTCGCGGCAAGTCGTGGGAACACGAACACCTTTCCGACAAAGACCGCAACTTCGCGGGGGCTCCTCACCTTGTCGTGTTTAACCCGGAGTACGGCCAAGGCACAGCTTCGCCGCCGGGTGGCTCGATTAAGCATGGACGTGGTGGCGTTCAGTACCAAGACATCGATATTGGGGTGGGAAAGATCGCTGGCCGCGATTCAACTGTTGAAGTTCTCTACACACTGTCCCTCAATCGCGGCGACGTAGTGCAACGTGATATGAAATATTCGTTCAGCCTTACTGCTCGCAACGTCATTGCGGGTCTGGCCTATGGAGTTGAGGGCATGCGCGTAGGTGGTAGGCGACGCATACGTGTGGCCCCACATCTGGCCTACGGAGATGCCGGAGTGCCCGACCAAATACCGCCCAACGCGGTGCTCATCTTTGAGGTTGCCTTGCTCAGTGTTTCGGACCAACAGCGCCGATGAATCGCGCCCTTGAGCTTCATGATTCACGGGTAGATTCGATATCCACCGATCGAGGTGATCTCACGCTGAAATTCAGTGCCGCTTATGTGCACGTATCGGAAGGTGTTCCTGGCGTCGACGCCGGAAGTGGATGGGGGCAGGAAGGCGGGCTAATTTTTACCTCGGCGGGCTATGACACATCTGCCGACATTGGCGACGGTTGGATAGTTGAGGGCAATATCAGCATTGGCGGAGAAACCATGTCAACATTGCCCGTTCCATTCAAGGCCACCGGCCTCATATCCGCGCAGTTTGGCTTTGCCAACGGCTGCACGCTCAAGGTTGCGGCTACGAGCGTATGCCTGTCACTGTTTGGGGAACCTCGGTATGTTGAAGAATTTCCTGGCGTCTCAGCAAGCCACAGTGACACCCAACCCTACGGTGCAGGAAATGCTGCGCGATAACGCTAGCTCTACGCTGAGCATATGACATCCCGAGGCCGAAAAGTGATTGCTACTGTTGGTCTTGCGCTTCTCGCGGTAGCGCTAGCGGTTGCCATTGTGCGCGCCTATTTGCCAGGTGGAAGGACTGCGTGCGCTGCAGAGTGCACAAAAGAGAACAGTGCATATCGCTACACGCCACCCGTGGTCGGATACAGGAATCACGTTGTGGAAGTGGAGAAATGCGAATGCTATTGAACCTGGCAATGCTTCAGAGACTGGTGAGGCCAATGCGCCCAAAACCTGCAGTCCAGGGATGTTTCGCCTATCAGCTCAGCACCATTCACTTCCGCACTAGAACGCATGCTGCCCAAGCTCATTGACCATCCTCTGGTGCGAATCTCGCTGGGTGTACTGGTCGGCATTCCACTTTCGGCCGTGGCCATGGTCGCCACGCCACATGGTCTCGGTCTTGGCTACGGCGGCGTGATTAAAGGTGATCCCGTGCTCATCTTTGCCGGCCTCATGACGGTAACGGGCATTGTCGCCATCTACGGAGCTTGGTACCGCTTACTGGTGCCTCACGTCAAGATGGTTGCGGCCCAAGCCCGCCGTGTCCGCTTCTGCTTATATTGCGGCGTCATTTCCAGTCTCGGCCTGGCGGGGTGGGCTGGTTACGAGACTGAAATCGCATTGTCCTTCGCCTTGGCTTTGCCCGCCGCCATTGGTGTCGTGCTCATCAAGGGTACGCCAATCCCAGATGCGCTCTGACTTCTCGGTTGCGAGTAACACTTCGCGGCGTAGTCACTTGCGCCCATCGCTTTTGCGTTGAAACGCACTGTGAGCCGACTTGAAATACGGGCCAGGCACAGTTATTCGAAGCCAAGGCCCTCGGCCGCAACCGTATCGTCGAAGCCCGGCCACCGATTGTGCCGGGCTAGGCGTTTGCGGGCGGCGGACAACCGGCCGCGGTGCGGGTATGCTATAGACGTCAGCCAGTACTGCCATACCCGGGAATGTGAGCCCGACCACTTTGACTCGCACTACCACCTCACCATCTCTTGGCGCGCGAACCATCGCGGTTACGGGCGCGAGCCGCGGCATCGGCCTGGCCGTTGTTGAACTGCTCGCGAGCTGCGGCGCGACTGTCCTCGGCGGCGCGCGAGGGGCACCGGACGCTGCGGTCGAGGGCGCGAGCTTCATGGAACTCGATGTCACCAGCGAGGCCAGCGTCATTGCCTTCGCCGATACTGCCGCGTCACTTGGTGTGGACTCGCTCGTCAACAACGCCGGCGTCGGCTCCTTCGCCTTGCTGGAAGACGCCACGGTCGAGGACTACCGGCGGATCATGGACACCAATGTGCTCGGAACCTTCTTGACCAGCAAGTGGTTCATTCCCCACTTCAAACGAAGGCATGCGGGTGGCTTGCTGAGCCATATCGTCAACATCACCAGCGACGTCAGCGACCGAACGTTTGCCACCGGCGGACTGTACACCGCCAGCAAGCATGCCCAGCGTGCCCTGTCCCGCACCCTGGCCTTTGAGGGACAGGGCTATGGCCTGCGCGTGACCGAGATTCGTCCGGGGATAACCGACACGTACTTCAACGATCACACGCCAGGAACGCGCGAGGGGCTTGCATATCTCAGGCCCGAGGACATCGCGCGAGCTGTGGCCCACGCTCTCGACGCCCCCCCGAACGTTCGAATCGACGAGATCGTCCTGCATCCGGCGATTCAGGACATCACGTTCTGACACGCGATAGTCTCGCGCAGGAACGCCCCGCAGGGGGTACGCCGCCTTGGGCCGAGTTCAGGCCCCGTCGGCCCAGTCGAGGATGGGCTGCCACTGCTCCCAGTCCTGCGCGGCGCGGAAGGCAGGGAGGTCGAAGATGGTCAGGCCGTGGGCGGCCGCCTGCACGTAGTTCTGGGTGTCGCGCAGGTAGGTCAGCACGGGCAGGCCGACGTCGCCGAGGAAACGCTCCAGTTCGCCCGCGGCGCGGGTGCGCGCGTCGACGCGGTTGCCGACGATGGCGACGAAGGTTTCGTGGTTGCGGATTTCCTTCTCTTCGGCCAGCGCATCGAGAAAGTGGCGCGTGGCGAGGATGTCGAACAGCGACGGCTGCAGCGGCACCAGCACGGCGTCGACCGCCTTGAGCACATGGGTCAGCTTCTTGCCGTGCATGCCGGCAGGGGTATCGAGGATGGCGTGGGTGGTGCCGTTGGGTGGCCTGGCCGGCTTGTCCGGCTCGATCTCCCAGGTGTCGATGCGCGGCAACGCGGGCGGCCGCAGGCGCAGCCATTCGCGGGAGGACTGCTGGCGGTCGATGTCGCCGAGCATGACGTGACGCCCCTGGCGGGCCAGCCAGCCGGCGAGGTTGGTCGCCAGCGTGCTCTTGCCGCTGCCGCCCTTCGGGTTGGCGACCATGATGCTTCTCATGGCAGCAGTACCGTCGAACCGGTGGTCTTGCGCGCGGCGAGATCGATCTGTGCCTGCGCCGCATCCTTGAGCGGATAGGTCTGGTTAACCTCGACCTTGACCTTGCCGGAAGTCACCACCTCGAACAACTCGGCGGCCATGGCCAGCAGGTCGACGCGCTTGGCCGTATAGCCGAACAGCGTCGGCCGGGTGACGAACAGCGAGCCGCGCTTGGAGAGCTCCAGCAGGTCGAGCGGCGGCACCGGCCCGGAGGCGTTGCCGAAGGTGACCATCATGCCCAACGGTCGCAGGCAGTCGAGCGAACCGAAGAAAGTGTCCTTGCCGATCGAGTCGTACACCACCGGCACACCCTCGCCGTTGGTGATCTCGCGCACCCTCTGGGTGAAGTTCTCGCGCGTATAGATGATCGGATGGTCGCAGCCATGGGCCTTCGCCAGCGTCGCCTTCTCGTCGGAACTGACCGTCCCGATGACGTTGGCGCCGAGCGCCTTGGCCCACTGGCAGACGATCATGCCGACGCCGCCGGCGGCGGCATGGATCAGGATGGTGTCGCCCGGCTGGACGCGGTAGGTGCGGCGCAGCAGGTATTGCGCGGTCATGCCTTGCAGCATCATCGCCGCAGCAGTCTTGAACTCGATCGCGTCGGGCAGCTTGACCAGACGGTCGGTAGGCATGTTGCGCGCCTCGGCGTAGGCGCCGGGCGGACCGCCGGCATAGGCGACGCGGTCACCGCGCTTGAACTCCGTCACCCCCGCGCCGACCGCGGTAATCACCCCCGCCCCCTCGAGGCCGATGCCCGAGGGCAGCGGCAGCGGATACAGGCCGGTACGGTGGTAGATGTCGATGAAGTTGAGGCCCACCGCTTCGTGGTCGACCCTGACCTCGCCGGGAGGCGGGTCGCCAAGGCTGACTTCTTCCCAGCGCAGCACTTCGGGCCCGCCGGTCTGGTGGAAGCGGATGGCATGCGTCATCTTCAGCTCCTGAGGTGATTGGCGTCGACCACCGCCAAGGCCGTCATATTAACCAGTCTGCGCACGGTCGCGGTGGGCGTCAGTATATGCACCGGCTTGGCGGCGCCGAGCAGGATGGGGCCGACGGTGATGCCGTCGCCGCTGATCGCCTTGATCAGATTGAAGGCGATGTTGGCGGCATCGAGGTTGGGCATCACCAGCAGGTTGGCCTGGCCGCGCAGCTTGCAGTCGGGGTAGAAGCGGCTGCGGATCGCCTCGTCGAGCGCGGCGTCGCCGTGCATTTCGCCATCGACTTCGAGGTCCGGGGCACGCTCGACGATCAGTTCGCGGGTGCGGCTCATCTTCAGCGCCGACTCGGAACGCTGGCTGCCGAAGTTGGAATGCGACAGCAGCGCCACCTTGGGTGCCAAACCGAAGCGGCGCACTTCCTCGGCCGCCATCAGCGTGATCTCGGCCAGCATCTCGGCGCTCGGGTCCTGGTTCACGTAGGTGTCGCAGATGAACAGCGTGTGATTGGGCAGCAGCAGCAGGTTCATCGCCGCAAAGCAGTGCGCGCCGGGCTCCAGGCCGATCACGTCGCGCACTTGGTTGAGATGCTTGACCTGCTTGCCGACCGTGCCGCACAGCACGCCATCGACGTCGCCGCGGCGCAGCAGCATGCAGCCGATCAGGGTGTTGTCGGAGCGCAGGCGCTGCTTGGCGATCTCGGGCGTGATGCCCTGGCGGCCGCGCAGTTCGTGGTACTCCTGCCAAAGCTCCTTGTAGCGCGGATCGGAGTCGGGGTTGATGACCTCGAAGTCCCGCCCGGCCGCCAGGCGCAGGCCGGCGCGCTCGATGCGGTTCTGGATCACCTCCGGGCGGCCGATCACCAGCGGCTGCGCCAGGCCCTCGTCGAGCACGGCCTGAATGGCGCGCAGCGTGCGCTCGTCCTCGCCCTCGCAATAGACGATGCGTTTGGGGCTCTTCTTGGCGGCGGCGAATACCGGCTTCATGACGAAGCCGGAGTGGTAAACGAAACTGTTCAGGCGCTCGCGATAGGCGTCGAGATCGGCGATGGGGCGCGTCGCCACGCCTGACTCTGCTGCCGCCTGGGCTACGGCCGGCGCCACCTTGACGATCAGGCGCGGGTCGAACGGCCGCGGGATCAGATACTCGGGGCCGAACCGCTGCGACTCGCCGCCATAGGCGCGGTCGACCACGTCTGAGCTTTCGGCCTGCGCAAGTTCCGCCAGCGCGCGCACCGCGGCCAGCTTCATGTGCTCGGTGATGGTGGTCGCGCCGGCATCGAGCGCGCCGCGGAAGATGAACGGGAAGCACAGCACGTTGTTCACCTGGTTCGGATAGTCCGAGCGGCCCGTGGCCATGATCGCGTCGTCGCGGACCTTCTTCACCTCGTCGGGCAGGATCTCGGGCGTCGGGTTGGCCAGGGCGAAGATCAGCGGCTCGGCGGCCATCTTGGCCACCATCTCGGGCTTCAGCACGCCGCCAGCCGACAGGCCGAGGAAGACGTCGGCGCCCGCAATCGCCTCGGCGAGCGTGCGCTGCTCCGTCTTCTTGGCGTAGCGCGCCTTGATCGGGTCCATCAGCTTGGTACGGCCCTCGTAGACGAGCCCCTCGAGGTCGGTGACCCAGACGTTCTCTACCTTGACGCCGAGGTTCACCAGCAGGTCGAGGCAGGCCAGGGCCGCGGCGCCGGCGCCGGAGGTGACCAGCTTCACTTCCCCGATGTGCTTGCCGACCAGGTGCAGGCCGTTCAAGAGCGCCGCGCCGACGACGATGGCGGTACCGTGCTGGTCATCGTGGAAGACCGGAATCTTCATCCGCTCGCGGAGTTTCGCCTCGACGTAGAAGCACTCGGGCGCCTTGATGTCTTCGAGGTTGATGCCGCCGAAGGTCGGCTCCATGGCCGCGATGTGGTCGATCAGCTTGTCGGGATCGGGCTCGTTGAGTTCGATGTCGAAGACGTCGATGCCGGAGAATTTCTTGAACAGCACGCCCTTGCCTTCCATGACCGGCTTGGCGGCCAGGGGGCCGATGTTGCCCAGCCCCAGGACGGCCGTGCCGTTGGTGACGACGGCAACCAGGTTGGCACGCGACGTGAACCGCGACGCCGCGCCGGGATCGGCGACGATGGCGTCGCAGGCGGCGGCGACGCCGGGCGAATAGGCAAGCGCGAGGTCGCGCTGGTTGGTCAGCCCCTTGGTCGGGACGACGGCGATTTTTCCGGGCGTCGGGAACTCGTGGTACTCGAGCGCAGCAGTCGACAGATCGGTGTTTTGATTGTTATCCATGATGGTGGGCGTGGGGGAACAAGGCGCAAGTTTACCCGTTGCGGCCTGATACAACCATTAGGGCGGTCTATTCAGGTGTTATTGCAGCGCACCATTCCCGTTTCGGCTGTGGGAGAATTTGCGCCTCTCCACCACCGGTAGCCATGCCATGAAGCGCGTCGTCTTCAATCAGAAGGGCGGGGTCGGCAAGAGCACGATCACCTGCAACCTCGCCGCGGTCGCGGCCTCCCGCGGTCAGCGCACCCTGGTGGTCGACCTCGATCCCCAGGCGAATTCGACGCGCTACCTGCTCGGCGACCAAGCCGAGGCGGTGGAGAACACGGCCACCGAGTTCTTCGACCAGATGCTGAATTTCAAGCTGCGGCCGAAGGCGACCGAAGAATTCCTGGTTGCGACGCCGTTCGAGAACCTGTTCGTGCTGCCGGCCGACGCGGCACTGGAGGAACTGCAGGCCAAGCTCGAATCGCGCTACAAGATCTACAAGCTGCGCGAGGCGCTCGACGCCCTGGAGGACTTCGATCAGATCTGGATCGACACGCCGCCGGCGCTGCACTTCTACACCCGCTCTGCGCTGATCGCCGCCGACGCCTGCCTGATTCCCTTCGACTGCGACGAGTTCGCCCGCCGCGCGCTCTACACGCTGATGGACAACGTCGCCGAGATCCGCGCCGACCATAATGCCGACCTGGTCATCGAAGGCATCGTGGTCAACCAGTTCCAGCCGCGCGCCACGCTGCCGCAGCAGGTCGTCGACGAATTGCGGGCCGAGCAACTGCCGGTGCTGGACAGCCATCTCTCGGCCTCGGTGAAGATCAAGGAGTCGCACCAGCAGGCCAGGCCGATGATCCACCTCGACCGCAGCCACAAACTCTCGGTCGAGTTTACGGCGCTCTACGACGAGCTGGCGCGCGCGGCCACGAAGCGCTCGAAATCGGCAGCCGGCATCGGTCGCGCGAAGTAATAGCCCTGCGCCTCGTCGCAGTTGAAGGCGGCCAACTGGTCGCGTACATGTGCCGTCTCGACGCCCTCGGCGATGGTGCGCAGGTTCAACGATCTGGCCATCTGGATGATGGCGCGCACGATGGCGGCATCGTCGGGATCGCTGGTGAAATCGCGCACGAAGGACTGGTCGATTTTCAGCTTGTCGACGTTGAAGCGCTTCAGGTAGGAAAGGCTGGAATAGCCGGTACCGAAGTCGTCGATCGACAGCCTGACGCCAATGTCCTTCAGGCGCCGTACCGTGGCCAGCACACTCTCGGTGTCCTTGATCAGGATCGATTCGGTCAGTTCCAGTTCGAGCAAGCGGGCCGGCAGGTCGAATTCCTGCAGCGCCGCCATGACCGAGCGCTCGACCATGCCGCGCTTGAACTGGACGCCCGACAGGTTGACCGCCACGGTGAGTTCGGGCAGCCCGCTCGAGCGCCATTCGGCGAGCTGCCGGCAAGCCTCGCGCAGCACCCACTCACCGATCGCGACGATCAGCCCGCTGTCCTCGGCCACCGGTATGAAGCGGGCCGGCGGAATCCAGCCCTGCTGCGGATGCTGCCAGCGGATCAAGGCCTCCACGCCGACCAGGGCGCCGGTGGCGAGGTCGATCTGCGGCTGGTAATGGAGTTCGAATTCGCGGTTCTCGATCGCCCGACGCAGGCCGCTGCGCACCTGCAGGTACTCCGAGGCCTCGACGTTCATGCGCTCGGTGAAGAACCGATAGGCGTTGCGGCCGGCCGCCTTGGCCTCGTAGAGCGCGGTATCGGCCTTCTTCAGCAAGGTGTCGAAGTCGCGGCTGTCGTCCGGGTGGATGGCGATGCCGATCGATGCCGAAGTGGACAGGTCGTGCCCTTCGATCTGGAAGGGCACGGTCAGGCGTTCGAGGAGCTTCTCGGCCAGCGCGGCGATGTCGTCGGAGCTTTGCACGTCAGACAGGATGACCAGGAATTCGTCGCCGCCCTGGCGGGCGACGGTGTCGGTGTCGCGGATGCAGCCGACCAGGCGTTCGGACACCGCGCGCAACAGCGCGTCGCCGACCGGATGGCCGAGCGAATCGTTGATGGTCTTGAAGTTGTCGAGGTCGAGAAACAACAGCGCCACCCGGTTGCCGGAACGACCGGCGAAGGCGATCGCCTGCACCAGGCGGTCCTTGACCAGCAACTGGTTGGGCAGGCCGGTCAGCACATCGTGGTAGGCGAGATACTGCAACTGGCGGCGGTGCTCTTCCTGCTGGTCGAGCAGACCGTTGAAGGCCCTCGACACCATGCCGATCTCGTCGTCGGCGCACAAGTCCGCGCGCTGCTTCGCGTCGCCGGCATTGACCCGGCGGATCGCCAGTTCCAGGCCTTGCAGCGGACGCAGGACGACGTTGCGGAACAGCACCGAAACGACGATGCCGAACAGGGCCATCAGGGCCGCGAGCAGCCCGAAGGTCAGCAGGGTACGTTCCTTGGCGGCATCGTAGGAGCCCTTGATCTGATCATCGGAAAACGTCTTCAGGCTGCGCAGGGAGGTCTGCAGCAGGACGGTCTTCTGGAAGAGTTGCGAGGACAGGATGCCCGCCACGTCCTGCGCCGCGCGGCTGTCGCCGTGGTCGGCGTCCGGGCTCGCCAGGCGCTCGAACAGGAGCCGCATATCGGTCAACCGGGTGTCGATCTTGCGCAACTGGACGTCGCTGCCGTCGGCGGGCCCCAGCGCCATGCCGACGGCGGCGGTGACATGGTCGAACTGGCCGCGCCACTGCGTCACCGCCCGCTCCTGTTTGTACAGCAGCACCTCGTTGGTCAACTGAACCAACTGCAGGCCCTCGGTAACCACGTTATCGAGCGTCTTGTTGCGTTCGACCGCCTCGGCAGCCTGCCACTGGACGAAACCCAGCGCCGCAATGGCCGCCGCGATCAGCAGGGCGCCGATGGCAAGACTGAGGTGGAAACCCGTACCGACCCGGACGCGCTGCATCAGGTCACGGCTGCTTGCTGCTTAGCAGGGTGACGGCCACCGGCTTGACCAACAGCAGTTCGTCCGGACGAATGAACTGCGAGTAGTTCGGGATGCTGTCGCGCGAGTCGTCCTGTTCGTCCAGCCAGCGCGCCTCGCTGTCCAGCGCCGTCAGGAGTTCCTGCGGCAGTGTAACCGCCAGTTGCGTTCGCCACCACATCGATTCGACATAGGCGGGATCGAGCTTGAAGCGGGTGGCGATGTAGCCCTTCGCCTCTTCGGGATGCGCGCGCGCCCACTCCTCGGCCAGCACCAGGGCGCGGAACATCCTGGCGACCGCCTTGCTCGCGGTCGTGGCCGTTTCCTGCCGCGTCACCAGCAGCAGATAGACGTCGAGTCCATCGCCCTGGAAGCTGACGCCGTTCGCGCCGAGAGCCTGCTCGATGGTGCGCACGTGCGGATCCCAGGTGATCGCGGCGTCAATATCGCCTTTGCCGATCGATTCGACGATTTGCTTCGGCGACAGCCTGACGAGCTTGACGTCCTGCACGGTCAGGCCGTACAGCGCCAGGAACACGTTCAGGGAATATTCGGCGCCCGACGGCGAGGTCACGCCGATGCGCTTGCCCTTGAGGTCCGTGGGTGCGGAAATGCCACGGTCGCGACGTCCGACGACGCCCTTGTTGCGATAGAAGGCGACGCTGCCGAGGATGCGCAGATCGGGCTCGGTAAAACTGCGCGAGGCGACGACGAATTCCGAGGCCATGGCCACATCGACCAGTCCGGCGCTCAGGGCATCGGCCGCTTCCTTGCCCGACGGATAGCCCTTCAGCTCGACGTCCAGGCCAACCTTCCGGTAGAAACCCTGCTCCTGCGCAATCCAGGCCAAGGCGCCGACGTCACCTTCGTAGGCGCCGAGGCGGATGGTTTCCGTCTGCTGGCAACAGCCAAGCCACTGCATCAGCGCCGCCGGCTGGAGCGCGAATGCGCCTAGCGATGCTGCGGCGGCAAGTCCCAATGCCACCTTGGCGATGCGTCTCATCGTCCCCTCCGCAGGGTCCCCGGACGTTGTCCAGGCATATGCAAGGCTACGCCTTATGCATGGACTTTATCACTTTAGTTAGACTCGCTCAATCGGGTTGGCTGGTCAGGAATTTCGCGAGGATGCGATTGAACGAAGTCGACTGCTCGACATTGCACAGATGCGACGCTGATGGAATCAGTTCGAAGCGGGCGCCGCCAATCTGCGCCGCGATTGTCCTGCCCATGGCCGGCGGAGTACCGGCGTCGTCGGCGCCGGCAAGCACCAGCGTCGGGCAGCGCAAGGCGGGCAGGCGGTCGGTGACGTCAAGGGCCGCGATGGCCTGGCCGCTGCCGATGTAACCTGCGGCCGGCGCGGCGCGGATCAGATTGCCGATGCGCGCCATTACCTCGGGGTGCGCTGCACGGTATGGGGCGGTAAACCAGCGCTCCAGCGTTGGCGCCACCAGCGGCTCGATGCCGTTGCGGCGCACACCGGCGATGCGCTCGGCCCACAGGGCGCGCGCTTCCGGCGGATAGCCGCTGGTAGTGCTGACCAGTACCAGCTTGTCGATCCGCTGCGGCGCGGCCAGCGCGACATGCTGCGCGATCATGCCGCCCATGGAGATGCCGCAGAAGTGGGCATGCTCGATACCGAGGGCGTCCATCAGGCCGAGCGCATCGTCGGCCAGCATGGCGAAGTCGTAGGGCTGGTCCGGCGCGCTGCTGCCGCCGTGGCCGCGGATGTCGAAGCACAGTACGCGGAAATGCGGCGTCAGCGCAGGCAACTGCTCGTCCCATAAGGTCAGGTCGGTGCCCAGCGAATGCGCCATGATCAACCACGGACCATTGCCCTGCACGTCGTAGCGAATGTCGATGCCGTTGGCGCGGATCGTGTTCATCAGACGCTCTCCAGTTTCGCGACCGACAGCGCCAGCCACTTCATGCCGGCACCGCCGAAGTTGATCTGCGCGCGGGCATCCTCGCCGCCGCCCTCGAGATTGACGATGATGCCTTCGCCGAACTTGGCGTGGCGCACGCCCTGGCCGATGCGATAGCCAGTCCCGCCGCCGCTGCGCGGCGCGTAGCTGGGGCGCGGCGCTTCGGAAGTCAGCCGTGACGGCACGCCGAGGTGCTGCGCCAGCTTCGGTGTCAGCCATTTGACGAGGCCGGCCGGGATTTCCTCGATGAAGCGCGAGGGCAGGTTGTAGCGCGTCTGGCCGTGCAGCATGCGCGTCTGCGCGTGCGAGAGGTAGAGCCGCTGTCGCGCGCGGGTGACGGCGACGTACATCAGGCGGCGCTCCTCTTCCAGGCCGTCGCGCTCGACCAGGGAGTTCTCGTGGGGAAACAGGCCCTCCTCCAGTCCCGAGAGGAAGACGACATTGAATTCCAGTCCCTTGGCCGAATGCGTGGTCATCAACTGCAGCGCATCGTCGCCTTCCCCGGCCTGGTGCTCGCCGGCTTCGAGAGCGGCATGGGCAAGGAAAGCGATCAGGTCGGCGGACAACTCGCCCTCGGCGCCGACTACGCCTTCCTCGGCGACAAAGCTGGCGGCGGCATTGACGAGTTCGTCCAGGTTGGCGAGCCGGTCCTGGCCCTCCTTGTCGGCCTGGTAGTGCTCGCGCAGGCCGGAGAGTTCGACGACGTGATCGACGAGTTCCGGTAGCGGCAGGTGCGCGGATTCCTTCATTCTGGCAATCAACGCGACGAATGCCGCAGCCTTGCCACCAGTCTGCGCCGAGGCCGCGAACAGGCTGGAGCCTGCCGCCTTGGCAGCGTCCTGCAAGACCTCGATGCTGCGCGCGCCGATGCCGCGCGTCGGGAAATTCACCACGCGGGCAAACGAGGTGTCGTCGTCCGGGTTGGCGATCAGGCGCAGGTAGGCGAGCGCATGCTTGATCTCCTGGCGCTCGAAGAAGCGCAGCCCGCCATACACCCGGTAGGGCAGGCCGGCCGAGAAGAGTGCGTGTTCCAGCACCCGCGACTGCGCATTGGAGCGGTAGAGCAGCGCGATCTCGGCGCGCGCATGGCCGTCGCGCGCCAGCGCCTTGATCTCCTCGACGATCCAGCGCGCCTCGTCGAGGTCGGAATTGGCCTCGAAGACGCGAATCGGCTCGCCGGCGCCGGCATCGGTCCACAGGTTCTTGCCCAGCCGGTTCTCGTTGTTCTTGATAATGGCGTTGGCGGCATCGAGGATGTTGCCGTGCGAACGGTAGTTGTGCTCCAGGCGGATGACGTTGGCCACCTTGTACTCGCGCTCGAAGTCGCGCATGTTGCCGACGTCCGCACCGCGGAAGGCATAGATCGACTGGTCGTCGTCGCCGACGGCGAACATCGCCGCCTCGGGCCCGGTCAAGAGCTTCAGCCACTTGTATTGCAGGACGTTGGTGTCCTGGAACTCGTCCACCAGGACGTAGCGAAAACGCTCCTGGTAATGGCGGCGCAGCGCCTCGTTGCGGGTGAGCAGTTCGAAGCAGCGCAGCAGCAGTTCGGCGAAATCGACCACACCTTCCTTGTTGCACTGGGCATCGTAAGCCTCGTACAACTCGACGCGCCTCTTCGTGTAGGCGTCCCAGGCCTCCACGGCGCTCGACCGCAGGCCCTGCTCCTTCTGGCCGTTGATGAAATGCTGCAACTCGCGCGGCGGATACTTCTCGTCATCGACGTTGAGCGACTTCAAGAGCCGCTTGATGGCCGACAACTGATCCGACGAATCAAGAATCTGGAACAGTTGCGGCAGGCCGGCATCTCGGTAATGGGTGCGCAGCAGGCGGTTGCACAGGCCGTGGAAGGTACCGATCCACATGCCGCGCACGTTGATCGGCAACATCGCCGTCAGCCGCGCCATCATCTCCTTGGCGGCCTTGTTGGTGAAAGTGACCGCCAACACCTGTTGCGGCGTCATCTGGTTGGTGGCGATCAGCCACGCGATGCGCGTAGTGAGCACTCGCGTTTTCCCGGAACCGGCTCCGGCGAGGATCAGGGCATGCTGGCGCGGCAGGGTAACCGCCGCCAGTTGTTCCGGATTGAGGCCTTCGAGGAGATTCATCGCCGGATTATAGGACTTGCCAGGCGCGCCCCAGGATTGTGCGGAGCAGCATTGTGGTCAACCGCAACTTGTAAAGGATCGTTGCTGTCCATACAATACGTATTGCTGCATTGCAGCAAAGGAGAACGCCATGAACGAACCTATCCTCGCCAAGGCGCCCATGATCCTGCCGTGGCTGGCCCACAAGGCCGGCATCGGCGATCGACGCGCCCTCACCCTCTGGCAAGCCGCCCTGCGGCATGCGGCCCATGCGCACGCCGCGGAAACCTCGGACTACTGGCAGGCCGCCATGGCTCGCCTGTTGGAACTGATCGCGGCCGAATCGCGACGCGAGGATGCCGAATCCTTTGGCTGGCGTCCCTGGGCACGCAGCCTCGCCGATGTCTGGACCGTGCGCATGGACATTTTCGACGAAATCGCGCTGGCGCCAATCCGTGCCTGGCGCATCCTCGGCCAGAACTTCCGTCCGCCGCTGATTCACTGACCACGACGCCCGTCGCGGAAACGCAGTAGCGCCGCTTTGGTCCGGGCCCGATCATGGGCGAGGGAATCCCATAGAATCGGCGCATGAGCCTGAAGGCGATCCAGTACCGGCTGCAGTTCGACTTCCAACTTGCGGTGATGACCCTGCTCAGCGCCATTGCGCTGATCGGGATCACGCCATTTACGGTTCTACGCGCGCTCAACGGGCAGTGGCTCGCCTTCACGGTTGACTTCAGTATCCAGGCTGGAATTCTCGGCACTTACGTACACGCCTGGCGGACCGGCAACACCCAGGGTGCCAGCCTTGTTCTGGCCTACTTCATTGGCACCATGGCGACAGTCGCCGTCTTCGTGCTCGGCAGGGCTGGGCAGCTCTGGTTCTATCCCGCGATCGTCGCCAATTTCTTCCTGGTCGAACGCCGCCACGCTCTGCTGATCGCGCTGGCCGGGCTCGCCGTGATTTTTCTGGGCGGTGAGCTGGCAACCTTGCCGCCGACCGAAGCCGCTTCCTATCTCATTACTGTCATCGTCTGCGCGCTGCTGACTTACGCCTTCGCCTACCGCACGGCGATGCAGCGGTCCCAGCTCGAAGCGCTCGCCGCCAAGGATCCGTTGACCGGCCTTTTCAACCGCCGCACCCTGCTCGACGCACTGCAGGGAGTGCAGCGCGATTTCCAGCGCGACCGCGAGCCGCGGGGCCTGCTTGTGCTCGACCTCGACCACTTCAAGCGGATCAACGACACCTATGGTCATTTGACCGGCGATCACGTCCTGGTCTCGCTGGCACAGCAATTGGAACGGTGCGTGCGCGACGTCGACCGCCTGTTCCGCTTCGGCGGCGAGGAATTCGTCGTGCTGGCAATACCGGAAGGCGAAGCCGGCCTCGCCACCATGGCCGAGAACCTGCGCCGGGCGATAGAGGAAAACCTCGACGACGGCCACGGCGAGCCGGTCACCGCGTCAATTGGAGGAGCAATGCTGCTACCCGGCGAATCGATCCAGGACTGGTTCGCGCGGGCCGACACCGCCCTCTACCAGGCCAAGAACACCGGTCGGAACCGCGTCGTCATCGACCCGAACGCATAGGCGCCCGCGGGCCGGCGACCGACTTCCGGCGCGTATAATCCGCCCTTTTGCGAACACGCGGCCGGCCATGCAGGAAAAGTACAACCCCCAGGAAATCGAGCAGGCCGCCCAGGCCCATTGGCAGTCCACGCAGTCCTTCCGCGCCGTCGAGGACGCCGCGAAGCCGAAGTACTACTGTCTGTCGATGTTCCCCTATCCTTCGGGCAAGCTGCACATGGGGCACGTGCGCAACTACACCATTGGCGATGTGCTGACCCGCCAGCACAAGATGCGCGGCTACAACGTGCTGCAACCGATGGGCTGGGACGCCTTCGGCCTGCCGGCGGAGAACGCGGCGATCCAGAACAAGGTGCCGCCCGCCCGGTGGACCTACGACAACATCGCCTACATGAAGAAGCAGCTCCAGTCGCTCGGCTTCGCCATCGACTGGCAGCGCGAACTGGCCACCTGCCGCCCCGAGTACTACCGCTGGAACCAGTGGCTGTTCCTGCGCATGCTGGAAAAGGGCATCGCCTACAAGAAGACGCAGGTCGTTAACTGGGACCCGGTGGACCAGACCGTGCTGGCAAACGAACAGGTCATCGACGGCCGCGGCTGGCGCACCGGCGCGCCGATCGAGAAACGCGAGATCCCCGGCTACTATCTGGGCATCACCCAGTACGCCGAGCAACTGCTCTCGGCCCTCGACACGCTGCCCGGCTGGCCCGAACGCGTCAAGACCATGCAGGCCAACTGGATCGGCAAGAGCACCGGCGTGCGCTTCGCCTTCCCGTACGAACTCGACGACAAGCAGGAACTGCTCTGGGTGTTCACGACGCGCGCCGACACCATCATGGGCGTCACCTTCTGCGCCGTCGCCGCCGAGCATCCGCTGGCCACGCGCGCCGCGCAGGGCAATGCCGAACTCGCCGCCTTCATCGAGGAATGCAAGCAGGGCTCGATCATGGAAGCCGACATGGCGACCATGGAGAAGAAGGGCATGCCGACGGGCATCTTCGTCGAGCATCCCCTGACCGGCGAGCAGGTCGAAGTTTGGGTGGGCAACTACGTGCTGATGAGCTATGGCGAAGGCGCGGTGATGGCCGTGCCGGCGCACGACGAGCGCGATTTCGCCTTCGCCAGGAAGTACGGCCTCGCCATCAGGCAAGTGATCGACGTTCCCGGCAAGACCTATTCGCTCGATGCCTGGCAGGAGTGGTACGGCGACAAGCTGAACGGCGTCTGCGTCAATTCGGGCAAGTACGATGGCCTCGACTACCAGCAGGCCGTCGAGGCCATCGCCGCCGACCTCAAGGCGAAGCACCTCGGCGACACCCAGGTGCAGTGGCGCCTGCGCGACTGGGGCATCTCGCGCCAGCGTTACTGGGGCTGCCCGATCCCGCTGATCCACTGCGCAAGCTGCGGCACCGTGCCGGTGCCCGACGAGCAGTTGCCGGTCGTGTTGCCCGAGGACTGCGTGCCGGACGGCTCCGGCAATCCGCTCCTGAAGCGCCCGGACTTCCTGGACTGCACCTGCCCGAAATGCGGCAAGCCGGCGCGGCGCGAGACAGACACCATGGACACCTTCGTCGACTCAAGCTGGTACTACGCGCGCTTCGCCAGTGCCGGCGCGACTACCATGGTCGACGGCCGCGCGCCTTACTGGATGCCGGTCGACCAGTACATCGGCGGCATCGAGCACGCCATCCTGCACCTGCTCTACTCGCGCTTCTGGACCAAGGTGATGCGTGACCTCGGCCTGGTCGACTACGACGAGCCCTTCGCCAACCTGCTGACGCAGGGCATGGTCCTGAACCACATCTTCAGCCGCCGCGCCGACAAGGGCGGCATCGAGTACTTCGCGCCCGAGGAAGTCGAACTGCTGCGCGACGAAGGCGGCCATGTCACCGGCGCCACCTCGAAGGCCGACGGCAAGCCGGTCGACTACGGCGGCATCGGCACCATGTCGAAGTCCAAGCGCAACGGCGTGGACCCGCAGGCGCTGATCGAGGCATACGGCGCCGACACCGCGCGCTTCTTCATGATGTTCGCCTCGCCGCCGGAGCAGACGCTCGAGTGGTCGGACTCCGGCGTCGAGGGTGCCTACCGCTTCCTCAAGCGCGTCTGGGCCTTCGGCCACGCGCTCAAGTCCCGCGATGAAAAAGGGGCCAGGCTCGACCTTTCCACAGGAAACTCGAACCTGGCCCCTTTTTCATCGCGCCGCGAGATCCACCTGCTGCTCAAGCAGGCCAACTACGACCTGGGCAAGATGCAGTTCAATACCGTCGCCTCGGCGGCAATGAAGATGCTGAACGCACTGGAGAAGTCGGCCGGCGACCCGCACGAGCGCGAAGGCTTCTCGATCCTGCTGCGCCTGCTCTCGCCGATCACGCCGCACATCTGCCATGCGCTCTGGCAGGAACTCGGCTTTGGCGACGACATCCTGGCCGCGCCCTGGCCCGAGCCGCTGGCAGAAGCGCTGGTGCAGGACGAGATCGAACTGGTGCTGCAGGTGAACGGCAAGACGCGCGGCAGCTTGCGCGTCGCCACCGGCGCCGAACGGGACGTCATCGAGGCCGCGGCGGTCGCCTCGGAGGCCGCGCAAAAGTTCATGGAAGGCAAGCCGGCCAAGAAAGTCGTCGTCGTGCCCGGCCGCCTGGTCAACATCGTCGTCTAGGAAATCGCATGCGCCTCTGGATCGTCGCCGTCGCCCTGCTCGTTTCCGCCTGCGGCTTCCATCTGCGCGGCGCCTATTCGCTGCCCTTCGACACGCTCTACATCGCCCAGCCGGAAAGCAGCGAACTGCGCGCCATCATCAAGCGCAACGTCGAGGCCTCGACCCAGACGCGCATCACCGATGCGGCGAACGAGGCGCAGGCGACCCTGAAGATCATTTCCGACACGCCGGTCAAGAAGATCCTGTCGCTCAATTCGGCCGGCCGGGTGCGCGAATACCAACTGACCCGGACCTTCGTGTTCGCGGTAGCGAACAATGCCGGCGGCGAATACCTGCCGCAGAATTCGATCATCCTCTCGCGCGAAATGACCTTCGACGATTCCGCCGTGCTGTCGAAGGAGGCCGAGGAAGTCCTGCTCTGGCGCGACATCCAGAACGACCTGGTGCAACAACTGTTGCGCCGGCTGGCCGCCGTGAAACCCCAGGCGAACGCCAGCGCGCAATGAACCTGCGCCCCGAGCAACTCGGCGCACACCTTGAAAAGGGACTGGCGCCGCTCTACGTCGTGCACGGCGACGGCCTGCTGGCCATCGAGGCCGCCGACACGATCCGCGCCGCCGCCAGGAAGCACGGCTACAGCGAGCGCGAAGTGCTGATGGTGACGCAAAGCTTCAAATGGGACGACCTGTTCATGGCGGCCGGCAACCTCTCGCTGTTCGGCGGCGACAAGGTGATCGACCTGCGCATCCCCTCCGGCAAGCCCGGCCGCGACGGCGGCGAAGCGCTCGGCCGCTACTGCGCCAACCTGCCTTCGGGCACCGTGACGCTGATCTCCCTGCCGGAACTCGACTGGCAGGCCAGGAAGGCCGCATGGTTCGCCAAACTCGCCGAGGCGGGCGTCGCCATCGAGTGCGCCGCGCCCGGCGTAGCGCAACTGCCCGCCTGGATCGCCGGGCGCCTGAAGCGCCAGAACCAGACGGCGCCGCGCGAGGCACTCGACTTCATCGCCACCCACGTCGAAGGCAATCTCCTCGCCGCGCACCAGGAAATCCAGAAGCTCGCCCTGCTCTACCCGGAAGGCGAGGTATCGCTCAAGGACGTGGAGGCGGCCGTTCTCAACGTCGCGCGCTACGACATCGAGTCCCTGCGCGACGCCCTGCGGGCCAACGATCCCGCCCGCTGCGCGCGCACGCTGGACGGCCTCAGGGCCGAAGGCGCAGCCCTGCCGCTGGTGCTCTGGGCGGTCGCCAACGAGGCTCGGCAGCGCGCTTCCCGCGCGGCCCTCTTGCATGCGGCGCGAATCGACCGCATGATCAAGGGTGTGGCGCGCGGCGACGTCTGGGACGAAATGCTGCAACTCGCGCTACGTTTGACTAGGACCTAGAATCGCTCACCACAAAGGACACCAAGGACACCAAGAACACCCAGGATGCATTTCTTGGTGTCCTTGGTGCTCTTGGTGGTGAAAAATTATGAACGTTAAGGACTACATGGAAGGCGTCGGCCAGGCCGCCCGCGCCGCGTCGCGCGAGACCGCCAAGGCTTCGACCGCCGCCAAGGATGCCGCGCTGCTGGCGATGGCGAAAGCCATCCGCGATAGCCGCGATGCCCTGCTCGCCGCCAATGCCGCCGACGTTGCCGAAGCGAAGGCCAACGGCCTCGACGCAGCGTTGCTCGACCGCCTGACGCTGACTGCCAAGGGCATCGAATCGATGGCGCAAGGTCTGGAGCAGGTCGCTGCCCTGCCCGACCCGGTCGGCGAGATCACCGATCTCAAGCGCCGCCCGACGGGCATCCAGGTCGGCAAGATGCGCGTGCCGCTGGGCGTGGTCGGCATCATCTACGAAGCGCGGCCGAACGTCACCGCCGATGCGGCGGCGCTCTGCCTCAAGTCCGGCAACGCCGCGATCCTGCGCGGCGGCAAGGAAGCGATCCGTAGCAACCAGGCGGTCGCCGCCTGCGTGCGTACCGGACTCAAGACTGCCGGCTTGCCCGAAACCGCCGTGCAGGTGGTCGAGACCACGGACCGCGCGGCCGTCGGCCACCTGGTCGCCATGCCCCAGTACGTCGACGTGATCGTGCCGCGCGGCGGCAAGGGCCTGATCGAGCGCATCTCGAAGGAGGCGCGCGTGCCGGTGATCAAGCATCTCGACGGCAACTGCCACGTCTATGTCGACGACGCGGCCGATCCGGCCATGGCGCTGAAGATCATCGAAAACGCCAAGACGCAGCGGCTCGGCACCTGCAACACCGCAGAGTCAGTCGTGGTGGCACGCCGGGTAGCGGCGGCGCAACTGCCGGCCATCGGCAAGATGCTGATGACCAAGGGCGTGGAGATCCGCGGCTGCGCGGAGACGCTGGCGCTGGTGCCGGGCGCCAAGGCGGCGACCGAGGAGGATTACTACACCGAGTACCTGGCGGCGATCATCTCCTGCAAGGTGGTGGCGGACGTCGGCGAGGCGATCGAACACATCAACAAGTATTCGAGCGGCCACACGGAAGCCATCGTCACCGAGAACTACACGCACGCCATGCGCTTCCTGCGCGAGGTCGATTCCAGCTCGGTGATGGTGAACGCCTCGACCCGCTTCGCCGACGGCTTCGAGTACGGCCTCGGCGCGGAGATCGGTATCTCCACCGACAAGTTCCACGCCCGCGGTCCGGTCGGACTGGAAGGGCTTACGTCGCAGAAGTGGATCGTGCTCGGCAACGGTGAGGTGCGTGGCTAGCTTCGACTGGAGCGACCCGCTGCTGCTCGAGGAGCAGCTTTCCGCCGACGAGCGCGCACTGCGCGACGCCACCCGCGAGTTCTGCCAGCGCGTGCTGGCGCCGCGCGTCCGCGACGACTTCCGTCATGAACGGACCGATCCCGCCTTGTTCCGCGAGATGGGCGCCATGGGCCTGCTCGGTGCCACGCTGCCCGCCGAGGTCGGCGGCGGCGGACTGAGTTACGTCAGCTACGGCCTGATCGCGCGTGAAGTCGAGCGTGTCGATTCCGGCTACCGCTCGATGATGAGCGTGCAGTCGTCGCTGGTCATGCTGCCGATCTGCGAATTCGGCACCGAGGAACTGAAGCAGCGCCTGCTGCCGAAACTCGGCCGCGGCGAACTGATCGGCTGCTTCGGCCTCACCGAGCCCGACCACGGCTCCGACCCCGGTGCCATGGAAACCCGAGCCAGAAGTGCGCCCGGCGGCTACCGGCTAGGCGGCAGCAAGACCTGGATCACCAACAGTCCGATCGCCGACGTCTTCGTGGTCTGGGCCAAGGACGACGATGACAAGATCCGCGGCTTCGTGTTGGAACGCGGCATGAAGGGCCTGTCGGCGCCGACCTTCCACGGCAAGGTCGGCTTGCGCACCTCGATCACCGGCGAGATTGTCATGGACGATGTCTTTGTGCCGGAGGCCAACGCCTTCCCCGACGTCAAGGGACTCAAGGGCCCGTTCTCCGGCCTCGATTCGGCACGCTTCGGCATCGCCTGGGGCGCGCTCGGCGCGGCCGAAGACTGCTGGTACCGCGCGCGCCAATACGTACTGGAACGCAAGCAATTCGACCGGCCGCTCGCGGCCAATCAACTGATCCAGAAGAAGCTGGCCGACATGCAGACCGAGATCGCGCTCGGCCTGCAGGGCTGCCTGCGGCTCGGCCGCCTCAAGGACGAGGGCAAGGGCACGCCTGAGATGACTTCGATCATGAAGCGCAACTCCTGCGGCAAGGCGCTCGACATCGCCCGCATGGCGCGTGACATGCACGGCGGCAACGGCATCTCCGACGAGTACGGCGTGATCCGTCACCTCGTGAATCTCGAGGTCGTGAATACCTACGAAGGCACACATGACATCCATGCGCTGATCCTCGGCCGGGCGCAGACGGGCATCGCCGCCTTTTGATCCATCGTGTAAGCTGGTACATACAACAACAGCCCCCCGGAGGAGTCACCATGAAAGCCCACCCCACCCTGCGCGCCGCGTTGGTCGCCGCCGCCTTCACAGTCGCCGCCCCCGCCGTCCTCGCCGCCGAATTCATCAACGTCCTGACCGGCGGCACCAGCGGCGTCTATTACCCGCTCGGCGTTTCGCTGACCCAGATTTACGGCAAGGTGCTGCCCGACGCGAAAGCGACGGTGCAGGCAACCAAGGCCAGCGCCGAAAACCTCAACCTGCTGCAGGCAGGCCGCGGCGAGGTCGCCTTCACGCTCGGCGACACGTACAGCCTGGCGTGGCAGGGCAACGAGGAGGCCGGCTTCAAGGCCAAGCTCGACAAGCTGCGCACCATCGCCGCGATCTACCCGAACTACATCCACTTCCTGGCCAGCGCCGATTCCGGCATCAAGACGCTCGCCGACCTGAAGGGCAAGCGCATCTCGGTCGGCGCCCCGAAGAGCGGCACCGAGCTGAACAGCCGCGCCATCCTCAAGGGCGCCGGTCTCAGCTACGCCGACCTCGGCAAGGTCGAATACCTCGGCTACGCGGAGTCGGTGGAGCTGATCAAGAACCGCCAGCTCGACGCGACGCTGCTCTCGTCGGGCCTCGGCGTCGCCGCCGTGCGCGACCTGGCGACCGCGGTCAAGATCGTCGTGTTGCCGATCCCGGCCGACATGGTGGCAAAGATCGGCGACCCGGCCTACCAGACCGGCACCATCCCGGCCAACACCTACAACGGCCAGACCGCCGACGTGCCGACCGTGACGGTGCAGAACTACCTGGCGACGCACGCCGGCGTGCCGGCCGACACGGTCTACAAAATGACCAAGGCCATGTTCGAGAACCAGGACGCGATGGTCGCCGCCCACGCCGCCGCCAAGGCCATCAGGAAGGAGACCGCGGCCAGCAACCCGCCGGTGCCGTTGCATCCGGGCGCCGAGAAGTACTACCGGGAGGCTGGTTTGCTCAAGTAAGTGGCGTACCGCCATGACTGACTTTTCATGACGGACATGACCGACCACAGCGCAGCGCCCGACCACGGGCTGGAGGAGTTCTCCGAGCACGGCATCCAGCGCCGGCTCGGCGGCTGGTCAGCGCACCTCCTGGCCGGTATGTGCCTGGCCTTCTCGGCCTACCAAATCATGGTCGCGGCCTTCCATCCGCTTTCCAGCCTGGTCATGCGCTCGCTGCATGTCGGATTTCTGCTGGCCATCACCTTCATCCTCTACCCGGCCTTCCGCCACGGCGCCAGACTCTCGCGGGTGTCGATCGGCGACTGGCTGCTGGCGGCGGGCGCCTTCGTGCTCGGCACCTACCACTGGGTCTATGAAGGCGACCTGATCCAGCGCGCCGGCGAACCGAATACGCCCGACATGATGGTCGGCGTCGCCGTCATCGTCCTCACCTTCGAGGCGGCGCGGCGCATCCTCGGCCTGGCGCTGCCCATCGTCTGCGGCCTGTTCCTGCTCTACGGCCTGTTCGGCCAGTACCTGCCCGGTGACCTCGCCCACCGCGGCTACGGCGTGGACCAGATCGTCGGCCAGCTCGTGCTCGGCTCCGAAGGCATCTACGGCATTCCGATCCTGGTCTCGGCGACCTACATCTTCCTGTTCATCCTGTTCGGCGCCTTCCTCGAACAGGCCGGCATGATCCACCTGTTCAACTCCTTCGCGCTCGGCCTGGTCGGCCACGCCAAGGGCGGACCCGGCAAGGTGTCGATCGTCTCGTCGGGCCTGATGGGCACCATCTCCGGCTCGGGCGTCGCCAACGTGCTGACCACGGGCCAGTTCACCATTCCGCTGATGAAGAAGTTCGGCTACTCGGGCGTCTTCGCCGGGGCGGTCGAGGCAACTTCGTCGATGGGCGGCCAGATCATGCCGCCGGTGATGGGCGCCGTGGCCTTCATCATGGCCGAGAACCTCAACGTGCCCTACGCCGACATCGTCCAGGCGGCGGCCATTCCGGCCATCCTCTACTACCTGACCGCCTTCTGGATGGTGCACCTCGAAGCCGGCCGCAAAGGCCTCCTCGGCCTGCCCAAGGACCAGTGCCCGAATCCGTGGGCGGCGCTGCGCGCGCAGTGGCACCTCGTCCTTCCGCTCGCCGTGCTGGTCTGGATGCTGTTCAATGGCTTTACGCCGATGTTCGCGGGCATGACCGGCCTCGCCCTCACCGCCATCCTGATCCTTGCCGCCGCCATCGCCGCGCGAGCGTCTTCCACCGCGTTTCGCTACGTGTTCTGGGTCGCCGTCGGCCTCGCGGCCGCGCTGTTCGTGGCGCAGATGGAGAAGTGGGGCGTGCAGCCGGTACTGGCGCTGGTCGGTGCGCTGGTGGCGATCGTCTTTTCGATCAAGGGCGGCCGCAAGACACTGCACGCCATGAAGAACGGCCTGATCGACGGCGCCCGCCAGGCGTTGCCGGTCGGTGTCGCCTGCGCCATCGTCGGCGTCATCATCGGCGTGCTGACCCTGACCGGCGCGGCATCGAACTTCGCCGGATTCATCCTCGCCGTTGGCGAGCAGAACCTGTTCCTGTCGCTGGTCCTGACCATGCTGGTCTGCCTGGTGCTCGGCATGGGCATCCCGACCATCCCCAACTACATCATCACCAGCTCGATCGCCGCACCGGCGCTGCTCAAGCTCGGCGTGCCGCTGATCGTCAGCCACATGTTCGTCTTCTATTTCGGCATCATGGCCGACCTGACGCCGCCCGTCGCGCTGGCCGCCTTCGCCGCCAGTTCCATCGCCAAGGAATCAGCGATGAAGATCGGTGTCAAGGCGGTGCAGATCGCCATCGCCGGCTTCGTCATCCCCTACATGGCGGTGTACGACCCCGCGCTGATGCTGCAAGGCGACCCGACCCTGCTGGCCGTCGCCTACATCGTCTTCAAGGCCGTACTCGCCATCGGCCTGTGGGGCGCCGCCGCCATCGGCCACTGGCGCGCCGACCTCAACCCGGCCGAGCGCATCGTCGCCGCCGCCGGCGCCTTCCTGCTGGTTGCCGCGCTACCGATCACCGACGAACTCGGCTTCGCCACTGCCGCGCTCTTCGTCGCCTGGCACTGGCTGCGCACGCGCAAGTTGCACGCTGCCGCCTGATGCCGCTTTGCCTCGCCGCCGGCGCGGTCACCGCCGTGCTGGCCGTCCAATCCTTCACGCTCGCCTGGACTCATTCCATCGCCAAGACCCGCTGGGAAGAGGACTGGCGGATCGAGGACAGGATGCTGGTGATCGCCGAGGCCCATATCCGCGGCTCTGGTGCGGGCATGGAGCCGCCTGCCGACGCGGTGCTCAGGAACGGCGCCTGGCACTACAAGCCGGCCGTCAAACCCCTATCGGCCTTGCGCCTTAGCCATTCGCCCTACACCGCCGGCTACGAACTGTGCGTGGACGGCCAGTGCGCTCCGCTTGCGGATCATTTGCCGGGCCTTGCGGAGACGACAACCGTTGCCGTCTATCCTTGCGAGTCGGGAACCGCGAAGTAGCGGGATTGCAGGCTGCCCTGCCACGCCGCATCGAACACCAGATCGCAGGTCAGCCGCGTCGTTTCGCCGCCGACGAGTTCCAGTTCTCCGGCGCGCACGAGGTCGCCGGCACGCTCGTCGCGGAAGGCTTGCGTCAGGCGATCGAGCAAGCGCCGCTTGTAGTCCGTATCCGTGGAGCCGGCCAAGTGGAGCCCCTTGGTTTCCAGCACCACGACGCGCGATGCGCCATCGACATCCACCTTGGCAAACACGAAATCCGGATAGACCTTGTGACGCTTCCAGCCCTGTAGCCCATACTGCGAACGCGCCACATTGCGATGCCACCATTGCAGTGCCGCCTGGCCATCGAGATAGCAGGCGACATCCGATTCCAGCCCGCTATCGACCAAGGCCGTGAGCGCCGGCTCGAACAGGCTCTTCGCTATCGGATGGCCATCTTCGCGCGCCATCAGTTGCGGCTTGCCCGACAGGCCGAGTTGAAACTCGGTCGGCAACTCATAGTCGGTCGCATCCGCGCGCAGGCGAAACTCGACGTGCCCGGCGGCCACCGCCGAGTCGAACACCTGCTGCGCCACCCGGTCGCGTTCGCTCTCCAGGTCGAGTCTCAGGCGCTCCAGCAGCGAGGTCATCGAGCCGGCCAGAACCGCTTCCGGATAACCTTGCGCCAGCAGCCGCGCCACCACTGCGTCCGTCCAGGTCCACAACCACCACGGGTTGGGCACAATATCGAGCAGACCGCGAACCAGCAACGCGCGATCGAGTTGACCCGCGCGCAACACCGAGGTCGCCGCCGTAACGCGCTCCGGATGATCGAGCACCTCCAGCCCAACATCGAACTGCTGCGCCCTCATCGGGCCCGAGGGCGCCCAGTCATGCCCCAGTGCCTCGACATTCAACCCCGACCAATCGACCCCGGCCAACACGTCGCTCTCGTAGGCCAGTTCGCGACGGTTCCCGTCCGCCTCCACCCAGGTCACGCGCGGCAGGAATATCCGCAACCTGGCGTATGCCGGACGACGTGTGAACTTCCGTGTTTGCGTATCGGGAGCCGTGTCGCCACCGCTGACTTTCAGCGCCAGATCGCCCATGCCTTCCGTTTCCAGCGAATTCTTGATCGCCTTCACCACTTCCCCGGTGCGCGCGTCGTGGCACAGCACATAGCAGGAATCCAGCGCCGGCCGACCCGTCTTCGCCACTTGCGGCTGGCGCAGGATGCGGCCGGTCAGTTGCGTCATTGCCCGCACGTCGCGGCCCGCCGCCAGCGCGCACAACACGTAGGCGAACGGGCAATCCCATCCCTCCTGCAAGGCCTGCTTGGTGACGATGGCGCGCACCTCGCAAGTCGACGAAAGCAAGTCGATGTTCTCCGGCTGCTTCAGTTCGTCCTTGTCCGAGGTCTTGATGGCGATCTGCTGCTCGGAGAAGCCGAGCTGCATCAAGTAGGCCTTGGCATCCTCGGCGTGGATGAAGCCGGCGTCGCGCATGTCCTTGCCGGTGCGCTCCACCTGCACCAGCAGGATGGGCCGGATATAGCGGTTGGTCTCCGCGCGCAACAACTCCGCTTCGCGGGCCAACGCGGTCAAGCGCGCGACGCCGCTGGCAAGGCAACTCTGCCAGTCTGGCCAACTGCGCACGTCGACGTGGATGGGCAGCTTGATCATCTCCGCCTCGTCCAGATCGGTGCCGCGCACGTCGACCAGAATGTTCGAGCCGCTGCTCTTTTCGGACGCCGCACGTGGCGTCGCGGAAAGTTCAAGCAGGAACGACGGATTGAAACCGTCCAGCGTGCGCAGCGCATTTTCGGTGTAGGCGTGGTGCCCCTCGTCGATCACCACCATCGGCCGCTGAATGCGCAGCACGTTGCCCAGCGAACTCTTGACGATGGAGCCCTTCTGCGCCCGCGCCCCTTCCTGGCTGGCGCCGAACGGCGCATAGACATCCAGGTTCGGTACCGCGCCGAGCAGCCGCCAGTGCGCCTCGATATCGTCCTCGCGCGGCGTGAAACCGAGCACGTTGCCCCGGTCACGAAAGGCTTTAAGCTTCTTCTGCGCCTCGTCCTTGCGCGCCGCCGATTGCAGCATCAGCAGCATTACACACAGGTGCGACTCAACGTCCAGGCGCGTCAGCGGCGAATCCTTCTCCAGGATCTTCACCCGTCCCGCGCCGGCCACGTTGAGCATCTGCCGATAGGGGTGGTCGCGGTCGGCCAGCGTCTTCAGCGTCTGGCGGTAGATCGCCTCGTTGGGCACGATCCACAATACCAGCCCCGCATGACGCCCCAGATACGACGAAAACACCCGCGCCACGCTCGCCGCCGCCAGCAGCGTCTTGCCGCCGCCGGTGGGAATCTTCAGGCACACGTTCGGTATCGCCCGCCCTGCGCCGTCGAACCTCGACGAATGCGGCTGGCCGGCGAAAGTCGGCGGCAGGTCGCCCGCCTTCTTCAGCGCCTCCCAGGTCTTCTTCGGGAAGTCGGCGATCTCGCCGGGAATATCGACCTCGGCAGCGCGCAGGGCCCTGGCTGCCGTCTCGCTTGTCACCGCATGTTTCTTCAACTCGGCGAGATAGCCGTCGAGCTTCGTCAGCACCGTCGCCTGGAACGGCTTCAATTGCGTCGCGCCGATTTCCCCGGTAGCCGCATGGCGACGGGGTTCCCAGAACAGCTTCTTGTCCCGCTCGATCTGGGCGCGAAAGCCCTCGTCCAGCTTGTCGTCCAGGCTTGTCATATCCACCCGATACAGCAGACCAGCTCCCTCCAGCCGGGCGGAAAGATCGGACCTGAGGCGCGAATTGCTGCCGTCCGGCTCGATGGCCAGATCGATGTCCGACTCGTTGCGATGCGTGCCGCGGGCGCGCGAACCATAGATCCAAACCCGCGCCAGGCCCGGCGTATTCTCCAGCAAAGCGCGCAGCTTGCCGCAGCTACTGGGTGCGATGCCGAAGGTATCCGCGACGCTCATGCGCGCTTGGCCAGTTCGTCGCGCAAGGCGCACAGGGCGGGGTAGGCACGCTGGCGCACGAATGCGGCCACTTCCTGCGCCTTGATCTGGTTGTACTCGTGGCTGGTTTCGTTGCGGTAGTCGCGCATCTTGTCCCAGGCCTCGGCGTCTTCGATCAACAACGACTCGAAGGCTATCGGCAGCACGGCCCAGGCCTTGGCCGCCACACGCTCGCCCTTGTCCGTCAAGTAGCGGAACATCGCCTTCCAGGCCATCTCGAAGGTGAACTCGAAGCGCTGGATGATCGCATCGCGCACCACATCGCTTTCGTCCAGCGCCAGAGCTTCACCCAAACGGTTCAACGCCTTCTCGAAATACTCGCGTTGAAGCGCAAGACGCTCGATGTTGTCCTGAGTCATCTCATCCCTCCCGATACAGCGCGAACGGCAGCGGCGCTTAGGGCTGCCCGAACAGTCGAAGTCCGCAGACAATTCATCGTGCTCGCCTACGCTGCAATCGCCGACAGGAACTGGTCGTCGTTATGGGCGCTCCATGCCAGCACGCGATCACTGTAGGCATGGAGAATCGCCCCCGTCTGTTCGCTAATGCCGCGAACTACGGGTTCCTCCTCGTCGGCGAATGCATCCGGCATCGCAGTATCGTTGAGTAGCACAACCCGCTGTGAATCCGGACGGGCCTCCCGCAATTCCATCCAGGTAAACGACATCAATTTCGCGGATTGAAGCGTCGGGCTGCCGATCAGCTTGATCAGACGATCTTTGCCCTTGCCAAGTGAAATGACGAAATCGATCATATGGGCAACCGTACGTCCCTGAATGGGTACATTCGCGATGTAGCGCACATCCTGCTGATCCATGTACTCCTTGACCAGAGCGAAGAAATCGCTGGGGCTGCGCGGTGCCGCCGACATCCAGAGATCATTGAGACGTGCAATTGCCGTCAGCAAAAAATGGGCGCGTTGCGCAAGGGAATCCGGGGTTGTCATCGTCTGAAGACGGTTGCCGCTAAACTCAACCCCACAACCGGCGATGGCGTGAGCGACAATTTGCTGACGGCGCTCGGAAGAGTCAATCTGAATGCCCATATCCAACAGATTGTCGAATGTCTTTCCGCCATCGTGCAGCAGCAGGTCGCCATTGTGGCTCTCGCAATAAATCTCGATGCCATCGTGAAAGGGGTCGAGAAACGGGGTACTCAACACCGAAACCTCGCCGCGCTTGACGGTAAGCAGACGCTCTTTCAGCCAAGCCAGATATTCGCGTGCCAAGTCGGGAGCATTCATAGCAACGCCTCCTGAAATCCTTTGGGAAACCGTGCATGAACCACATCAAGAAATCTGACCAGCGTATCCACTGGTCGATCAAGTTGATACCAGTCGATGGGCTCGGCCCAAGCCAAGCCTTCGCCTTCCCGAAACCAATGGATATGCGGCCCGCGAATGATCGTACCATCCGGGTTGGGATGCTGCGCCGCATTGTCTATCCGAGCCAGTGGGATATGGCGATCCTTGGTACGAAGTTGCAGCCGAATCTCATAAGGATTGCGTTTCAGGCTGAGCAAGAACTGCAAGCCGGCATCCTCGACGGCGAGA
This sequence comes from Rhodocyclales bacterium, assembly GCA_016235765.1. Taxonomy (GTDB): domain Bacteria; phylum Pseudomonadota; class Gammaproteobacteria; order Burkholderiales; family Rhodocyclaceae; genus Fen-999. The sequence goes on along the minus strand of JACRIZ010000014.1, from coordinate 6,403 downwards.
AATAGTTCTTCCTGCCGTTCATTGTGCAGCCAGGTAAATACGTCTGTCCGAACGGCCTCCTTAGCTTTGGCGATCAGTTCATTTGCTTTTGCCTGCGTAAGCACTTCACCCCTCCCGATACAGCGCGAACGGCAGCGGCGCGAAGTCCACGCCGCGCTCGGTGAGTTGCTTGTTCGACAGGTACTTGGCCGGCGCGAAAACGAGGTGCCGCTTGCCGTCGCCGCGTTCCTTGCCCCAAGCCGCAAAGCCGTCGGCCTTGGAAAGGGTCAGCGCCGCGTCGGGCGACTTGAGGAAGGCCAGGCTGGGTTCGTAGATCAACCAGACATGCGCGTCCTTGGCTTCGCCCAGATACCACAGCGGCGCCTTCTTGGGCGTCGGCGGCAGCGAGCCGCCCGTGGCGGTATGGAACAGCCATGCACCCAGCGCATCGAAGGCGGGCAGGCTTTCGCCCGAGAGCAGCTTCTCGATATCCAGCGGCTCGCCCAGCGTGCAATAGGCAAACTCGCCGCCGAGGCCATCGACCATCTGCGAGACGCGCTTGACGCCTTCCACCAGCAGCACGCCGTCGTCGAGCTTCGTTTCGATTTTCTCGAAGCGCTTCTTCTTCGCAGTGCCCTGGTCGGCCAGATCGCCCTCGGCAAAGCCTTCGCGCGCCTTGATCGCCTCGACCTTCTTCAGCCACTCGTCGGCCTTCTTGAACTGCGTGAAGGTGATCTTCTCCTTCAGCAATTCCTCGCGCTGCGTGCCGACCCAGGCATACCCCTTGATCGCCCGCCGCACCCGCTCGGCCGTCAGCCGGTCCGCATAGTCCTCGCCTTCGACCAGAATGAACTTGCGGCTGCCCCCGTCCTTGGCGTTCGCCTTCAACACGGCATGCGCCGTCGTGCCGGAGCCGGCGAAGGAGTCGAGGATGATGGCATCTTCGTCGGCGCCGATTTCCAGCGCACGCTCGATCAGAGTCACCGGCTTGGGCGTGATGGTCGTATCGTCGTCCTTGAGTAGACCCATTTCCAACAGCGTCTTCTTGGCATCCTGCGTGTGACCGACATCGCTATAAAACCAAAGCGTCTGTGGCACGCGTCCCTGCTTGACCTCGGACAGGAATCGCTTGATCGATGGAATATTGTTGCGGCCTTCGCCCCACCAGATGCGACCATCCGCATCCAGGTCGACGAGTTTCTCCTTTCTAACCGTCCAATAGCGTCCTTCGGGCGGCCCTTCGAGCACCCTGCCGCCGGGACAATCGATGGGATAGGTGCCTTCGCTGTAGTAGTTGCGCGCCGACAGATCACCGGGTTTCCAGGGGCCGCGCTTGTCGTCATCGGGATTGCCGTAACGCGCTTCCATTTCTTCGGTGCGCTCCAGCAATCGCGGGCGCCACAATTCTCGGTTCTTCGCGACTACCAGCAGGTGGTCGTGATCTTCCGAAAAGAGCTGCGCCGTATTCTTGGGCGAGTAGTTCTTCTGCCAAATCACATTGGCGATGAACGCCTGCTCCCCGAACACCTCATCCATCACCATCCGCGCCCGATGCACCTCGTTGTCGTCGAGGGTCATCCAGAGCGAGCCGCGGTCGGAGAGGAGTTCGCGCAAGAGCACGAGGCGCGGCCACATCATGCATAGCCATTTGTCGTGGCGCAGGAGGTCTTCGCCGTCGACGGGGTTGGTCGACAGCCACTCCTTCATGATCGGGGAGTTGACGTTGTCGTTGTAGCACCAGCCTTCGTTGCCGGTGTTGTAGGGCGGGTCGATGAAGACCAGATCGACCTTGCCGGCGTAGCGAGGCAGGAGCGCCTTGAGCGCGTGCAGGTTGTCGCCGTGTATGACGAGATTGCCGCCCAGATCGCCGGGGCCGATGCCTTTGTCTTTGTCCACCAGCAACGGCCGGTACGGCACGGTGAGATGGTGGTTATAGACGTACTCTTTGCCTTTGAAGACGATTTCGGGCATGACGTTCTCGTGGCCGGTGAAGGCCGCAGTTTACCCCTTGCCGCCGGCCGCCCGGCGCAACCAGGCCAGCGCGCCGGACTTTTCCCAGACGGCACGCCAGTGCTGGCGATAGAACCAGGCTTCGTCCTCGCCGCCGACCGTGATGAGCCCTTCCCGCAGACCAGCCGGGCGGCGCGGACGCGCGGCAAGCAAGGTTTTCAGGATGCGCGGCGACTTCGTGCCGGCCTTGGCCAGCGCCGCCGTCGCCTCGGCCTCGCGGCCGAGCAGGATGAGCGCGAGCAGACGGCCGAAGCGCATGAAGCCAAAGCCATCGTCGGGATAACGCTCGTCGCAGACCGCCAGCGCATCCGCGGGGCGGGCGAGGTGGCAATAAAGGTGGATCAGCCGCTCGCGCAGCCCCAGGTTGTCGTTCGGGTTGAGCGTCAGCACCAGCCATTCGAGCAGCGGCAGTTCCTCGTCGGTGCCCGCAACAAGTTCGATGTATTGGGCAAGCAGCCTCAGCGCCGGGCGGTTCTCCAGCCAACCCCATTCGAGCTTGAGACCATCGGCGCGGTTCTCGGCAATGACCAGGCGCAGCAGTTTGACGGCGTGATCGAGTAAGACATCTTCGACATCGTCGAGCAAACCACCCTCCTCGTCATCCTCGCATGGATAGTCATTCACCGCCCGCACCAAATCGTCGAGCACGTCGAAACTCTGCCAAGCCACTGGGTGGGCTTCCAGCCACTCCAGCCAGGCGGTATCGTCCCACGGGCCTTGCTCGTCGAGGCGACTTGCCTCGCGCCATTCGCGCTCGACCCGGGCGAGGGCGGCATCGGGCTTGAGCGGGCCGGCGCTGTTGTCCTCCACCGCCTGCAGACGATAGTGGCAGGTCGGCGCCGGCAGGTCGTCGACCAGGTCGACCAGCCGCTCCAGCACGCCGATGTCGGTCTGTCCGCCGCCATGTTCCGCCATGGACTGGGCAAAGGCTTCCGGGTTCCGGGCGACGTCGTCGATGAAATCGACGATCGCTTCGCCCTCATAACCAAGTTTGCGCAGCCTGCCGGCCCAGAAGCGTGCCCGTACGGCCAGTTGAGCCATCTCGTCCTGGCTGGCCAGCATGACCAACTCCAGGTGGGCGAGCGATGGGTTGTCGGGATCGGCCCGCTGGGCCTCCCGAAAGAGACTCCAGGCGGCATCGTATTCGTCCGCATCGGCCAGCATGGTGCAGCGCCGCTGCATGGCGGCCACGCGCAGGCGAAGATTTGGAGCGCCCAGCATGACCTCGACCAGCGCGGCCCGGTCGCCGGGGCGATTCGTTTCCACATAGGCATCGCCAAGCAAATCGAACGCCCACTCATGCCGTTCGTCGAGCCTGGCCGGATCGGCCAGCAAGGCTTCCAGCACGGCGACGGCGAGGTCGTGGCGGTCCCGCTTCATCCACTCGTCGGCGGTATGCGCCACCTCCTCCGGGTCGAGTTGCTTGAACGGCAGCTTGGCGAACTCGGCCACCGGCAGGCGTTCCAGCACGAAGCCGAGCACCGACAAACCCTCGCCGAAGGGAGGCATATCCGCCGCCGCCCCGCAGCATTGCTTGAACTTGCGGCCGGAGCCGCACAGGCACGGCGCGTTGCGTTCCGGCTTGGGCGCCGGCAGCGGTCGCCAATTGCGGTCGGGACGCGGTGTCGCCTTCCATATCTCACGGAACATCGCGAAACACATGGCACGGCGCAAGTCCGCGTCCGGTGGCAGTTGTGCCAGAAAGTCCGGCGCAGCGGCAGGCAGCGCTCCCCGGAATCGGGCAAAGGCCATCACGAAATCGCTGTCGGACAGCGCACTATCTACGGCAACGCGAAATAGCGCCTCCAGGTCGGTGGTGTCGTCCATATCCTGATGCAGGACAGAAGTATCGAAGGAAGGGGGTGGGCAATTCTATCGGCTGCCGACACGGGCTTTCACGGTAGCGCTTGCATTTATTCGTCCGCTGCGGACAATCTTTCCAATCCCGTTTCGGAGGCCTGCCCATGAACGACTACGCCGCCATCGTCTCCGCGCCCGGTTTCAGCCTCGGCATCCGCTGCAACGAGGACGAAATCACGGGCATCGAATTCCTCGAGCCGCGCGCTGAAGTCGCGCCGCAATCGCTGCTGGCCAAGGAGGCCGTGCGCCAGTTGCGCGCCTGGCTGAAAGATCCGCAGCACACGTTCTCGCTGCCGCTGGCGCCGCAAGGCACGCCCTTCCAGCGCAAGGTCTGGTCGGACGTCGCCGCCATTCCACCCGGCAAGACGCGCCAGTATGGCGAAATGGCGGCCGCCATCGGCAGCGGCCCGCGCGCGGTCGGCAACGCCTGCGGCGCCAACCCCTACCCGGTCGTCGTGCCCTGCCACCGCGTGGTCGCGGCGAACCAAGGGCTGGGCGGCTTTGCGCGGAGCCGCGGCGGCTTCCTGCTCGACGTGAAGCGCTGGCTGCTGGCCCGCGAACAGGCCTGAAGCCGCTCCAGGCTCAGACCTGGTTCAGCACGTCATTCCAGCGGTGGGCCAGCTTCTTGCGCCCGTTCCGGTTGGCGTGGATTTCGTTGAGCCAGTCGCCGCTGTCGCCGGTCGACCCCTCCGCGGCGCGCGCCATGACACCCCGCGTGTCGATGACGTGCACATTGGCGAGGTTCATGCCGAGCAGTGTCTCCGCGAGCGCGTCGATCAGGAATTCGGTCATCGGCACCCAGAGTTGCTCGGGCAGGCCGATGCCGACATAGGCGTCGTACAGCCAGGGCCCGGAAAAGTCGAGTGTGCCCATGAACTTGGCCGGCGCCGGGCGGGCGGTCGGATAGTCGTAGGTATGGGCGTAGATCGGAATGCCCTTGTTCGGGCTGTCGGCGGAATCGCGCAGATCGACGATGCACGCCATGTTGGCCTTCACATAGTCAAGGAATTTTTGCAGGCTGGCCCGGTTGATCCAGTTCTCGAGCACCATCGGATCGGCAGCCGGCTGCTTCAGGAGGCCGCCCCGGGTACCGGCTGCCGCGATGAGGTCGTTGCCGCCGGCACTGAGCAGGATCGCGTCCCACTGGTAGGCGAACCCGGGCACGGCCAGCAGCCTGACAAACTCCTGGTTGTCGCGCCATTCGACGATGTTCGAAAGCTTGTCGCCGGGATAGGCGGTGTTGACGACCATGGCCCATCGATCGAGGTGGAGTTCCTGCAACAGGTTGCCGCCGGGCAAGGCGGCAAGGGTGAACCAGGAGTCCCCCTCGGCGAGGAAGTGGCGCTGATAGCCGTTCCAGCCTAGCAGCCCCGGGCCACCGGGCACCTCCAGATCAGAAGGGACGAAATTCGCGACTTGCGGCATGCTTCGGTCTCCTTGTGCAGTGATGGTCCTTGGGCTAATGCAGGGCGCGCAGGCGCGCGATGCGTTCGGCGGTATCGGGATGGCTGGACAGCCAGTCGGCGCTGGATTGCCCGCCGGGCGACTTCTTCTCATGCGCCCGCGCCATCTTCTCCAGCATGGCCGCCAGGCCTTCGGCCGACTGGCCATTCCGCCGCATCAGGTTCGCCCCGAAGGCGTCGGCCTCCAGTTCGAAGTTGCGCGAGTACTTCGATTCCAGGACCAGCGCGGCGAGACCGGAAAGCAGTGACGACACATCGCCGAAGTAGGTCGCCGCGACCCCGGCCACGACCGACGACTGGATCAATTGGCGCAGGCCATGGCGGAACTTGACGTGGGCAAGCTCGTGAGCGAGCACGCCCAGGACTTCCTCATCGCTGTCGGCGAGCGCCACCAGTTCGTCGAACAGCACGATCCGGCCGTCCGGCAGCGCGAAGGCATTGGGGCCAACCCGCGGTGCGCTGCGAAACAGCAGGCGACTGCCCGCCAGGGCCGGATCGCCGGCGACGATGCGCCGGAAGCCGGCGGCGATGGCCTGCTGCCGTTCCTCGAGCAGTTGGCTTTGCACCAGCATCCGCTCGTCCAGCGCCTCCATCACCTGCTGCGACATGGCGGCCACGACGGACGGCGGCACCAGAGGAGCCGAGCGCTCGGCAAACCAGGGCAGGCCCCAGCGGTAGCCGGCACCGAGCAGCGCCAGCATCACCGCGACGCCGGCTGCCGCCAGGCGCCAGCTCTGCTGCCAGCGCGCGACCGCGCCGTCGCTGTGGGCGAGCGCGCCCAGCAGGGCAGTCAGTTCCGCGCCCTGCGACACCTCGCAGTAGCTGCCGTCCGGAAAGGTCAGCGTCCGCGGCGCGCCGCCTATCGGTTCCGAGACGCGGATGTCCGCGCGAACGATGTGCCGCGTGCCATCCTCCCCGACCAGATCGAGCCCCTGCGGACTCGCCCGCAGCCGCACCGCGTGGCGGCGCGAGCTCTTGCCGTCGAAGTAGGCGGCTTCGATCATCTAGAGCGAGAAGTCGAGGTCGAAGGCATCGGCGATCTCCTCGCCGGCGGCCGCAGTGTCCGTTCTGGTCAGGCCGGCGAAGCTGTC
>JACRIZ010000102.1 GCA_016235765.1 Rhodocyclales bacterium | reverse complement strand
TTTCTTTTCGTTCAGCTTGGCCATGACTTCGTCGGCCCAGGCCTTGGGCGCCATCGGGAAGCCGAGGCGGGCGCGGCTGTCGAGATAGGCTTGCGCGACGCTGCGCGCGAGGTTGCGGATGCGGCCGATGTAGGCGGCGCGTTCGGTGACCGAGATGGCGCCGCGCGCGTCGAGCAGATTGAAGGTATGCGCGGCCTTGAGCACCTGCTCGTAGGCGGGCAGCGCGAGTTGCTGTTCCATCAGGTGCTTGGCGTTGCCCTCGTGCGCGCCGAAAGCGGTGAGCAGGAAGTCGACGTTGCTGTGCTCGAAGTTGTAGGCGCTCTGCTCCACCTCGTTCTGGTGGAAGACATCGCCGTACTTGAGGCCGGGCGCATATTGCAGGTCGAAGACGTTCTCGACACCCTGCAGGTACATCGCCAGCCGCTCCAGGCCGTAGGTAATCTCACCGGTGATCGGCTTGCAGTCGATGCCGCCGACCTGCTGGAAGTAGGTGAACTGCGTCACCTCCATGCCGTTCAGCCAGACTTCCCAGCCCAGGCCCCAGGCGCCCAGCGTCGGGTTCTCCCAGTCGTCCTCGACGAAGCGCACGTCGTTCTTCTTCAGGTCGAAGCCCAGCGCCTCGAGCGAGCCGAGGTAGAGCTCGAGGATGTTCGCGGGTGCAGGCTTCAGCACCACCTGGTACTGGTAGTAGTGCTGCATGCGGTTCGGGTTCTCGCCGTAGCGGCCGTCCTTGGGACGGCGCGAAGGCTGGACGTAGGCGGCCTTCCACGGCTCGGGGCCGAGGGCGCGCAAAAAAGTAGCGGTGTGGCTGGTGCCGGCGCCGACTTCCATGTCGTAGGGTTGCAGGAGCGCGCAGCCCTGCTGGTTCCAGAATTCCTGGAGTCGCAGGATGATCTCCTGGAACGTCGGTTTGGTGTTCATCGATGAAACCCGCATCAATCGCAAAGGCGCGATTTTACAGGGATTCCCGGGCCGCTACTTCATCAGGTCGGTATGCTGGCCCTTTACCCGCCGCGCGGCGTCGCGCTCGCCGATGAAGCGCTGGAATTCAGGCTGCCGGAGATAGGTGCCGGAGGCGACGTAATCGAGCGAGGAGCTCAGATGGAAGGGACGCACGTAGCCCTCGACCCGGAAAACCTCCTTGCCCGCCGCGTCGAAGAAAAGCAGGCTGGGCGTGTAGAAGACGCCGATGCTGCGCGCCCAGTCGCGCCCCGCCCGCGTCCTGCCGTCCGGCGCCTGCACCGGCTCGCGCGAGGCCATGTCGATGCGGGCGACGCTGAACCTGCCCAGCAAGGGCGCCACGTCCGGACGCGGGAAGACTTCGCGGTGCATTTCGTCGCAGGCGGCGCATTCCTTCTGCTCGAACAGCACGATCATCGGCTTGCCGTTGCGCTTCAGCGCGTCGGCCAGCTTGAGCGGCGCCGGCAGCAGCCCGGCCATGTCGTTGAGCGTCGCCGAGGCCGGCTCGCGGGCATGCTGCGCCAGATAGTCGGCGAAGTTCTGCTTCTTCTCCAGCCGCTGACTGACGTAGTCGAGCGCGGCCTCGAACCTGTGCGGCTGCAGGTAGCCGTTGAGGCGCAGCGCCACCCCGCCCTGCTCGTCGAACATCACCAGCGTCGGCGTGAATTGCACCTTCATGGCCTTGGCGAATTCCTTCTCGGGCATCGCCTTGCCCGACAGGTCGGTCACCTCGCGGTCGCCCCAGAGGTTGAGCGCGATGACGTCGAAGTGCTTGCGGGTCTTGTCGGCGATGGCCTTCTGGCCGAGGTTGTCGCGCAGCAGCTTGGCGCAGTAGGGGCAGCCGTCCTGGTAGAAGTAGAGCATCAGCCGGCGGTTCGCCTTCTTCGCTTCGGCGATGTCCTCCCTGATGTCGAGGAAGGACTCCTTGAACCAGGGCATGCCTTCCTCGCCGCCGTCGGCCGCCTGGGTCGGCGCAATCGTCAGCAGCGCCGCCAGCGCCAGCAGGATGTTCCGCATTTCGTCTCCTCCGTCAGTGTCGTCGCCGGTCTCGCTCGAATCACGCCGGCCTAGCCGTTATCATGGCCGACATCACCACCCTTTGGGAAGCGCCATGGCTGCATCCGAGAACGAACGCCTGACCGAACTCGAGGTCAAGTCGGCCTTTGCCGAGGACATGCTCGATGCGCTGAACGCCACCGTGTATCGGCAGCAGCAGCAGATCGACCGCCTGCTGCGCGAGGTCCGGGAACTGCGCGAGCAGATCGCGGCCGCCGCCCCGGCCGAGGGCCGCAGCCTGCGGGACGAGATTCCGCCGCATTATTGAGCGGCGCCGCCCTTGGCCCGTGTCAGCCGCGCGGCGATGGTGCGCCAGGCCTCTCGCGGTCAGAACTTGTAGAAGTCCTGGTCGAGATAGGCGACCAGATCGTCCACGTCCTGCTCGGATAGCGCCGGATTGTAGTAATCGCCCCAGCGGACGACCTCCTTGCGCAGGGCGTCGCGCGACTTGATCTTGCGCTCCGTCGATATGTAGGGTCCGGTGCCGTGGCAATCGAGGCAGATCTCGTGGAGCTGCGCGCCACGTACCGGATCGCCCTTGCCGGCTGGCGCGTCGCCGCAGGCGGCAAGCGCGAGCAGCCCGGCCAGCGCTGCCGCAGGCACGACGGCGCTCATCGCCCCGCTCCGCCGCGCCACTGCCGGCCGCCGCCCACGCAGGGCGCACCGCCCTGCGCGGCGGCGCGCGCCTGCATCTCGGCACGGTGCGCCGCGCGCAGGGCCTGTTTCTCCTCGAGCGTGCGGGCCGCGCGCATCCCGGCGCGATAGGCCTCGCGTTCCTCGGGGGTCATGCGGTCAGCGCAATAGATCAGCTCGCGCCTTTCCTGAGGTGCCGCGGTCGGCTGCGCGCCGGCCGGGCCGGCCAGGAAGAACGGCGCCGCCAGCGCGGCGCACCACCAATGTCTGCGTTTGCCCAAGGTCGCCTCCTTGTAGATGGGTGCCTGCAGCCAAGGCTAGCAGACCCGGCCGGCGGGGGAAAGTCAGCCGTGGCGCTACGCCGCCCTCAGGCGGACGCGGGCGCCCTTTCGTACCAGTCCTTGCTGGCATTGACGACTTTCACCACCAGCAGCATCACCGGCACCTCGATCAGCACGCCGACCACGGTGGCCAGCGCGGCGCCCGACTCGAAGCCGAACAGGCTGATTGCGGCAGCAACTGCGAGCTCGAAGAAGTTGGAGGCGCCGATCAACGCCGACGGACAGGCGACGTTATGCTTTTCGCCGACCGCACGATTGAGCCAGTAGGCCAGTGCCGAGTTGAAGAAGACCTGGATCAGGATGGGTACCGCCAGCAATGCGATGACCAGCGGCTGGTCGATGATGGCCTTGCCCTGGAAGGCGAACAGCAGCACCAGCGTGGCGAGTAGCGCGCTGATCGACCACGGGCCGAGCCTGGCCATCACGGCGTCGAAATGCGCGTGGCCCTTGCCGAGCAGCGACTTGCGCCAGGCCTGCGCGAGCGCCAGCGGAATCACGATGTAGAGCACCACCGAGGTGAACAGCGTGTCCCAGGGCACGGTAATCGCCGAGATGCCGAGCAGCAGGCCGACGATGGGCGCGAAGGCGAAGATCATGATCGTGTCGTTGAGCGCCACCTGCGAGAGCGTGAACAGCGGATCGCCGTTCGAGAGCCGGCTCCAGACGAACACCATGGCGGTACAGGGCGCGGCGGCGAGGAGGATCAGGCCGGCGATGTAGCTGTCGAGCTGGTCGGCCGGCAGCATGGGCGCGAACAGGTTGCGCACGAACAGCCAGCCGAGCAGTGCCATCGAGAACGGCTTGACCAGCCAATTCACGAACAGCGTTACGCCGATGCCGCGCACGTGCTGCCGCACCTCGTGCAGGGCGCCGAAGTCGACCTTGACCAGCATCGGGATGATCATCACCCAGATCAGGAGGCCGACGGGGATGTTCACCTGCGCCACTTCCATGCGCCCCAACGCCTGGAAGGGTGCGGGCAGGAACTGGCCGAGTGCAATGCCGGCGAGGATGCAGAGGAAGACCCAAACCGTGAGATAGCGTTCGAAGAGGCTCATCGGCGCCCCGGCGGCGAGCTTGGCGGTGGCTTCGCATTGTGCGGACATGGCAGCTCCCTAGATTTTCAGCGCTTCGCGCACGGCCGGCACCAGGCGCGCGCGGATGTCGTCGCGCACCGTCACGAAACTCTCCAGCGGCTCGCCGTGCGGGTCGTGGAAGGGCAGATGGATGCGCGGCACCGGCCGCGGAAATACCGGGCAGGTTTCCTTGGCGTTGTCACAGACGGTGACGACGAGATCGATCGCCTCGTCGAGGAACGCGTCGGCATCCTTGGGGTACAGACCGTCCGTCTGCAGGCCGGCCAGTTTCAGCGCCTCGATGGCGCTGTCGGCGACCTTCGGTTGCGGACGGGTGCCGGCGGACAGGGCGCGAACCCGGCCGGCAAGATCGTGGTTGAGGATGACCTCGGCCATCTGGGAGCGGCAGGAGTTTCCGGTGCAGAGCACCAATACGGTTTTGCGGGTCGTCATGTGGGAATCCATGTGTCGAGGGGTTGGCGGCCGGTCTACTGGCCTTGTGCGCGCAGCTTGCCGATGTCGTCGAGTTCCCGCTGCAGCGCGAGGCCCTGAAGCTTGGCCAGCGGCAGGTCGGCGAACAACGAGATGCGGCGCTGCAACTGGCTGAAGGCGGTGAAGAAGGCCTTGCGGACGGTCTCGTCGTCGCCTTCGACCGACGCGGGGTCGTCGACGCCCCAATGCGCCGTCATCGGCTGGCCGGGCCAGACCGGGCAGATCTCGCCCGCCGCCCGGTCGCAGACCGTGAACACGAAATCGAATACCGGTGCGCCCGACGCGGAAAACTCGTGCCAGCTCTTGCTGCGCAGGCCATGGGTCGGAATGCGGTTCTTTTCCAGCAACTCGATGGCATGCGGGTTTACCGCGCCGGTCGGATGGCTGCCGGCGCTGTAGGCCCGAAAGCGGCCCTTGCCGACCACGGGAAGATTCAGTATGGATTCGGCCAGGATGCTGCGCGCCGAGTTGCCGGTACAGAGGAACAGCACGTTGTACGTTCGTTGGTCGCTCACTGCGGCCTCCCTAATCAGAAGTTTCAGGAATGTCTTCAAAACCAGCTCTCGACCTTGGCGCGCGCCGGCACCCCGCCGGCGTGGACGAGCTTGCCGTCGATGATCACGCCCGGCGTGGTGAGCACGCCTAGCATCATGATCTGCTTCATGTCCTCCACCTTCTCCAGGTGGATATCGGCGCCCTTGGCCAGGGCCACCGCTTCGATCAGCTTGAGCGTGTTCGCACAGTTGGCGCAGCCCGACCCGAGTACCTTCACGTTCTTCATCGTGCGTCTCCTGTCAGCAGCAGGCGTTGCCCTTGGCCGTCGGCGTGCAGCAGGCGGCCGGTGCGGCGTCGATGGCAATAGTCAGTCGTGGCGATGCGCCGGTCGATGCGGCGACGGGCTGTGCCTCATCGTCGAAAGCCGCGTCCAGCATCTGGCCGGCCTCGTCGCGTATGTGCCGCGCAATGTCCACGACCATGTCGATCTGTTCCTCGGCAACGCCGTAACCACGCAACCGCTCCAGTTGGCACAGCCCTTTCTTCGGATGGTTGGCGGCGATGTTCGCGGCGAGCGAGACCATCGCCACGATGGAGGGATGCAGGGGTGAATCGGCCATCGTCTGATTCCTCAAAGGGTGGCGTTGAAAATGACGCCGACGAGCAGGATGCCGGCGGCGACGATGCCGGCGAAGGCGGCGATCAGCGGCGGCTTGAGCACCTTGCGCAGGATGATCATCTCGGGCAGTGACAGCGCGATGACGCTCATCATGAATGCCAGCACCGTTCCCAGCGCCGCCCCCTTGCCAAGCAGGGCTTCGACGACCGGGATGATCCCCGCGGCATTGGAGTACATCGGCACGCCGATCAGGACGGCGGCGGGCAGCGACCACCAGGGCGCGTCCCGGCCCATGATCGAGGCCATGAAGTCCTCGGGGACATAGCCGTGAATGCCGGCGCCGACCGCGATGCCGAGCAGGATGTAGGGCCAGACCTTGCCGACGATCTGCTTTACATGGGCGGCTCCGGCGTCGATGCGCTCGGCCCAGCCGATGGCCGGCGCCTCGAATTCGGCCGGCTGCGTGGCCTGCATGTCGCGCACCCAGCCTTCGAGGTGGCGCTCCATGCCCAGGCGGCCGATCACCAGGCCGGCAACGATGGCCACTACGAGCCCCAGGCCCAGGTAGAGCGCCGCCACCTGCCAGCCGAACAGGCCGAACAGCAGGGCCAGCGCCACTTCGTTGACCATCGGCGCCGCAATCAGGAACGAGAAGGTCACGCCCAGCGGCACGCCGGCGGCGAGGAAGCCGATGAAGAGCGGCACGGCCGAGCAGGAACAGAACGGCGTGACGATGCCCAGCGTCGCCGCCATGACGTTGCCGACGCCCAGCCGACGCCCGGACAGGAGCGCGCGCGTGCGCTCCGGCGAGACGAAGGTGTGGATCACGCCCATCGCGAAGACGATGCCGGTCAGGAGCAGCATGACCTTGGGCGTATCGTAGACGAAGAAATGCAATGCCTCGCCCAGGCGCGTTTCGCGCGCCAGTCCGAGCGCTGCGACGACCATATCCGCGAATGGCGTCAGGCTGGCGTAGGCGGCGATCCAGCCCGCGAGGCCCAGCACCAGCCAAGCCCAGGGAGCGCGCCGGGTGACCGCAATCCCGGTCGCCGTACTCACGCCGCCCCCCCTGCGCGCCGCTTGGCGGTGGTGGCGACCTTCTGCGTCTTCGGCAGGCATTGGCCACCCTGGCAGCAATTGTCGGTCAGGAAGGCAATCAGGTCGTCCATGGCCGTGAAGTTGGTCGAATAGAAGATGAAGCGGCTTTCCTGGCGCGACGTGACCAGCCCGGCACGCGCCAACTGGGCAATGTGGAACGACAGCGTCGCGGCCGGAATGCCGATCGCCTCGGCAATGGCGCCCGCATTCATGCCCTCGGGGCCCGCTTCGACGAGCAAGCGAAAGATGGCGAGGCGGGTTTCCTGAGCGAGCGCGGCAAGCGCCTGGGTGGCATCTGTTATTTTCATGTTTCTATTATCATGGAAATATTAAACAAAAAGCAAGCGCTGCCGAAAACGGTCGGTCACCGACGGGCGCAGGTACTCGATATGCCGGCCGTGGCCTTCTTCAAAGCGGGCGGTCTTCGACTTGCGCTTCGTGCCATTCGGCGACTGCGTGGATGGCATGCTCCAGGGGCATGCTCGCTTCGATGTGGTTCATGATCTGCCGCTGGAGAATCGCGCCGAGCATGCCGACGTTGCCGGCCATCACCGGCTGGATCTCGCGCAGGAACTGCACGGTGGGTGGATCGTAGGCATAGGCCGCCAGATGCGCCTCGAAGTCCTTGCTTGTGGCAAGCGCGTAGCAGAGGTCATAGAGCAGGTGGTAGGTGCGCGTGAGCACGTCGGCATCGCCGCTGACGTTGGCGCGCACTTCCTCGGCCAGGTCGTAACGGAACTCGGCGAGCCCGTATGCTGAGCGTCCCTTGACTACATCTTCCGGCGTGAATTCCCATTCCATGTCGTGTTCCTCAACCGTAAATCGACGCGAATGCGTCTTCGTCGTCGCTGCAGACCTTGCACTTTTCCTGCGGCTCGGGCGAAACAAAGAAACGGTCGCAGCGGTTGCAGCGCTGCTTGACCAGGCTGTGCAACACGCGTGCGGGCTGCTCGGGGCGGGCATCGAAAGACGCCTCGGCATCGAGCACGCGCGGCTGGCAGACCTCCAGGCAGACTTCGCAGGCGACGCAGCGGTCGGCCTGGAAGGTGAGCGCCCAGTCGCCGGGGTTCTCGACGATCTGGATCGCGCCGGTCGGGCAGGCGCGGAAGCAGGCCTCGCACGTCGTGCAGCCGGGTTGGAGGTAGAGCTGCATCAGCGGCAGCGCCTCGTGCCACTGCACGGTGGTCGGCTTACCGTCCTTGCGCTCGCAGACGATCTGCAACAGCTCGCGCCTCTCGGTGCTGGTGTAGGCCCCGGCGCGGATCGCCTTGTCGGGGATGGCGGTCTTGGGCGGCGGCGGCGCGCCGCCTTCGGCAATCGCATCGACGCCGCGGCCAACCAGGCGGCGGAAGAGCTGGCGGCGGCTGGTGTGCAGCGGCGCCGGCCGGGCGGTGGCGCCTTCGGCGGGCACGGCGACTTCCAACCAGGGATTGCCCGCCTCCTCGCCGACGGCGCGCAGTTGCGCAGCGGCGTCGAGGTTGGTGGCCAGTTGCGCGGTACCCTTGGCGCCATGCGCGCAGTCGCCGCAATGGCCGCTGCCGAACAGGGTAAGCGGAATGCGGCGCTTGCCCAGATACGCGATCATCGCCGCGTCGACCGCGCCCAGGCAGGGCACGACGGCGTCGGCGGCCAGCCCGGAGGGCGCGCAGGCGATGGAGTACGCCGGTTGCTTGATCGCCACGCGCAGCAGGTCGATCGGCTTGTAGCTCTCGCTGACCCAAGCGCCGGTGTGGCAGGCGCTGATGCACAGGCCGCAGTTCTGGCAGCGCGCCTCGTCGAGCGCCGCACCGCTGTCGGAGAGCGCAATGGCCTCGTGCGGGCAGGCGTCGGCGCAACGTTGGCACTCGCTGTAGCGGAAGCGGAAGCGGGTGCAGCGCGGGTTGCGGAACTCCGGGTAGCTCAGGCTCACTTCGTCTTGTCGGGCTTGTCGGTCAGGAGCTTTTGAATCGAGACGCCGCTTTCGCAGGTATTCTTGGGGATGACGAAACTACTGGCGACGCCGCCGGGAACGAAGTCCTGCTTGCCGTCCGCCTTGGCCGAATTCGCGGCCGGTGCGGGCGGCTTCGCTTTCTTTGCCTTCTTCCCGCCATCGTCGGCGAACACCTGGCCCGTGGCGAGGAGCAGGCAGAGCGGAATCATGCGCAGGCGCCTCATGCCGCCTCCCGCAGTTCGATCGCCCGGTCGTCGCGCAAGGCAAGCTGCCGGGCCTGGCCGTAGCGGATGCACTCGGCGAGCGGCACTTCGCCGCCCGCCAGCGGTTCCAGCCAGAGCGCATCGCCATAGCGTTCGACGAGACCGGCGCAGAGGTTGAGGTCGGTGTCGTCGTCGATGGCGGCGCGCACCAAAAACTGCGAGGCGCCGAGTTCGCGCAGCGCGCCCAGCCACCACGCGAGCAACGTGCCCGTTGGCGTGCCGTCGGCGAGCAGGACTTCCCAGGCCGGCTCGCAGTGCGATGGCGTGACGGTCCGGAAGTCGGCGTTGGAAACGGTCTCGAAACTCCAGCTCACCGACTGCCGTTGCGCCGGCGCGTAGACGCCAACGCGTTCGGTACCGAAGGCCGCAGCCAGCCGCTGGATGATGCTGCTATCCCGGAGCGCCGCTTCGCCAATGAAGACGCGCGGAGCGCCGATGTTCAGCAGCGTGGTGGCGCGCTGCTCGTCGCCATCAGTGAGGACGATGCCGGCGCAGGCGTCGGCAATCGCCTCGACGCCGGGTGCGTCGAAGACGAGATCATCCGCGCCGATCGTTGCGGCATCGGCGTCGGCAAAATGCCGCAGGTGGCGTACCACCACGGCTGACTTTTCCTGCTGGGCGTTGTCCATTCAACTTCAATTGGCGACTTCGAACTTCGGGTAGACGAAAGGATACAGCGGACAGTCGTCCTCGGGCGCCAGACCGACAAGCAGCGGCCGCAATTCCTCCAGCGCGCAGACGATGGGCTCGACATGCACGCCGAGAGAGGCCGGGCGGTATTTCCCCAATGCGATCATGGCATCGCCGATCATCAGCAGCGCGCCTTCCTGGTTGCGGTTCTGGGTGAAGAACAGCGCCAGTGTCGCGTAGGCCAGGCCTTGCAGGAACTCGGCTTCCGGGTCTTTCGTGCCGAGCAGGCTGTTGCGGATCAGGCGTGCCCAGCGTTCGTTCAGCCAGTCGTGCAACTGGCCGAGCTGGTTGTCGTTCCACATCGCCGCCGCTTCCCGCCAGTCGAGCGACGACAGGACTTGCCGGTCGGGCGACGGCAGGTCCTGGCGGGCGAGGTCGAGCAGGCTGTTCATCGCAGATCGTGCAGCGTCTGCGCGCCGCCCTGCCGCTCGATCGTCTCGCTGACACAGCCGTTGCAGACCGGCTCGTCGGGATTGAACTCGACCTTGACCTCGGCCTTCGGCACCACCAGGCGCGCCTGGTCGGCGTCCTCGACGCGCAGCTCCATGGCCTCGATTTCCTCGGCCGCGAAGCCGCGCAGGAAGCGCGCCATTTCGCGGAAGTAGGAATGCTCGGCGCTGCGTTCGATCAGTTGCGCATAGCCACGCACCCAGCGGCCGAGATGCTGCACCCAGAAGCGCTTGATCTCCTTTTCCAGGCGCTTCGCGTCGGCGGCATCGCCGGACGCCAGCGCAGCGGCACTGCGGTCGAGCAGTTCGGCGACGAACATCAGCTCGACGCCGATCTGGTCGGCGAAGACCTCGAAGCGGCCGGGATGCAGGACGAAGCCGAGCCGGCGATAGGTCTGCATGGTCTCGAAATTCGGCTCCTGCTTGAAGCGGCCGAACAGCCGCACCGACTCGACCGGCGGAAAGCCGCCCGAGTTGGCGAACAGCGTGGTGTATTCGATGGCGAGCTGCTCGACCAGAACATCGATGGACGCCTCGATGAAGTCGCCGTCGAAGCGCAGGCCGGCCTCGGCCAGTTGCCCGAGCGACTCCGGCCGGCGCAGCGCGTCAAGGAAGGCCGCGGACGGCTCCTCGACGAAGACCCCGGACAGCAGGCGATAGACGTCGGCCCGGGCCCGCAGCTCATCGATCGCCAGCCGGGTCGGCAGCAGATGTGGCGCGCCGCCATGGCTGACTTTCGTCGGCGTTTCGAGCAGGAGTTCCGTCAGCATGGCCTAGTGCCCTCCGCCGGTCTTGTGCTTGACCGACGCCGGTCCGGCCCAGCTCGCCATCTCCGGGTGCATCTTGCGATGCAGGTCGCCGGTGTAGGCATAGCGCAGGGTCTCCTTGTAGGCCGCGTAGTGCTTCTCCCAGTCGCCCTGGGTGTCGCCGTACTTGTCGGTCGGGCCGGCCTTGGTCACCTTGACGACGGTGTCGTACCAGCCCTGCGAACCACCGATGGGATCGGCCACCGCCGGGATGATGTTGTTGGGATGCACGCCCTTGTCGTCCCACCAGACGTTGTTGAGGTCGGCATCGTCCTGGCCATGGCTGTACTCGGCCTTCTTCTCCTTCAGCTTCAGAGTCGCCAGGCGGCCGTACTCCCAGTGGCCGAAGCCGGTCGGGATGGCCACGGTCTTCGGGTGGATGCCTTCGGTGACATAGGCCTTGGTGACCAGGTAGCCGACCTTGGACTCGACGCGCACCAGGTCGCCGGTCTTGACGCCGATCTTGTTCGCCGTGGCCTGGTTGATCCACATCGGGTTGCTGTGGGCGATCTCGGCCAGCCACTTCACCGCCGCCGTGCGCGACTGCTTGTGCACGTTGAGCTTGAAGGTGGTCATGATCAGCTCGTCTTCCTTCATGGTCTCGTGCCAGGGGATGCGCTTGAAGGTCGGCATCGGATTGAAGCCGTACTCGGCCCACTGGTCGATGCGCACGTTGATCACGCGGTTGCCGGTCGGGAAGCCGACGTAGTTCCTGCCGTTGCGCCGGACACCGATGGCGGCGCCGTTCTTCATGATGGTGCCGTGGCCGTCCACCGTCGTGCCGGCCATGTCGGCGGCCGACAGCTCCTTCTTGAACAGCCCGTACTCGGCCTTGATCTCGCGGCCGGTCTTGTCCACCACCTTGCCGGACTTGGGATCGAGCTTGCCGTAGATCGGCCAGACGCCGTGCTTCTTCATGAAGTCGAGGCCGCCGGCTTCCTTGAGGCCCGGAATGTTGTCGAAGTGGTGGCGCATGTAGTCCTCGCCATCCTTGAAGTTCCAGAACTTCTTCATGCCGCGCTTGCCGTCCGGGTCCAGCTTCCAGATGATGTCGCGCATCATGATGCGGTTCTCGCGCGATTCGCCGAGCGACTTGTGCACCGGCTGGCGGATGCCGACCCAGGGCCACAGCGAGTTGGGCATCGACTCCGGCTCCCAGCGCTCCAGGTAGGGGCAGTCGGGCAGGATCAGGTCGGCCAGCGCCGTTTCCTCGCCCATGAAGGGGCTCATGGAAACGTAGTAGGGAATCAGCTTCTCGTCCTTGAACAGCTTGCCCCACACCGCCATGGCGCCCGGGTTGGTGTAGACCGGGTTGTCCTGGTAGCTGATGTACACGTTGATCTTCTGCTTGCCGTCGGCGATCCAGAAGGGAACGAGGTGGCTCACCTTGTGCGCGGCCAGCGGGTAGTCGGGATGGTCCGCGAGATAGGAACCATGGGCCGGCTTCGGCGGTTGCGGCTGCGGTTGCGGCCAGCCCATGCCGCGCGGCAGGCAGTAGCCGCCGCGGGTCTCGATGTTGCCGGTCATGATCGGCAGCATCATGCAGGCCTTCTCGTTGTAGGAGCCGTAGAGGTGCTTGGCCGGGCCGCGGTAGGTGAACAGCGTGGCCGGCTTGGTGCTGGCGAACTCGATGGCGATGCGCTCGATGGAAGCCGCCGGCACGCCGGAGATCTTCTCGGCCCACTCGGGCGTGTATTGCTTGTAGTGCGCCTTGAGCTCGTCGACAGTGACGTTGGTCCAGGTGTTGATGAACTCGGAGTCCTGGAGGTTTTCGCGCAGGATCACATGGCCCATCGCCAGCGCCACGGCGCCGTCGGTGCCGGGATGCACGGGGATCCACTCGTCCGAGAAGCCGGCGGTGTTGGACAGGCGCACATCGAAGGTGACGATCTTCATGTGGTTGTCCACGCGGCCTTCCGTGATCCGCTGCGAGAGCGGATTGTGGAAGTAGGCGGCTTCGAGGATGTTGGAGCCGAAATTGAGCACGTACTTGGCGTTGGCGAAGTCCGGCGTCTCGATGTCCGGTCCCCAGGTCGGCTCCATGCCCACCTTCTTCGACGATTCGCACACGGAAGTGTGGTTGAGCAGCGTGGCCGTGCCCAGCGTGTGCATGAAGCGGTCGATGACGCCGCCGGTGCGCTGGCGGCCATACTTCAGCATGATGGTGTTCGGATCTTCCTTCAGTGCCGCATCGAGCTTGCGGGCCAGTTCGGTCAGCGCTTCGTCCCAGGTGATGCGCTTCCACTTGCCTTCGCCGCGGGCGCCGACGCGCTTCATCGGGAACATGATGCGATCCGGGTCGTAGCTGTACCACATGCCGGCGTTGCCTTTGGCGCAGAGGCGGCCGCGGGTCGAGACGTGCTCGGGGTTGCCTTCCAGTTTCACCACCCGGTCGTTCTCGACGTAGGCGATGGCGCCGTCCTGGATGTTGCAGACGTGGCAGTTGATCGGGATGGCCTTGCGCTCGGCCATGGTGACCGGACCGAAGTCCTTGCCGCCCAGGTCGGCTTCCATGGCGTGGAGCAGGCGGGGCGCAGCGGCCACCGCAGCACCGGACCCGGCACTGACCTTGAGGAAGGTACGTCGTGTGACTTTTGGCATTTCCATGTTCTATTTCTCCTCGTGTTCGATCAGTAGAGGGTTTGCAACTGCTGCGGCGCCATCAGGATCACGTAGCGCAGCGCGGCACTGCCGGCGAGGATCAGCAGCGCGGAAATCATCATGACGCCCTGGCTCTTGCCCATCGGCGCGTAGAGCATCACGGCCGGCGCAACGCTGCCCGCCAGGAAGCCGATACCGACGAAGAGCAGGCCCATGGTGCCGGTGGTCATGAGCATGAAGGTCAGCTCGGAAGCCGAACCGCCGTAGTTGGTGGTGCCCATGATGGAGACCAGGATCACCGCCACGGCGGCGGCCGACCAGAGCATGTACTCGCGCAGTACCTTCTGCGCCGCCTCGTTGGCGCCGGCGATCAGCGAGCCGACGGCCGAGCCGGAAGCGATGGCCAGGGCCACGAACAGCACCGGCATGATCGGCGTGTTCCAGACCGGGCGCGACTGGTGCACCGTCAGGTCGTAGCCGGTATAGACCGGCAGGCCGAGCGCCAGCAGTGCAGTCATCCGCGCCAGCATCTTGCCCTTCGCCTCGTCGCCCTTCTGCAGTGCCAGGATGTACAGCACGGAGCTGATACCGAAGGCGACGATGTTGAGCGCCCCCCAGGCCAGCGGCGAGGTGAAATTCAGATAGGCCGGATTGAGGATGTTGAGGAAGCGCAACGGCTGCGACAGGTCGGCGATCAGCAGCAGGCCGCCGATCGCCAGGAGCACGACGGAACCGTAAGCCGCCTTCTCGCGCAAGGGCCGCAGCGCCTCGTTGCGCCAGGAGCCGTAGGACAGGAAGGACAAGCCGGCCAGGATACCGATGACGAAGAAGTAAACCGCGTAGCTGGCATGCCACGAAACATCATGAAACCAGACGTAATCACCCATGATGAGCCTCTCAGATCTTGAAGTGGTTCTTGAAGGCGGAACGATCGAGTTCCATCACTTCAGGCTTGCG
>JACRIZ010000101.1 GCA_016235765.1 Rhodocyclales bacterium | reverse complement strand
TTCCGAAGCGCGCATCCGCAAGCTCGGCCATCTGACCGGCAAGGAACATCTCGACGCCTTGTACGGCAAGCGGCCGGTCATCCTGCTGGTGCCGCACTTCGTCGGCCTCGACATGGCCTGGACGCGCATGAGCATGGACTATGACATGTCGGGCATCTATGCCAACCAGAAGAACCTGCTGTTCAATGCCGCGCTCTACAAGGGCCGCGCGCGCTTCGGCAAGTCGCTGATGCTGTCGCGCCAGGAGAGCACGCGCAAGGGGCTCAAGGCGATGAAGGCCGGCATGCCCTTCTTCTACCTGCCGGACATGGACTTCGGCGAGCGCGACACCATCTTCGTGCCCTTCTTTGGCCATCCCGCGGCGACCATTACCGGCCTGTCGCGCCTGGCCCGCCTGGCCGGGGCGGTGGTCGTGCCGGTGATCGCGCACATGGACGGCGACGGCTATCGCATCGAGATCGGCGCGGCCTGGCCGGATTTCCCCGGCGAGTCGATCGAGGGCGACACGCGGCAGATGAATGCCTACATCGAGTCGGAGGTGTTGAAGATGCCCGAGCAGTATTTTTGGCTGCACCGCCGCTTCAAGACCCGGCCGCGCGGAGAAAAGAGCGTCTACAAGCGCTGAAGACCGCTATCCGCTAAGATCGGGCCATGTTCCGGAATCCATCCCCTGACGAAATCCGCGCGCTGCTGCGCGAGGTGAAAACCATTGCGGTGCTGGGCCTGTCCGACAACCCGGCGCGACCGAGCTACCACGTCGCCCAGGCCCTGCAGGGCTTCGGCTACCGCATCGTGCCGGTGCGCCCGGCCCAGACCGCAGTGCTGGGCGAGCAGGCCTATGCGCGCCTGGCTGACGTGCCGATGCTGCCCGATCTGGTCGATGTGTTCCGCGCGCCGGAACATGTGTCCGGCATCGTCGACGAGTGCATTGCCAAGGGCGTCAGGCGGTTGTGGCTGCAGGAAAGCGTCGTCGATGAGGCGGCGGCCGAGAAGGCGCGTGCGGCGGGCATCACCGTGGTCATGGATCGCTGCATCTACAAAGAATACGTGGCGTTGCTGAAATGAAGATCAAGTTCACCAAGATGCATGGCCTGGGCAACGACTTCGTCGTTCTCGACGCCATCCACCAGCACTTCGTGCCGACTGCGGCGCAAGCGCGCTTCCTGGCCGACCGCCATTTCGGCGTCGGCTGCGACCAGGTGCTGGTCGTCGAGGAGCCGACGCAGAAGGGCGTCGATTTCCGCTACCGGATCTTCAACGCCGACGGCGGCGAAGTCGAACAATGCGGCAACGGTGCCCGTTGTTTTGCCCGCTTCGTGCACGACCGCGGCCTGACCGAGAAGCGCGAGATTCGCGTCGAAACCAAGTCGGGCATCATCGCGCCGCGCCTGGAAGACGACGGTCGCGTCACCGTCGACATGGGCGTGCCGCGCCTGTCGCCGGAAGACGTACCCTTCGAGAGCAACAGCCTCGACGTCGTGCAGCCGCTGCAGGTCAACGACAAGACCTTCGACATCACTGCGGTGTCGATGGGCAACCCGCACGCCGTGCAAGTGGTGGTGGACGTCGACGAATTCCCGGTCGCCCGCTATGGTCCGCTGATCGAGGCGCACGAGCGCTTCCCGCGGCGCGTGAACGCCGGCTTCATGGAGATCGTGGACCGCCGTTCGATTCGCCTGCGCGTGTACGAACGCGGTGCCGGCGAGACGCTGGCCTGCGGCACGGGCGCCTGCGCGGCCGTGGTGGCCGGCATCCTGCGCGGCCTGCTCGATACGCCGGTGCGCGTCGAAACCCGCGGCGGGGCGCTCAGCATCGCCTGGGCCGGACCGAACCGGCCGGTACTGATGACCGGCCCTGCAGAAACCGTTTTCGAGGGCGAGGCGACGCTGCCCGCCAACCTATAGCCCTTATGGAAGTCGCCATGGACGCCAATGAAGTCGCCAACTACCTGAAGAGCCATCCGGAATTCTTCGACCACTATTCCGAGTTGCTGCTGCAGATCCACGTGCCCAGCCCGCACGAAGGTCGCGCCATCTCGATCACCGAGCGGCAGATGGGGGTCATGCGCGACAAGATCAAGCAGCTCGAAGCCAAGCTTGCCGAGCTGATTACCTTCGGCGAGGAGAACGACCTGATTTCGACCAAGGTGCATCGCCTCGGCGTCGGCCTGCTCGGCGCCACCGATCTGACCGGCGTGATGCGCGTCCTCTATTCGCACATCGGCGGCGACTTCGCCGTGCCGCACGTGGCCGTCCGCCTGTGGGGTGGAGCTGCCGGCGACGCCGTGGAATTTGCCGACGTCGGCGAGGCGTTCCGGCAGAAGGCCGGCGCCATGCTGCAGCCCTATTGTGGTCCCGCGGCCGAGCAGGAGGCCGTGACCTGGCTGGGCGAGTCGGCTTCCCACATCCGCTCGGTGGCGCAGATTCCGCTGCGCCACGAGGGCGCCTGCTTCGGCATGCTGCTGCTGGCGAGCGAGGAGGCGCACCGCTTCTATCCCGAGATGGGCACGCTCTACCTCGACCGCATCGGCGACATGGCTGCGGCGGCGCTGCTGCGTACCACTGCATAGGGGCACGCATGACCGCCGACACCGCGGTCGACGCCTTCCTCGCCGAACTGACCCACCAGCGGCGCGCCAGTCCGCACACCATCGCCGCCTACGGGCGCGACCTCAAACGGCTGGCAGCGCTGGCCGGCGAGGTGGCGCTCGTCACGCTGCAGCCCCACCAGCTCAAGCGCTACGCCATGCAACTGCATGGCCAGGGCCTGGCGGCGCGTTCGCTGGCGCGCAGCTTGTCGGCCTGGCGCGCCTACTATCGCTGGCTGGCGAAGCGCGGCGCCATCGCGGTGAACCCCTGCGACGGCCTCAAGGCGCCGAAGCGGCCGAAGGGTCTGCCCAAGGCGCTGTCCATCGACCAGTCGCAGGCGCTGCTCGACGCGCCCGCCGAGACGACGGCCGAGATTCGCGACAAGGCGATGTTCGAACTGTTCTACTCGTCGGGCCTGCGTCTCTCGGAACTGGCGAGCCTGGACCTGAATGGCGGCCTCGATCTTGTCGAGGGCGTGGTGACGGTGACCGGCAAGCGCGGCAAGACACGCGCCGTGCCGCTGGGCAGCAAGGCGGCCGAGGCGATCCGCGCCTGGCTGGCTTGTCGCGCCGAACTGGCGAAACCCGACGAGGCGGCGTTGTTCGTCGGCGCGCGCGGCCGGCGCATCGGTCCGCGCAGCATCGAGCAGCGCCTCGACCTTTGGACCAAGCGCATCGGCCTCGGCGTACACGTCCATCCGCACATGCTGCGCCACTCGTTTGCCTCGCATGTACTGCAATCGTCCGGCGACCTGCGCGCCGTGCAGGAGATGCTCGGCCACGCCAGTATCTCGACCACGCAGATCTACACCCACCTCGATTTCCAGCACCTGGCCAAGGTTTACGACGCGGCCCATCCAAGAGCAAGGAAGAAATGAGCGCACAACTGATCTTGCAGCCCGGCAAGGAACGCTCGCTGTTCCGCCGCCATCCGTGGATCTTCGCTGGCTCGGTCGAGCGGCTGGTCGGCAAGGCACGGCCGGGCGACACCGTCGAGGTTGTGGCCGGCAAGCAGGTGCTGGTCAAGGCGGCGTGGAGTCCGGAGTCGCAGATCCGCGCCCGCGTCTGGAGCTTCGACCCGAACGAGATCATCGACAACGCCTTCTTCAAGCGCCGCGTCGCCGCCGCTGTGGCGAGGAGAGGCGTACTGCCGAGCCTGACTCTTGAGCAGGGCCAGCGCCTGATTCACGCCGAGTCGGATGGCCTGCCCGGCCTGATCGCCGACAAGTACGGCGACACGGTGGTCGTGCAACTCACCAGCGCCGGCGCCGACAAGTGGCGCGAAGCGATCGCCGATGCGCTGCAACTGGCGACCGGTTGCGCGCGCATCTACGAGCGCTCCGATTCGGATGTGCGCGGCCTCGAAGGCCTGGAGCCGCGCGTCGGCTGGCTGCGCGGCGAGGCGCCGGCCGGCGAGATCGTCATCGAGGAGCACGGCGTCAAAATGGCGGTCGATATCGTCGCCGGCCACAAGACCGGTTTCTACCTCGACCAGCGCGACAATCGCGGCCTGCTGCGCGAACTGTCGGCGGGCCGGCGCGTGCTGAACTGCTTCTGCTACACCGGCGGCTTCAGCCTGCAGGCACTGGCCGGCGGCGCCACCTCGGTCGTCTCCATCGACAGCTCGCAGCCGGCGCTCGACCGCGCGGCCGCCAACCTCGCGCTCAATCCGCGACTGCCCGCCGACCGTGCCGAATGGCGCTGCGAGAACGTCTTCGACGAACTGCGCAAGCTGAAGGCGGCCGGCGAAACCTTCGACCTCATCGTCCTCGACCCGCCCAAGTTCGCGCCCTCAGCCAGCCACGCCGAACGCGCCAGCCGCGCCTACAAGGACATCAACCTGCTCGGCTGCAAGCTCCTCGCGCCCGGCGGCCTCTTGATGACCTACTCCTGCTCCGGCGGCATCGGCCTCGAACTCTTCCAGAAGATCGTCGCCGGCGCCGCCCTCGACGCCGGCCGCGACGCCCGCATCATGCAGCGCCTGCAAGGTGCGCCGGACCACCCGATTGCGCTGGCGTTTCCGGAAGGGGAATACCTCAAGGGCTTGCTGCTGCAGGTCGACTGACTTTTCTACTGGCGCGCAACCTTGGCCGCCTGCTTGGGCACGAACTCGATATAGGGCGTCGCCACCGGGATGCCGGGTGCGACGGCTTGCGGCGCCGGTTCGCCGGCCGGCCCGAGCGAGCGGACGAAGCGGTAGATCGCGACCAGGTCGCGGTCCGAAAATTCGCGCAGGTTGAACCAGGGCATCGGAGGCGCCATCGGCTGGCGCGCCCGCTGCAGCCACTGGGCTTCGCTCATGTCCTGCAAGGCCAGGCGCAGGTTGGCCGGATAGGTCGTGCCCCAAGGGCCCTGGAAGCCGACGGCGGCGCCAGTCAGCCATTGGCTGGTGGGCAGGCGGCCGTCCACCTGCATGTAGCCGGGCGTGTGGCAGTCGTTGCAGCCGCTGGTCTGGACCAGATAGCGGCCGCGCTCGACGGCATCCTGGCCGGCGGTCGCGAAACCGGCGTGGGCGAGGAGACAGAACAGTACGGCGGAGACAGGCAGAGTCTTCATGAGTTGGGGACCTCCATGTAGTTGTCGACAGCGAAGTGCTGACGGAAGAGAGGCTACGTGGCCGCGAAACTGCCCGCCGCTAAGTCTTCGCTAGGCGATTGCTAAAAGAATGCTAAGCAAGGCCATGTCCTTCACATGGCCTTCGTCGCGCGATGCCCGGGTAGAATGATCGGGTATTGCTTGTTCGCGGAGGGGACGTTCGATCGACATGGCAGCGATGCAATCCGAATCCATGGTTCTCGATTGCCGGCAGGCCGCCTTCCTGCTAGGTCCGGTGTCGATGAACGTCGCTTCCCGCGATGCCGCCCTGACCCCGTCGGTGGCCCGTGCCTTCGGCTGCCGGATTGCCGCGGACGGGCGCGAACTGACCGTGTTCCTCTCGGCGTCACATGCCGCGGCGGTGCTGCGCGACCTGCGCGCCGGCGCGCCGTTTTCCGTCGTATTCAGTCGGCCGCAGACCCACGAGTCGCGCCAGATCAAGGCGCACGGAGTGCGCATCGAGCCCCTGGCGCCGGGCGACGTCGACCTGATCCGTGCCTATGGCGACGCCTTCGTCGCCGAGTGCGTACCCTTGGGCTACGCGGAACGGTTCATGCGCGGTTTCTTCGTCGGCGTGGCGGACGATGCCGTGGCCGTGACCTTCACCCCGACGGCCATGTTCGAGCAGACGCCCGGACCCGACGCCGGCAAGCGCATGGGGCCGAAGCCATGAGCGTGACGTTGCGCGACCTGCGCCGCTGCTTCGAAGGCGCCGTGCCTGCGGCGATCGCCACCAGCAGCGGCGACGGCACGCCCAACGTCACCAAACTCTCGCATGTGCAGTTCGTCGACGACCGGCATGTGGCGCTGAGCTACCAGTTCTTCAACAAGACACGAGAGAACATCCTCGCCAACCCGCGTGCCACCGTCGAAGTGATCGATCCCGGCACCGCCACCCATTACCACCTCTACCTCGAATACCAGCACACCGAGACCGATGGCCCGCTGTTCGAATACATGAAGGCGCGCCTGGCCGCCATCGCTTCGCACACGGGCATGAGCAAGGTCTTCAAGCTGCTCGGTTCCGACGTCTACCGCGTCCTGCGCATCGACGCCATGCCCGGTGGCCTGACTGCGGCGGCCGCCGAAGGCGCCGATCTGCTCTCCGGTTTGCGCGCCTGCCTGGCCGGGCTGACCGGTAGCGCCGACCTGGCGATGCTGCTCGACGGCGTGCTGGAGGGCCTGGAGCGCCACTGCGACATTCGTCACGGCATGGTGCTGATGTTCGATCCGCAGCGCGGGTGCCTCTTCACGGTCGCCAGCCGCGGCTATCCGGAATCGGGCGTGGGTTCCGAGATCGGGCTCGGCGAGGGCATCATCGGCGTCGCTGCGCGCGAGCGCAGCGCCATCCGGATCGGCTACGCGGTGCAGGACTACCGCTACGTCCAGGCGACCCGGCAACGCTTTGCCGAAAGCGGCGGAGATATCGAACTGGACCGCGAAATCCCGTTCCCCGGCGTGCCCGACGCGAACAGTCAACTGGCCGTACCCATTCTTCTCGATCAGCGGCTGCTGGGCGTCATCTACGTGGAGAGCCCGCAGGAACAGCGCTTTTCCTACGAGGAAGAGGACGCACTGAGCATCCTGGCCGGGCAGTTGGCGATGGCCATCGAACTGCTGGCGCGCAACTCGGAGCAGGCGGCCGAGCCGGTCCGCGAGACGGTCGCGCTGCCGCAGCCGCCGGTGGCAGGATCAGCGCCGGTCGAAGTGCGCCACTTCGCTGCCGACCGCAGCGTCTTCGTCGACAACGAGTACCTGATCAAGGGGGTGGCCGGCGCCATCCTCTGGAAACTGCTGAGTGAATACAACGAAGGCGGCCGCTGCGAATTCACCAACCGGGAGTTGCGGCTCGATGTCTCGCTCGGTCTGCCCGACATCACCGACAACCTCGATGCGCGCCTGATCCTGCTCCAGCGCCGCCTGGCCGAGCGCTGCCCCTTCCTCGGCATCGAGAAGACCGGCCGCGGCCGCTTCCGGATGGCGGTGAGGCGGCCCGTGCGACTCGAGAACGTGGCGCGGTGCTGAGCCCGCTGCTTCATGTTTCCTGATACGCTAGCGCCATGATCCGCCTGCGCCCGTTCGTCGCCGCCCTGCTTTCGCTGCTGCTCCTCGGCGCGCAGCAGGTGGCGTTCGCGCATATGATCGGCCACGTCGGCGGCGCCAGCGCAGCCGTCACCACGATTGATCACAACGACGACGGCCACGGCGAGGCGCTGACGCTTTCGCACGTTTGCACCACCTGCGTCAGCGCGTCCGGACTAGCGTCCGCGGCGCCCTTTGGCGTGCCGCCACGGCTGACTTTCGACGGCGTCGTCGCGGCGCCGCTCGCGGTGACGGACCTTGCGGTCGTCGTCCCCGCACCGCTGCGTTACCTCGCCCGCGCACCTCCCGCAGTTCTCTGAAACAGGCAAGGAAGTTTCGGCACCCGCTGGCCCGGGTGCCGTCCGTCATTTGTTTTGGAGAATGCAATGCAAAGAAATTCCCTATGGGTCGCCTCATTTTCGTCACTGTCGCTGGCCCTGGCCGCGCCGCTGGCGCAGGCCGATGACCTGAAGGCCTTGCGCGAGGAAGTCGCGCAGTTGAAGAAGAGTTACGAGGAGCGCATCGCCGCGCTGGAGGCCCGCATCGCCCAGGCCGAATCTTCCCCGCAGAAAGTCAGTCGTGGCGCCACGCCAAGTGGCGAGGCCACCTTCAATCCCGCCATCTCGCTGGTGCTGGCAGGCACCTACACGCGCCTGTCGCAGGACCCGGAGGCCTATGCCATCGACGGCTTCGTACCGAGCGGCGGCGAGGTCGGGCCACCGCGGCGCAGCTTCGGGCTCGGCGAATCGGAGCTGGGCATCGCCGCTAACATTGATCCGACGCTGCGGGGCCAGATGACCTTGGCGCTGGCCCCCGAAGGCGGTGCCGACGTCGAGGAGGCGTACATCCAGACGCTGGCGCTGGGCGGTGGTGCCACGCTCAAGGCCGGCCGCTTCCTGTCCGGCATCGGCTACACGAATGGCCAGCATGCCCACGCCTGGGACTTCGCCGACGCGCCGCTGGCCTACAAGGCGATGCTCGGCGGCCAGTGGAAGAACGACGGCGTGCAGGCGAAATGGATCGCGCCGACCGACCTGCTGGTCGAAATGGGTGTTGAAGCCGGCGCCGGCGGCGCGTTTCCGACGACCGACCGCAACAAGAACGGCAACACGGTCGGCGCGCTGTTCGCGCACGTCGGCGGCGATGCGGGCGACAACGCGAGTTGGCGCGCGGGCCTGTCCGTGCTCGGCACATCGCCACGAGATCGCCAGTACGACGACGTCGACAGCCTCGGCAACGACGTCACCAATACATTCACCGGCAAGAGCCGGACCTGGATCGCCGACGCGGTGTGGAAGCAGGACTTCGGCTTTGATCGCAAGCTGATCGTGCAGGGCGAATACTTCCGCCGTCGCGAAAGCGGCACGCTGGCCTTCGACGTCGACGGCGCCAACCTCGCCGACGGCTACCGCGCCGCGCAGTCCGGCTACTACGTGCAGACGGTGTATCAGTTCATGCCGCGTTGGCGCGCCGGCTATCGCTACGACCGGCTCGACTCAGGAGAAGTCAGCCTTGGCGGTACGCTGAATGCCGACGATCTGCCCATCCTCGCTGCGTACAAACCCAAGCGGAACTCGCTGATGGTCGATTGGTCGTCGTCCGAGTTCGCGCGCCTGCGCCTGCAGTTCGCGCGCGACGAGTCGCGTCGCGACCTGATCGATCGACAGCTCTGGCTTCAGTACGTGGTCAGCCTGGGCGCCCACGGCGCCCACCGCTACTAGGAGGCGACGATGAGAACTCTTCTGTTCGTCCTGGCTGCCTGGTTCGCCCTGCCGGCCCACGCCATCCAGGTCTTCGCCACCGTGCCCGAATGGGCAGCGCTGGCGAAGGAGATCGGTGGCGACAAGGTGAATGTGTTCGCGGCCACGCACGGCTTGCAGGATCCCCACCACGTCGAGGCCCGGCCGTCGCTGATCGCCAGGGCGCGGCGCGCCGACCTGATGATCGCGACGGGAGCGGAACTGGAAGTCGGCTGGCTGCCCGTGGTGCTGCGCGAATCGGGCAATGTGCGCGTCCAGCCCGGTCAGCCGGGTTACTTCGAGGCGGCCGACCACGTGCGCATGCTCGACGTGCCGGCCCGGCTCGACCGCGCCGATGGCGACGTACATGCGGCGGGCAACCCGCACATCCAGACCGACCCGCGCAACATCCTGGCGGTCGGCAAGGCGCTGAGCGAAAGCTTGGCGACCATCGACGCGGCGAATGCGGCGACCTATCGTGCCGGCTTCGCCGCCTTCGCCGAGAAGTGGCGCACGGCGCTGGCTCGCTGGGAGAAGGACGCGGCCCCGCTCAAGGGCCAGCCGGTCGTCGTGCAACACAAGTCCTGGACCTATCTGCTCGACTGGCTGGGCATGAAGGAAGCCGCGGCGCTGGAGCCCAAGCCCGGCGTCGAACCCTCCGCGGCCCATCTCGCCCGGCTCGTCGAGCAGACGGCAGCGAGCCGGCCGAAGCTGGTGCTGCGCGCCGCCTACAACAACCCGCGTCCGGCCGAATGGTATTCGGCACAGACCCGGGTGCCCGTGGCCGTATTGCCCTTCACGGTCGGCGGCAACGAGGCGGCGAAAGACCTGTTCGGCCTGTTCGACGACACGGTGCGGCGTCTCGTGGAGCCGTTGCGGTGACCATCGACTGGGGGCTGCTGGCCGCGCCGTTCGCGGCCGGCTTGTTGGTACTCGCCAGCCACGTGCCGCTGGGCATCGCGGTACTGCGCCGCGGCATCATCTTCATCGACCTCGCCATCGCCCAGGTGGCGACGCTGGGGGTGATCGCCGCCGACCTGGCGGGCTGGGAAGGGGCATGGGCGACTCAGGGTGCCGCCGCCGCTGCCGCCCTGGGCGGCGCGCTGCTGCTGACCTGGACGGAAAGGCGCTGGCCCGACATCCAGGAGGCGCTGATCGGCCTGCTGTTCGTCACCGCGGCGGCGGGGGGCATCCTGCTGCTCGCCAACAATCCGCATGGCGGCGAGCACCTGAAGGACCTGCTGGCCGGCCAGATCCTCTGGGTCGGCTGGGCGCAGCTCGGCTCGCTGGCCTTGCTCACCGCCGCCCTGTTGGCGACCTGGGCAATGCTGGGGAAACGCCTGGGCAACCTGGGTTTCTACGCGATTTTCGCCCTTGCCGTCACCGCTTCGGTGCAACTGGTCGGCGTGCTGCTGGTGTTTGCCAGCCTGATCGCTCCTGCGGTCGCACTGCGACGCCAGCGCCGAGGCCGCCTCCCGGCTTCCTGGTTACTGGGGGCTACGGGCTATGCTTGCGGGTTGGCACTTTCGGGCTTGTTCGATCTGCCGGCCGGCGCCGCTGTGGTCTGCTGTTTGGCGCTTGCCTCCGCGGTGGTGCTGGCGCTGCCGTTTGTCGGGCATGGCTGAGGTGTTCGATTGCGGCAAGCTGGGTGGTATCCTACTAGCCCGCATCTGACTTGCTGATCCCAGATAACGTGGCATTCCCGCTTTTCGGCAAAAAACCCGCCCCGGCGCCGCTGGCAGCCAAGGCCCCCGCGCGTCCTACGGGCAAGGGTGCGCCGACGGCTCCCACGGAAGAGCTGGGCTCGCTGGACTTCACCCACACGCAAGACCCGAACTCGATGACCAGCCGGCCGAGGATCGAGGTCAAGGAAACCCTGCACGAGATTCCCCAGGCCATCGAGCAGGCCGCCATGCTGTATTCGATCGACCAGGCCGAGGCCGCGAGCGGTGCCCTGGAGGCGGCGATCCGCGGCAACGAACTTGGCCGCTACGGGCCGCGCGCCTGGGGCATGCTGTTCGAGCTCTACCAGATCGAAGGGCGGCGTCAGGACTTCGACCGCCTGGCCGTCGAGTACGCTGCCAAGTTCGAAACCTCGCCGCCGACCTGGGTGGCGGGCGACGAGCCGGCGGCTGTCGCACCCAAGCCGGTCAACAAGTCGTCGGTCAGCCTTTCCGGCGCGCTCAACGCCAAGGCCCAGGAAACACTCAAGCAGGTCTTCAAGATCGCCGAAAGAAGCCCGGCCGTCCGCATCGAGGTCGGCAAGGTCACCGAAGTCGACGAGCACGGCTGCGGCCTGCTCAACGCCGTCCTCAAGCAGATGAAGAAGGCGCGCAAGGAATGCCTGCTCGGCGGCGCCGACAAACTGGCGGCGCTGGTCGCCAAGTCGACGGTGCCCGGCGAGTGCAGGAATGAGCAGGCCTGGATGCTGCTGCTCGACCTCTACCAGCAGATCGGCAACCAGGAGGCTTTCGAGGAAGCCGCGGTGAATTACGCCGTGACCTTCGAGGTTTCGCCACCCTCTTTCGAAGTCCCCAAGAATCGTCCCGCCGTCAAGGCGGAGCCGGAGACCGAGGCGGAGCTGGAAAGCGACGATGCGGGCTGTGCGCTCGAGGGTGTCATCACCTCGGCCACCGATGGCGCATTCGCCACCATCCGCTTGCACGCCGAAGATGCCGCCGAGGTGATCGTCGATGTCAGCCGGCTGCTGCGCATGGACTTCGTTGCCGCCACCAACCTGATGAACCTGGTCAATGCCCTGACGGCGGCGCAGAAGAAGGTGCGGCTGATCAAGGCCAGCCACCTGCTGACGGCGCTCTGGGAAGTCATCGGCCTCGACCGCGTGGCGCGCGTCGAAACGCGCAAGGCCTGAACGGAGCCGGCGTGGAACAGTATCACGGCACCACCATCCTGTCCGTCCGGCGCGGCGACGCCGTCGCCCTGGGCGGCGACGGCCAGGTGACGCTGGGCAACATCGTCGTCAAGGCCAGTGCGCGCAAGGTGCGCCGGCTGTACGGCGAGAAGATCCTGGCGGGCTTCGCCGGCGGCACCGCCGACGCCTTCACGCTGTTCGAGCGCTTCGAGGCGAAACTGGAAAAGCACCAGGGCAACCTGCTGCGTTCGGCAGTGGAACTGGCCAAGGACTGGCGCACCGACCGCATGCTGCGCCGGCTGGAAGCCATGCTGGCCGTCGCGGATCGCGAGCACTCGTTGATCATCACCGGCAACGGCGACGTCCTGGAGCCGGAACTCGGCATCGTCGCCATCGGCAGTGGCGGTCCCTACGCCCAGGCGGCGGCGCGGGCCCTGCTCGAGAACACCGACTTGCCGCCCGGCGAGGTGGTCAGGAAGTCGCTGACGATTGCCGGTGATCTTTGCATCTACACCAACCAGAATCACGTCATCGAAGTTCTGGAGTAAGCCGATCATGAGTCAAATGACGCCATCCGAGATCGTCTCGGAACTGGACAAGCACATCGTCGGCCAGGCGCGCGCCAAGCGCGCCGTCGCCATCGCCCTGCGCAACCGCTGGCGCCGCGCCCAGGTGGCCGAGCCGCTGCGCTCGGAGATCACGCCGAAGAACATCCTGATGATCGGCCCGACGGGGGTCGGCAAGACCGAGATCGCGCGTCGCCTGGCGCGGCTTGCCAACGCGCCCTTCATCAAGGTCGAGGCGACCAAGTTCACCGAGGTCGGCTACGTCGGTCGCGACGTGGACACCATCATCCGCGACCTGGCCGAGACCGCGATCAAGGATGCCCGCACGGCGGCCATGAAGGCGGTGCGCGACCGCGCCATGGATGCCGCCGAAGACCGGGTGCTCGACGCGCTGCTGCCGCCGGCAAGAGTCAGTCCTGGCGACACGCCAGTCGAGGATTCGACCACCCGCCAGAAATTCCGCAAGAAGCTGCGCGAGGGTGAGCTGGACGACAAGGAGATCGACATCGAAATCGCCGCCACGGCCGCGTCGATGGAGATTTTCGCGCCGCCGGGCATGGAGGAACTGACCCAGCAGATCCAGGGCATGTTCCAGAACATCGGCAGCAGCGGTCGGCGCAAGACGCGCAAGATGAAGATCAGTGACGCAATGAAGGCGCTGGCCGACGAGGAGGCCGCGCGCCTCGTCAATGACGAGGACCTCAAGACCCAGGCGCTGGCCAACGTCGAGCAGAACGGCATCGTCTTCCTCGACGAGATCGACAAGATCGCCAGCCGCGCCGAAATGCAGGGCGCCGACGTGTCACGCCAGGGCGTGCAGCGCGACCTGCTGCCGCTGGTCGAGGGCACCACGGTGTCGACCAAGTACGGCATGATCAAGACCGACCACATCCTGTTCATCGCCAGCGGCGCCTTCCATCTGTCCAAGCCTTCCGACCTGATTCCGGAGTTGCAGGGACGCTTCCCCATCCGCGTCGAGCTCGATTCGCTGTCGGTGGACGATTTCGAGTGCATCCTGACCCAGACCGACGCCTGCCTGACCCGCCAGTACCAGGCCCTGCTCGGTACCGAAGGCGTGACGATCGAATTCGCGGCCGGCGGCATCCGGCGCTTGGCCGAAATCGCCTTCCAGGTCAACGAGAAGACCGAGAACATCGGTGCCCGGCGACTCTACACCGTGATGGAAAAGCTGCTGGAAGAAGTCTCCTTCGATGCCGGCCGCCGGTCGGGCGAGGCCGTGAAGGTCGATGCGGCCTATGTCGACGCGCGGCTCGGCGAACTCGCTATCAACGAGGACCTGTCGCGCTACGTACTCTAGGGCGCGGCCTTCAGGTCCATTTTCAGCGGCACTTCGGCACCTTCGACATCGACGCGTTCGACGTCGAGCAGGGTGACGCGCTCGGCCGGCGCCGCTGCCGCTGTCAGGATTGCCAGCGCGGCCGCGCCGCGCGCCGTGGCCAGCGCCCGCAGCCGCTCGTCGGTGACGGCTTCCTTGGCCCGCAGGCGTTCGTAAAGCACGGTGTGCAGGTCCGCGTCCTTGAGCTGGCCCAGTTCGCTTTCGCTCAAGGTGCGTCTTTCGCGGAACAGTCCGGCCAGGCGCGACATCATCTTGTCCTTGCCGGCTTCCGCGGCGCGGTCGGGGTTGGCCTGGCG
This sequence comes from Rhodocyclales bacterium, assembly GCA_016235765.1. Taxonomy (GTDB): domain Bacteria; phylum Pseudomonadota; class Gammaproteobacteria; order Burkholderiales; family Rhodocyclaceae; genus Fen-999. Next base: position 26,177 of record JACRIZ010000101.1, on the reverse strand, counting down.
GAAGCCTTCCCGAAGCGCGGCCAGTTCGGCGCCGCCGAGACGCTCGGCGAACAGATTTTCCAGGACACCTTGCACCTTGGGTTCATCGGTCGCCATCGGCCCGGGATCGGACTCGTCATCGACCGGCCGGTCGAGGCGGGCGGCCAGTGCGCGACGCAACTGCAAGTCCTGCAGCGCCTGACGGTCGGCCTCGGCATATGCGCCGTGGATCGCCAGCGCCAGCTTGGGGCGCTTGCCCAGCGCGTCGGCGAGCCTGGTCAGTTTCTCTCGCTCCGGCGCCGTCAGTTGCGCCTGGCCGGCCTCGAAAACGACACCGTCCATGCCCTCGTCGCCATTGAACAGCGAGCCCAGCGCGCGGAAGGGCGAGGTGACGATCTTGCCGATGACGTTGATGAAAGCCTTCCAGACGATTTGCCCGTAGCTGAATTCCGGATCGTCCAGATTGCCCGAGACCGGCAGGCCGAGATCGATGCGTCCGTCGGCATCCTGGAGGATGGCGATGGCGAGGTCGAGCGGCAGATTCTTCGCCTGCGGGCTTTCGATCCGCTCGCCAAGCGTCAGCGTATCCATGACCACGAGGTTGTCGCCGGAAAGCTGGCGCTTGTTGATCTTGTACTCGAGGTCGAGCGCGAGCTTGCCGGAATCGATGCGGCGGCCGGCGAAGGTCGCTGCATAGGGCGTCAGCCGGGTCATCTCCACGTTGCGGAAGGTGACCTTGATATCGGTGAACTCGGCCGGCTTGAAGAGATCGATATCGCCGAAGGCGCGCGCCAGACCGTAGTCGTCGACCTCGCCGTCGAGTTCGATCCGGCCGGGTGTTCCCCGCCGCGTGCCGAGCCCGTCGAGACTGCCGCGCAGATTGTTGATGTGCGTGCCGAAGGGCATCGCCAGCGAGTTGTCGCCAAACTCGAGTTGGCCATTGGTGATCCGCAGGCGATCGATCGCGACGTCGTATGGCTTTGCCGGCGACGCCGGCCTGGCTTCCCCGCCGGCGGGCTCCCCGGGCGGCTTGCGCACGATCCGGCCCAGGTTGGTCGACTTGTCGGCGTCGATGAGCAGCCGCGTGTCGAGGCCGTCCAGGACCAGATCCGCGACTGCAAGGCGCGCCGGCGAGACGGCGAGTTTGCGGGTGGACAGGGTCTTCCACCTGAGGAAGGCATTGTCGTGTTCGCCCTCGGTGAGCGCCAGGCTGCGGAGGGCGAAACTGCCCTGGTAGTCGGTGCCCTTGGCGTTGTGCAGCAGGCGTCCCTCGCCCGCGAGCTGGCCGTCGGCGATCTTCAGCGTCGTGCTTGCGCCGAGATAGGGTTGCACCGGTTTTAGCGACAGGTCGGCGAGCTTGATCTGGAAGTCCGCCAGCGGCTCGCCGACGATGACCTTGCCTTCCGCCTTGAGCTTGCCGCCGTCGCGCGCGCGCAATGAAGCGCGCACCGGCCAGGTGGACTTCAGGTTGTCGCTGATGCCATCGACCGCGACATCGATATCCTGCATGACCAGATCGGCAGCCGGAGTTACGGACTGGTCGTGGAATTCCGCCTGGAAGTCGGCCAGCGTGACGCGCCCGACCCGGTAGTGCCAGGCGGAAGCGGCCGGCTCGGTCACCGTTGCCGAGTCCGTCGCGGGTGAGTGCAGGAAGTCCTGCAGGTTCATGCGGCCATCAGCACGGCGCACGAGGTTCAAGCCGCCGCCGGACAGCGCGATCGTGCCAATGGCAATGTTGTGCCGATGGAGATCGAACTTGCCATCGCGCGCCTCGATGCTGTGAAGTGCCAGGACCGGTTCGGCCGAGTCATGGCCACGCAGCCTGAGGCCGGCAATCTTGGCCGTGAATTGGTCGAGCGCGACGTCGATCCTGCCCTGGACACGGGCGACTTGGTAGTGCGCAGCCAGGGAGGCGAGGCCTTCCGGCGCGGCCATGCCCGGCGGCAGCTTGATCAGTCCGGCGAGTTTTTGCAGGGCGACGCCGCTTATGCTCACTTTTCCCGCCATGGCGAGCGGATTCAGCGTCAGTTCGCCATGCCACTCGATGCGCTCCGCAAAACCCGTGCGCGCCGTGATTTCGTAACGGCCTTCGTCGTTGGGCAGGGTGGAAAGATTCTGCAGCTCGATGTCGATCGGGTCGACGCTGATAGCCCGTTCCGGGCTGGTGCGGCGATCCGCGACGTCGATCCGGCCATCGCTGATCGACAGCAGGTTGATATCGATGCGTGGCAGTCCGGCGGGCTTCGCCGGCTGTTCGTTCCTGCCCGGCGAGGCGGCGAGCAGCGCGCTCCAGTTGAGACGGTCGCCCGGCAGTTCGGCAATGGTCGTCCTCAGGCCATCGAGGCGGATGGCGTCGAACACCAGTGCGGCGCGCACGAGGCTGGTCGCCGAGACATCGACCACCAGTTCCCTGAATGCCAGCAAGGGCTTGCCGTCCGGTTCGCGGAGGCTGGCGTTGCGCAGCGTCAGGGCCAGGGTGAAGGGGTTGAAGCTCGGCTCGTCCATGGTCAGCCGATGGCCGGCCCTGGCGGCGACGAAGTCCTGCGCTTGCGACTGGACCAGCCGTGGCACCGCCAGCCAGGCGACGAAGCAGATCAGGAGCACGACGGCCGCGGTGAGTTCGACGGTTCGGCGCGAAGGCAAGCGGATGGACATGGTCGCTATCTGAATGGAATTACGGCCCGATTCTAGGCCGCCAGACCGTGAAAGTCAGGCGTCGCGGGACGCCTCGGTATGGACCAGCTTCTCGAACGCCAGATAGACCGTCGGGGTCAGGTAGAGCGTCAGGAACTGCGATACCAGCAGGCCACCGACCACGGCCATGCCCAGCGGCTGGCGCACCTCGGCGCCGGCGCCCCAGCCGACGGCGATCGGCAGGGTGCCGACCAATGCCGCCATGGTGGTCATCATGATCGGCCGGAAGCGGATCAGGCAGGCCTGATGGATCGCGTCGACTGCCGCCAAGCCCTCCTTGCGCTGCTTCTCGAGCGCGAAGTCGATCATCATGATCGCATTCTTCTTGACGATGCCGATCAGCATGATGATGCCGACGAAGGCGTAGAGGCTGAGGTCGATGCGGAACACCAGCAGGGTCAGCAAGGCACCGAGTCCGGCAGCCGGCAGGCCGGAGAGGATGGTCAGCGGATGGACAAAACTCTCGTAGAGGATGCCGAGCACGATGTAGACCACCACTACGGCGATCAGGAGCAGGATGCCGAGCCCCTTCTGCGACGCCTCGAATGCCTGCGCAGTGCCTTGCAGGCTGGTCGATAGCGTGGCCGGCAGGCGCAGGTCGCGCTCCATGGTGCGGATATGATCGACGGCGTCGCCGAGCGATACGCCGGGCAGCAGGTTGAAGGACAGCGTGATCGACGGCAACTGGCCGAGGTGGTTCACCGTCAGTGCCTGCGTGCCGGTACTCAAATGGGCGATGGTGTCGAGCGGCACCAGCTTGCCGCTGCCGGCGCGCACGTAGAGCTTGGCCAGCGTCGCCGCATCGGTCTGGAACTCCGGCGCCACTTCGAGGATGACGGCGTACTGGTTGGTGGCGGCGTAGATGGTCGAGATCTGGCGCGCTGCGAAGGCGCTTTGCAGCGCGTCCTCGACCTGGCCGAAGGTGAGGCCGAGCGGCGCCAGCTTGTCTCGATCGATGTTCAATTCCAGCGTCGGGCTCTGGTTCTTGAGGTTGCTGTTAACATCGACCAGCCCGGGCAACTGCCGGAGCTTGTCGAGCAGCAGGTCGTTCCACTGGTAGAGCTCGTCGAGGTTGCTGCCCTGCAGGGTGTACTGGAACTGCGCGCTGCTGATCATGCCGCCGATGCGGATCGGCGGCGGATTCTGCAGGAAGACGCGGATGCCGGGCACCGCGCCGAGTTTCGGGCGCAGGCGGGCGATGATCTCGCCGGCCGACTCGGTGCGTTCGCGGCGCGGCTTGAGGTTGATGATCATGGTGCCCGTGTTGATGGTCGGTCGCGGGCCGCTGGCGCCGACGAAGGAAGCGAGCGTCTTGACGGCCGGGTCGGTGGCGAGAATCGCCGCGACCTTGCGCTGCCGTTCCATCATGGCGGCGAAGGAGATGTCCTGCGGGCCTTCGGTCGAGACGACGATCTGGCCGCTGTCGCCGCTGGGCAGGAAGTCCTTCGAGATGGTCACATAGAGGGCGATGGTGGCGATCAGCGTGACGGCGAACGAGGCCAGTACCAGCCGCGGCCGCGCCATGGTCCAGGCCAGCGACCTTTCGTAGCCCGCGTAGGTCGCGGCGAACATGCGCTCGAAGGCCAGGAACAGCCGGCCATGCGCTGCGGGCGCGGCAGGGCGGATATAGCGGCTGGCCAGCATCGGCGTCAGCGTCAGCGAGACAATGCCGGAAACGAAAATGGCAGCGCAGATGGTGACCGCGAATTCGTGCAGCAGGCGGCCGACGATGCCACCCATGAACATCACCGGGATGAACACGGCCATCAGCGAGAGCGTCATCGAGATGATGGTGAAGCCGATCTCGCGCGCGCCCCTGATCGCGGCGGCGAAGGGTTCCTCGCCGGCCTCGACGTGGCGGACGATGTTCTCCAGCATGACGATGGCGTCGTCGACGACGAAGCCGACCGACAGCGTCAGCGCCAGCAGCGACAGGTTGTCGAGGCTGTAGCCGAGCACGTACATGAGGGCGAAGGTGCCGACCACCGAGATCGGCAGCGCCAGGCTGGGAATGATGGTCGCCGACAGGTTGCGCAAGAACAGCAGGATCACCAGGATGACCAGGATGCCGGCCAGGATCAGGGTGAACTGGACGTCGTGGATGGCATCGCGGATCGAGACGCTGCGGTCGTAATGGACCTGCAGTTCGATGGAGGCCGGCAAGGCGGCCTGGAAGGTGGGCAGCACCTTGCGAATGGCGTCGACGGTGGCCACCGTGTTGGCGCCGGGCTGGCGCATGACCGCCAACATGATGGTACGCTGGTCGTTGAACCAGGCGGCGACCTTGGCGTTCTCGACGCCGTCGACGACGCGAGCGACCTCCTCCAGCCTTACTGGCGCGCCATTGCGAAAGACGACAGCCAGCGGCCGGTAGGCGGCGGCATCGAGCAGTTGCCCGTTGGCCTGCAGCGCCAGGCTCTGGCGGCGACCGTCGATGGTGCCGAGCGGCTGGTTGACGTTGGCGGCGCGCACGGCCTGCTGGAGTTCGTCGAAACCGATGCCGCGCGAGGCCAACTGCGCCGGATCGGCCTGGATGCGCACGGCGTACTTCTGTGCGCCGTACACCTGGACCTGCGCGACGCCGGGTATGGTCGACAGGCGCTGTGCCAGTTGCGACTGCGCGTACTCGTCGACCACCCAGGTGGGCAGCGTGGCCGAGTACATGGCGACGAAGAAGACCGGCGAGTCGGCGGGGTTCACCTTGCGGAACGACGGCGGCGCGGGCATGTCGGCCGGCAGCGAGCGCAGGGCGCTGGCGATGGCCGACTGCACGTCCTGGGCGGCGGCATCGATGTCGCGACCGAGCGCGAACTGCATCGTCACCGTCGTGGCGCCCTGGGCGCTGACCGAGCTGATCGAGTCGAGTCCGGCGATGGTCGAGAACTGCTTTTCGAGCGGCGTGGCGACGGCAGCGGCCATTGTTTCCGGTGAGGCGCCGGGCAGTGAGGCCGAAACCGAGATGGTCGGGAAGTCGACGTTGGGCAGTTCCGATACGGGCAAGGCCCGATAGGCGATCACGCCGAAAATCAGGAACGCCGCCATCAGGAGCGTCGTCATCACCGGCCGGCGGATGCAAAGCTCCGGAAGTTGCATCGCTCGCCTACTGCTTCGGCCTCGCGTCGGCCGGGCGCACCTTGGCCCCGGGCACCAGACGCAACTGGCCGTCGGTGACGACGCTTTCGCCGGCCGCCAGTCCTTCCTTGATCGCGGCGATGCCGTGCTGGGTCGCCAGCAGTGTCAGCTTGCGCATCTCGACGGTCTGGTCTTCCTTGACGACGTAGACGTAGCTGCCGCTCGGGCCTTGCTGGATCGCTTCGTTGGGTACGGTCACCGCCTGGGCCAGCGTTTCGATGCCGAGGGAAACATCGACGAACTGGCCGGGGGAGAGCCGCTCGCCCTCGTTGGCCAGTTGCGCCTTCATCTGCACGGTGCCCGTGGTGGCGTCGACGGCGTTGTCGAGGAAGCGGATCGCGCCGCTCATAGGCGTCTTGTCGCCCGGCACGGAAACCGTGACGGCGGTGCCCTTGCCCTTCATGCCGGTGCGCAGGCGCGGCAGGTATTTCTCGGGCACGGCGAAGCTGACGAAGATCGGCCGGACGCGATTGACGACGGCCAGCGTCGTGTCATTGGCCTTGACGGCTGTGCCAGGGAAGACGAGGCGTGCGCCGACGATGCCGTCGAAGGGCGCGCGCACGGTCGTGTAGCCCAGTTGCAGCCGGGCCAGGTCGAGCGCCGCCTGGTCGGCCTTGACGGTCGCTTCCGCGCCGGCTGCCGTGGCGCGCGCGGTGTCGATGCTGGCGTCGGAGACGAAGCCCCTGGCCTTGAGCGAGATGGCACGCTCGACATCGGCCTGTGCCTTGACGAACTGCGCCTGGTCGCGGGCCAGCGCCGCCTCGGCCTGGCGCAGCCGTGCCTCGTAGTCGGCGGGATCGAGGCGCAACAGGACCTCGCCCTGCGCGACGTGGCGGCCTTCGGTGAACATGACCTCCTGGACCTGCCCGTCGACTCGTGCCTTGAGGCTGACCGATTCGAATGCCTCGGCCCGGCCGGTGAGTTCGAGGGTTAACGGCAGGTCGCGCAAACCCGCCTTGGCAATCAGCACGGGCGCGGGCGGCGGACCTCTCTTCTCGGCGGGCGGCGCGCTGCCGGCAAGAAACCACCAGGCGCCGCCGCCGGCCAGGAGCAGCGCCACCGCAATCGGCAGGAGCCGGCGCCGGGTCATGGCAGGGGTGATTCACCCGCAAAGAGCTCGGCGACCGACTCGCGGCGGCGGATCAGGTGGATGGCGTCGCCATCCACCATGACTTCCGCGGCACGTGGCCGCGTGTTGTAGTTGGAACTCATGGCCATGCCGTAGGCGCCGGCCGACATCACCGCCAGCAGGTCGCCCTCGGCCAGTGCGAGGTCGCGCGCCTGGCCGAGGAAGTCGCCCGACTCGCAGATCGGACCGACGATGTCGTAGCTGTGCGTCGGCGGTGGCGTGTCGCCATGGCTGACTTTGGCGATGTCGTGCCAGGCGTCGTAGAGCGCTGGGCGCATGAGGTCGTTCATGGCCGCGTCGACGACCGCGAAGTTCTTGCCGGTGCCGTACTTGAGGAACTCGACGCGGGTCAGCAGCAGGCCGGCGTTGCCGACCAGCGAACGGCCGGGTTCGAACAGCAACTGCTCGCGGCGGCCGGACAGCACCTTGAGCATGGGTGCAAGATAGTCGGTGGCGCCTAGTGCATTTTCGTCGCGATAGCGGATGCCTTTGCCACCGCCAAGGTCGAGGTGCTCGATGGCGATGCCGTCGGCAGCCAACCGGTCGGCGAGCGCGACCACCTTGGCGGCGGCTTCGGCGGCCGGGGCGGGATCGAGCAGTTGCGAGCCGATGTGGCAGTCGATGCCGACGACCTTGAGGCCGGGCAGTTCTGCCGCGCGGCGGTAGAGGTGCGGGGCCTCTTCGATCGGTACGCCGAACTTGGCGGTCTTCAGCCCGGTCGAAATATAGGGATGGGTCTTGGGGTCGACGTCGGGATTGACGCGCAGCGAGATGGGTGCCCGTGCGCCGTGGGCGCGCGCGACCTCGTTGAGGCGTTCCAGTTCGGAGGCCGATTCGACGTTGAAGCAGCGAATGCCGGCGGCAAGTGCCTGCTCCATTTCGCCCCGGCTCTTGCCGACGCCCGAGAACAGTACCTTGCCCGGGTCACCGCCGGCGGCGAGGACGCGCGCCAGTTCGCCGCCGGAAACGATGTCGAAACCGGCGCCCAGGCGGGCGAACAGGTTGAGGATGGCCAGGCTGGAGTTGGCCTTGACCGCGTAGCAGACCAGCGACCGATCGGCGACGCCGTGCGCGGCGAGCGCGCTGCGATAGTCGTCGTAGGCGGCCATCAGCGCGGCGCGGGAATAGACGTAGCAGGGCGTGCCGTGTCGAGCGGCAACGGCGTCGAGCGGCACGCCTTCGGCGTGCAGAAGGCCGTCGTGAAGGGCGAAATGGCTCATCGGGCTTGTTCGGCAGGCTTGCTGCTATGATCGTCGGCAGTCGGCTTGGGCGGCAGCACCAGCGGGCCGCGCGTGCCGCAAGCAACGAGCAGGAACAGGGTGCTGACGAGCAGGGAAATGAAACGCATGGCTGGAATCCTTGATCCGGCCTGCAATGTTAACACGGGGTGATGATGGACGAACGCGAGTTCAATGCCTTGGCCGATGCGGCATTACAGCGCATCGAGGATGCCGTCGAACAGTGCGGCGCCGAGGTCGACCTGGAGGTGAAGCCGGGCGGCGTGCTCGAACTCGAGTTCGACGACGGCAGCAAGATCATCGTCAATCGCCATACGGCGGCGCGCGAAATCTGGGTGGCGGCGAAGTCGGGCGGCTACCATTTCCGCCCCCAGGACGGGCGCTGGCTGGGCACCCGCGACGGCGAGGAACTCATGGCCGCATTGGGCCGTTGCATGTCCGAGCAGGCCGGCGGCGAGGTCGAACTCGACTAGGGCGTATTGGGACTGCCGAGGAACGGATTCTCCTGGCGGCGGATTTCCTCTTCGATTGCGGGCAGGTGCTCGCGATAGATGAGATCCTGGACTTCATGCAGGGTCGTCGGGTCCGTGGTGGTGATGGTTGTCATGCCGTCCGGTCTGTCCATCGAGCGCTCGGGTACGCCCTTGAGGGCCTTTTCCATGTAGTTAATCCAGATCGGCAGGGCGGCAAAGCTGCCGGTTTCGCCATCGCCGAGCCGTCGCGGCTGATCGAAGCCGATCCAGGAGATGGCAACGAGGTCGGGCTGGTAGCCGCAGAACCAGGCATCGACATAGTCGTTGGTCGTGCCGGTCTTGCCGGCCAGGTCATTGCGCTTGAGCGCCGCTGCCACGCGGATGGCGGTGCCGCGCCGCACGACATCCTTCAACATGCTGTCCATGATGTAGGCGTTGCGGGCATCGATGACCCGCAGGGTCTCGTCGCCCGCCTTGACCGGTTGTGCCGCCGCGAGCACGACCCCCTTGCTGTCGGTGATCTGCTTGACGATGTAGGGCTCGACCTTGTAGCCGCCGTTGGCGAACACCGAATAGGCGGCCACATGCTGCCAGAGCGTGACGGCGCCGGCGCCGAGGGCGAGCGTCAGGTAGGGCGGGTTCTTCTCCGCATCGAAGCCGAAGCGGCTGACGTAATCCTGGGCGTAGCGGGGACCAATCGACTGCAGCAGGCGGATCGAGACCATGTTCTTCGACTTCGCCAGCGCCGTCCGCAAGGTCATCGGGCCTTCGTACTTGTCATCGTAGTTGCGCGGCTCCCAGACCTGCGAGCCGGTTTCGTCCGCGTTCACCGACACCGGTTCGTCGGGAATGATCGAGGCGGGCGAGTAGCTCTTCTCGAGCGCGGCCGAGTAGATGAAGGGCTTGAAGCTAGAGCCCGGCTGGCGCCATGCCTGCGTGACATGGTTGAAATTGCTGCGGTTGAAGTCGATGCCGCCGACCAGGGCGCGGATTTCGCCGTCCAGGGGGCTGGAGGCAACCAGCGCAGCCTCGACATTGGGCAGCTGGGATATCTGCCAGGCGTTCTTGTCATCCTTTGCAACGCGGATGATGGCGCCGGGACGGATGCGCCGATTGGCCGGCGCCTTCTTGTCGAGCATGCGTGCCGCGAACTTCAGGGCGTTGCCGCGCAGTACGAGCGTTTCGCCGCCGTGCAGGAAGGCAGTCACCTGCTTTGCGTCGGCGGCCAGCACCAGGGCCGGCTTCAAGCCATTGGAGTCTTCGAATTCCTGCAGGCGTTCATCGAGGGCCTCTTCCTGCGCGGTGTCCATGGTGCGCAGGTCGACGTAGGCTTCGGCGCCGCGGTAGCCGTGGCGCCGGTCGTAGTCCATCACCCCGAGCCGGACCGCCTCATATGCGGCTTCCTGGTCCGCCTTGCGAATGGTGGTGAAGACCCGTAAGCCGATCGTGTAGGTCTCGTCCTGATATCGCTCGTAGACGATTTGCCGGGCCATTTCGGCGACGTGTTCGGCGTGAACGCCGAAATCATTGATGTCGCGCTTGACGTGCAGCGACTCGGCCTTGGCTGCCTCCACCTGTTCGGGTGTTATGTAGCCCAGTTCATGCATGCGCCGCAAGACGTAGTGCTGGCGCAGGCGTGCCCGCTTCGGATTGGCGACCGGATTGTAGGCAGAGGGCGCCTTGGGCAGTCCGGCCAGCATGGCGGCTTCGGCGAGCGTGATTTCCGGCAGCGTCTTGCCGAAGTAGATTTGCGCAGCCGCGGCAAAGCCGTAGGCCCGCTGACCGAGGTAGATCTGATTGACGTAGAGCTCGAGAATCTCGTCCTTGCTGAAGTTGTTCTCTATCTTGAAGGAGAGCAGCGCTTCGTACAGCTTGCGGGTCAGCGTCTTTTCGGACGAAAGAAAGAAGTTTCGGGCAACCTGCATGGTGATCGTCGATGCACCCTGCCTTTTGCCGCCACCGATCAGGTTCGAATAGGCCGCGCGCAGGATGCCAAGACTATCCACCCCGGAATGCTGATAGAAGCGTTCATCCTCGGCGGCCAGGATCGCCTGCTTCATCGTGTCCGGTACCTCGCCGATCGGGACCAGGTTCCGCCGCTCTTCGCCGAATTCGCCGATCAGGTAGCCGTCGGCAGTGAATACGCGCAGGGGAATCTTGGGCCGGTAATCCGTGAGCGTCTCGAGGGACGGCAGCCTGGGATAGGCCAGGATAACCAGTATGCCAAGCAGGGCAATGGCGACCAGCAAACCGCCGACAAGCAGCGCGAGCGGGAGCAATATCCACCGCAGCGGATGGGATGTAAGGGGAATCAAGGTGAATTGAGACAGTTGCAGTGAGGGGGCGGTTCAATTATATCTAGCTATGTCCAGCGAGGCGCTCTGTGAGGCCGATTGGGAAATTGCCCTAAAAGATTTCCCTTTACACCCGATATAGTTGTTGATAGCATCTGATGTGAATTATGCGTATTACCCCTAAGTCAAGGTTTTGAAAGGGAAATCTCTTGCAGGTCGATCTTTCGATCTTCAATCCCAAGGCGCGGCCATTGATCGGGCTCGACATCAGCACGTCGGCGATCAAGATGGTCGAGTTGACTGAAAGCGCCAAGGGCGAGTTCCGGCTCGAACGGTATGCCATCGAGTATCTGTCCAAGGATGCGGTCGTCGATGGGAACATCGTCAATCTCGATCAGGTTGCCGAAGCAGTCCGGCGATGCTGGAAGCGACTCGGCACGGCCGTCAAATATGTAGCGATGTCTCTGCCGACAGCGGCGGTGATCACCAAGAAGATCATCCTGCCGGGCAACCTCCGGGAAACCGAGATGGAGGTGCAGGTCGAGTCGGAGGCCAACCAGTACATTCCATTCGCTCTCGACGAGGTTAACCTGGACTTCCAGGTGATCGGTCCGGTGCCTTCGAGCCCCGATGAGGTCGAAGTTCTGATTGCCGCTTCGCGCAAGGAGAAGGTCGAGGACCGCGTCGCCTGTGCCGAGGCTGCCGAATTGAGGCCGCTGGTCATGGACGTCGAGTCGTTTGCCGTCCAGGCCGCCTTCGGACTGGTAATGGCCCAACTGGCGACCAAGGGTGACGATCAGGTGGTTGCCTTGGTCGACGTCGGCGCAGTTGCCACCAAGGTCATGGTCATGCGCGGCGATCAACTGGTCTACAGTCGCGAACAGGCTTTCGGCGGCAGCCAACTGACGCAGGACATCATGCGCGCGTACGGCATGAGCAGCGAGGAAGCCGAGGCCGTGAAGCGCTCCGGCGCCGGGCCCGAGAACTACGAACCCGAACTGCTGCGCCCCTTCGTCGAGAACCTGGCGCTGGAGGTTTCGCGCGCGCTGCAGTTCTTCTTCTCGTCGACCCAGTTCAATCAGGTCCATCACATCGTGCTGGCAGGCGGCTGCGCGGCGATTCCCGGCATAGACGAGATCGTCGCGACACGCACGCAGGTTCCTACGGTCATCGCCAATCCGTTTGCCGGCATGGTCCCGTCGTCCAGGATCCGGCCGCGACAGTTGATGGTGGATGCACCCCAGTTGATGGTCGCTTGCGGCCTTGCCCTGAGGAGGTTTGATCAGTGATCCGGATCAACCTACTGCCGCATCGCGAGGAAAAGCGCAAAGCGAGGCGAGAGCAGTTCTATGCGTTGAGCGGCCTGATGCTGGTGCTGGGCATCGTGGTCTGGTTCCTTGGCTTCACCGTGATCAATGGCTATATCTCCAGCCAAGAGAGCAAGAACGCCTACTTGAAGCTGCAAATATCTGAGCTCGACAAGGAGATCGACGAAATCAAGAAGTTGAAGGAACAGACGGAAGCGCTGCTCGCCCGCAAGCAGGTGATTGAATCCCTGCAAGCCAATCGTGCAGAGACGGTTTATCTGTTCAATGAACTTGCCAAGCAGGTACCAGCGGGAATTTATTTGCGTTCGGTCAAGCAGACCGGCCTCAACGTGGCCTTGGCCGGCTATTCCCAGTCCAGCGCCAGAGTCTCGACCCTGATGCGCAATCTAGATGAGTCGCCGCTTCTCGAGCGGCCGCAATTGGTCGAGATCAAAGCTGCCACGGTCGGCAGGCGTCGTCTGAGTGATTTCAGCCTGAATATCTCAATCACGCGCCAGACCGCCGAGAGCACCAAGAAGCCCGCCGGGCAGTCCCCGTCCACCGTCTCGCCGCAAACGGACAAGAAGCCATGAAGGCGCCGACTGTGTCCATCCAGCAAATACCGGCATTCGATCTGCAAACCCTGATCGCAGACTTCAGGACGCTCGATCCGAAGGATCCGGGTCTCTGGCCGGTGTTGCCGCGCATCATCATCCTGATCGGCATCCTCCTTGTTGTCCTTCTACTTGGCTGGTGGTTTGGCTGGCGAGCGCAGTTTGAGGAACTCGATGCGAAGGCTCAGCAGGAAACCAGCCTGAAGGAGGAATGGCGGACCAAGAAGGCCCAAGCGGTCAATCTCGACGAATACCAGAAGCAGTTGGCGGAAATCAATCGCTCGTTCGGCGCACTGCTGAAGCAGCTGCCAAATGCCTCCGAGATGGAGGCTCTGCTGGTTGATATCAACCAGGCTGGCCTTGGCCGTGGCTTGCAGTTCGAACTGTTTAAACCTGGAACGGAACAACTGCGCGACTTCTATGCCGAGTTGCCGATCACCATCAAGGTCACCGGTTCGTATCACGATTTCGGGGCATTTACTGGCGATATCGCGAAGTTGCCTAGAATTGTTACGCTCAATGACGTCGATGTCGCAACAGGCAAGGATGGTGGCCTGTCGATGTCCGCGGTCGCGAAGACATTCCGCTATCTTGACGAGGATGAGATTGCTCGCCAGCGCAGGGAGAAACTCGCCAAGGATAAGGCCAAGGGAGGCAAGCATTAGCATGCGCCCCTATTCGATTTTCGTCCTGCCCGCGATCCTCCTCTTGGTAGCCTGTGGTGGCGAAGAGCACCAAGACATGAGGAACTGGATGGCCGAAGCGTCCAAAGACATGCATGGCCGTGTACAGCCGATTCCGGAAATCAAGCCCTTCCCGATCATTTCCTACGATGCCGGCGATCTGCCAGAGCCATTCAATCCGAGCAAGGTGGTGCCGGAGAAGCGCATAGGTGGCGGCGGCATTCAGCCCGATTTCGATCGTCCGCGGGAGCCGCTCGAAGCGTATCCCCTGGAGAGCCTCAAGATGGTCGGCGTCATGCGCAAGGACAAGGTCCTGCATGCACTGATCCAGGTGGATAACACGGTGTATCAGGTTCGCCCTGGCAATCACATGGGCCAGAGCTTCGGCGTTATCACTTCCATAACCGACGCTCAGGTGAGCATCAAGGAGTTGGTCCAGGACCCAACCGGCCAGACGGCGGATTGGGTGGAGCGGATCGCCAACATGCAGTTGCAGGAGCAAGTTCAGTCGCAGAAGGAGGCAAAGAAATGAAACCGCGTAATCTTGGGTTAGTGGCCCAATGCTTGGCGGCGCTGGCACTGTGTGGCAGCACGTACGCCCAACAGGCGGTGGCGCCCGCGGGTGCGACTGAAGCCATGGCAGCAAACAGCATCGAATCCCTGGTTGTCGCCCAGCAGGCGGGCAGTACCATTGTCAAGCTCGACCTGAAGCAGGCGCTAGATAAGGCGCCATCGAGCTTCAGTGTTGCCAATCCCGCCCGCATTGTCTTTGATTTCGCCGGCACCGCCAATGCGCTGGGGCGCTCCGTCCAGCAGGTGGACGACGGTGACCTGCGCAGCATCAACATCGTTCAAGTCGGAGACCGGACGCGGCTGGTATTGAACCTGAAGAGACCAGGAACCTATCAGACGCAACAGGACGGCTCTTCGTTCCTGATTACCCTTGCGGGTGCGTCGGCCGGTACGGCGACGGTGCCGGCCGTACAGCACTTTGCAGGCGTGTCGGAGGCGAAGCCGACGACCGATACGCGTTCGGTTCGAGATCTCAAGTTCCGCCGCGGCAAGGGTGGCGAGGGACTGGTCACAATGGAACTGTCCGATCCGAATACCACCATCGACGTGCGGCTTCAGGGTCCCAACGTGATTATCGATTTGCAGAAGACTCAGGTATCTGAGGAACTGCGTAGGCGCATGGACGTGATGGATTTTGCGACGCCGGTATCGTCGGTGGTGACTTCGCGCCAGGGCGAGAACGTACGCGTCTCGATCGCCGCTCACGGTTTGTGGGAACACACCGCCTACCAGAGCGACAACCAGTTCGTCGTCGAAGTCAAGCCGCTCAAGGAAGACCCATCCAAGCTGTTCCAGGGTTCTCAGCGTCAGGGTTACCAGGGCGAGAAGGTCTCGCTCAACTTCCAGAACATCCCCCTGCGCGAGTTGTTGCATGTGTTTGCCGACATCACCAACTTCAACATCGTGGTCAGCGATTCGGTCGCCGGCAACGTGTCGCTGCGACTCAACGAGGTGCCTTGGGACCAGGCGCTGGAGATCGTCCTTAAACAGAAGGGCCTGGCCATGCGCAAGAGCGGCAACGTCATCTGGATCGCCCCCGGCGACGAACTGGCGGCTCGCGAAAAGATCGACATGGATGCCCGGCAGGCCATGGCCGACTACGAGCCGGTGCGTACTGAGGCTTTCCAACTGAATTACCAGAAAGCGGACGTGTTTACCACCGCGCTGCTTGGGGGCACGCCCAAGGGCGTTACCTTACCGCCGGGCGCAAAAAACAAACCTCTGCTCAGCGAGCGCGGCAGCGTTCTGGCCGATACCCGGACGAACAAGCTCTTCATTACCGACACCCCGAGTAAATTGGCCGAAATCCGCGCCTTGATAGCCGAGATCGACGTCGCCGTTCGGCAGGTGTTGATCGAAGCCCGCATCGTCGAAGCTGACAACACTTTTTCGAAGGCACTCGGGGCGCGCATTGGCATCGGCGACGCGCAGGGCCTCACCACCGGCCATCGGGTTGCCGGCACGAATAGCCCGCGATGGGGCATAGCCGGATCCTCCGAATATGTGAACTACCATGTGCCAGAGTACTCACCACTGCCGCCGATGACGTGGAACAACAACGGCAAGCTGACCTATGACAATGCTGGGACTTCCTCTGGATCGAACGGCACGACCGGGCTTGCCGGCAACGTGTCTGGACGTTCGAACGCTGTCGATCTGGCACTCGGCAATGCTGCCGGTCAGTTCGCTCTGGCGCTGTTCAACAGCAGCAAGACACAATTGCTGACCCTTGAGCTCTCCGCACTGGAGGCAGACGGCAGGGGCAAGACGGTGTCCAGCCCGCGCGTTCTGACAGCGGATCAGGTCGAAGCAGTGATCGAGGACGGCCAGGAGGTCCCGTATTGGTCGGCATCCAGTTCCGGTGCGACGACCGTGGCATACCGCAAGGCTGTTCTGTCCTTGAACGTACGGCCGCAGATCACCCCCGACGGCAAGGTGTTGATGCACCTGCAGGTCAACAAGGACAACGTCAATACGTCCTTGTCTACATCGTACGGTTTGGCAATCGACACCAAGAACGTCAAGACCGACGTGCTGGTGGAAAACGGTGGCACGGTCGTCATCGGCGGTATCTACATCCAGGAAGAACGAAAGACCGTAACCAAGGTACCGTTGCTGGGCGACATCCCCGTCCTCGGCCACATGTTCAAGAAGAACGAAACGACCGACAACCGCCGCGAACTGCTGGTCTTCATCACACCGAAGATCGTCAACGACGCCTTGTCGTTGCGCTGATTGCGAACCACGATTCACGGATGGGCCGGCCTAGCCGGCCCATTTTCTTTCTGCTGCTAGAATTCTGCCGTGACCCGGTGTGCCAACATTTATCTTGTCGGTCTAATGGGGGCCGGGAAGACTACCGTCGGCCGCCAGCTCGCCAAGCGACTGCAGCGCCGATTTCTGGACAGCGACCATGAAATCGAGGCGCGCACGGGCGTGCGCATTCCGGTGATATTCGAGATCGAGGGCGAAGCAGGCTTCCGGCGCCGCGAAACCGAGGTGCTGGCAGAGCTTTCCCGTGAGCAGGACCTCGTCCTGGCGACCGGCGGCGGTGCGGTGCTGCTGTCGGAGAATCGGCAGTGCCTGCGCGATTCCGGGGTCGTCGTATATCTGCACGCGCCGCCCGAGGTCTTGTATGAGCGGACCCGCCATGACCGGAATCGTCCGCTGCTTCAGGTGGACGATCCCCTGGCCAAGCTGAAGCTTCTATATGAACAGCGCGATCCTATCTACCGCGAGGTCGCGCATCTGGTGGTCGAGGGCAAGAACGGCGCCGCGGGCCAATTGACGCAAAGAATCGAAAGTGAATTGAGGACCCTATGCGAACCTTGAATGTCGCCCTGTCGGACCGCGCCTACGACATTCATATCGGTGCCGACTTGCTCGCTGCCGGCACGCCGATTTTGGGTCGCCTGGCCAGCGATCGCGTGGCAGTCGTCAGCAACACCGTTGTTGCGCCCCTGTATCTTGCGAAGCTGACTGCTCCGCTGCGGGCGGCCGGAGTTCGGGTAACGGAAATCATCCTCCCCGACGGCGAGGCCTACAAGAACTGGGAGACCCTCAACGCCATCTTCGACGCCTTGCTGGCGGATCGCTGCGACCGGACCACGACCGTTATCGCCCTCGGCGGCGGCGTGGTTGGCGACCTCGCGGGCTTCGCGGCCGCGACCTACCAGCGTGGCGTGCCCTTAATCCAGGTGCCGACCACGGTCCTGGCCCAGGTCGATTCCTCCGTCGGCGGCAAGACCGGCATCAACCACCCGCGCGGCAAGAACATGATCGGCGCTTTCTGGCAACCGAAGCTGGTGCTCGCCGACACCGATACCCTGGCCACGCTGCCGGACCGCGAACTGTCGGCCGGCCTGGCCGAGGTGATCAAGTACGGCCTGATCCGCGATCTGGCATTCCTCGAATGGATAGAGGCCAATGTCGGACGCCTGATGGCCCGTGACCCCGAGGCGCTTGCCTACGCGATCGAGCGCTCCTGCGCCAACAAGGCGGAGGTCGTGGCCGGCGACGAGCGCGAAACGGCGCAGGATAACGGGCGGGCGCTGCTGAACCTGGGCCACACCTTCGGCCACGCGATCGAGACGGGCACCGGCTACGGCACTTGGCTACACGGCGAGGGGGTCGCAGCCGGGACCGTCATGGCCGCAGAACTGTCGCGGCGGCTGGGCTGGCTCGACGCCGATGACGTCAGCCGAATCCGCGACCTGCTCGCCAGGGCGAGACTGCCCGTCAAGGGCGCGCCCCTGGGGGCCGAGCGCTACCTTGACCTCATGGGGCACGACAAGAAGGTCATCGCCGGCCGCATGCGCCTCGTGCTGCTCAAGCGCCTGGGCGAAGCGATCACCTGGTCAGATGCGTCTGAGTCGGATATTCGCACGGCGATCGATGCCTGCTGTGCCTGACCTGGTACCCTACGCTGTCGACGAAGCCGGGTCGCGGGGCCGGCGTTACCCTGAGCCCCGGCCGCAGGCGCGAAGCGAGTTTGCACGCGACCGCGATCGTGTCATCCACTCGACGGCCTTTCGCCGCCTCGAGTACAAGACCCAGGTCTTCGTCAATCACGAAGGCGACCTGTTCCGCACCCGGCTGACGCATTCCATCGAGGTTGCCCAGGTGGCGCGCTCCATCGCCAGGGCCTTGCGCCTGAACGACGACCTGGTCGAGGCGATCGCCCTGGCGCACGACCTTGGCCACACGCCCTTCGGCCATGCCGGCCAGGACGCGCTCGACGAGTGCCTGCGAGAACACGGCGGTTTCGAGCACAACGTGCAAAGCCTCCGGATCGTCGATCGGCTCGAGGAGCGGTATGGCGCCTTCGATGGCCTGAACCTGATGTACGAGACCCGTGAAGGCATCCTGAAACATCCGCCGAAAGGGCCGGAGCCGGAACTCGGGGATCTGGCAACGCGCTTCAGCGCGGGATTGCGCCCGACTCTGGAGGCCCAGGTCTGCAACCTCGCCGACGAAATTGCCTATAACAACCACGACATCGACGATGGGCTGCGCTCCGGCCTCCTGAATATCGACGAACTGATGGCGACGGACCTGTTCTCCCGCCACGTGGCCGAGGTCAGGGGCGAATATCCGGACCTGGGGGAGCGGCGCATGGTCCACGAGACCATCCGCCGCATGATCGGTGCCTTGGTCGGGGATCTCCTCGCCGAGTCGGGCCGCCGGATACAAGCCACGGGCGTGGCGACGCTGGACGACGTTCGGCAAGCGCCGACCCTGATCGGGTTTACGCCGGCCATGAAGGCCGAAAACGCCAATCTGAAGCGCTTTCTGCTCAAGAATCTATACCGCCATCCGCGCGTGGTTGCCATGACCGATCGGGCCGGCCGGATCGTCCGGGAGCTTTTCGCCGGCTTCATGATCGAGCCCGGCCGCCTCCCGGCCCAGTACCATAGGCTCGCCGAGGCCGACAAAGCCCGGACCATCGCCGACTACATCGCCGGAATGACCGATCGCTACGCCATCCGCGAGCATGGCCGACTGTGCGGGCCCATGGAAACCGCCGATACGGCGGCTTTATGGGGGCAGGCTGGACACGGATATTGAGTCTGGGCCACGTTCTGCGGTATATTTATCCGTTCGCCCGAACGAATAGCGAAGCCGGGGAGGGCCACCAAAGGACGTTGGCCACCGGCTTTTTTTGACGGTCGCATTCCAGGAATACCGAAATGGACATACCTAGCAGGCAGGGACTCTACGACCCAGCCAACGAACACGACGCCTGTGGCGTCGGCTTCGTCGCTCACATCAAGAATTGCAAGAGCCATGCGATCGTCCAGCAGGGCTTGCAGATTCTCGAGAACCTCACGCACCGCGGCGCCACCGGATACGATCCGTTGCTCGGCGACGGCGCCGGCATCCTGCTCCAGATGCCGGATGCCTTCCTGCGCGCGGAGGCGGCCAAACTCGGCATCAAATTGCCGGCGGACGGCGGCTACGGGTGCGGCAACATCTTCCTGCCCCAATCGGCCAACGGCCGCGCGGCCTGCGAATCGGCGCTGGCGCGCATCGTCCATGAAGAGGGCCAGACCTTCCTCGGCTGGCGCGACGTACCGCGCGACAATCGCGGCCTGGCCCAAGCTGCCAAGGACCGCGAGCCGGTGGTGCGTCAGGCGTTCATCGCCAGTTGCTGCGCCGACCAGGACAGTTTCGAGCGCAAGCTGTTCGTGATCCGCAAGCGCGTCGAACACGAGGTCCGCCGCCTCAATCTGGTGGATGGCAGGCAGTTCTACGTTCCCAGCCTGTCGTCGCGCACGCTCAACTACAAGGGCATGCTGCTGGCCCATCAGGTCGGCGAGTACTTCCTCGAGCTACGGGACGAGCGCATGGTCTCCGCGCTGGCGCTGGTGCACCAGCGCTTCTCGACCAACACCTTCCCGACCTGGGACCTGGCCCATCCGTTCCGCATGATCGCCCACAATGGCGAGATCAATACCCTGCGCGGCAACATCAACTGGATGGCGGCGCGCCAGCAAGCGATGAAGTCGAAGTGGCTTGGCGAGGACCTTGACAAGCTGTGGCCGTTGATCGTCGAGGGCCAGTCGGACTCCGCGAGCTTCGACAATGCGCTCGAACTGCTGGTCATGGGTGGCTATTCCATGCCGCACGCCATGATGATGCTGATCCCCGAAGCCTGGGCCGGCAATCCGCTGATGGATGAGGAGCGGCGGGCCTTTTACGAGTTCCACGCCCCTGTGATGGAGCCTTGGGACGGCCCAGCGGCCGTCGCGTTCACCGATGGTCGCATGATCGGCGCCACGCTGGACAGAAATGGCTTGCGCCCCGCGCGTTACCTGGTCACCGAGGACGACGTCGTCCTGATGGCCTCGGAAATGGGCGTGCTGACCTTCCCGGAAGAGAAGATCGTCAAGAAGTGGCGCCTGCAACCGGGCCGCATGTTCCTGATCGACCTGCAGCAGGGCCGCATCATCGACGACGAGGAACTCAAGCAGACCCTCGCCACCGAGGAGCCCTATCGCCAGTGGATCGAGGAGTCGCGCGTTTTCCTGGCGCAACTGCCTGAAGGCAAGGCGATGCCCAAGCTCACGGTAGCGCTGCTCGACGCCCAGCAGGCCTTTGGCTACTCGCAGGAAGACGTCAAGTTCATCATCGAGCCGATGGTGCGTACCGGCGAGGAGCCGACCGGCTCCATGGGCGCCGACACCGCGCTGCCGGTCCTGTCCGACAAGAACAAGTCGCTCTACCTCTACTTCAAGCAGTTGTTCGCGCAAGTGACGAACCCGCCGATCGATCCGATCCGCGAAGAGATCGTCATGTCGCTGACCAGTTTCATCGGCCCCAAGCCCAACCTGCTCGGCATCGCCGACGAGGAGGAAGGCCTGACGCCACGCCTGGAACTGCATCAGCCCGTGCTGAGCGACGAGGACTGCGCCCGTCTGCGCGACATCGACAGGCTGACCAAGGGTCGCTTCAAGTCCCTGGTGCTCGACATCACCTATCCGGTGACCGAAGGCGCCCGCGGCTGCGAGACGGCGCTGGAGCGCCTGGCCGCCGCTGCCGAGGCTTCGGTCGCCGACGGCTACAACATCGTCATCCTGTCCGACCGTACCGTGTCCGCCGAGCGCGTTGCCGTGCCGGCGTTGCTGGCCTGCGCCGGCGTGCATCATCATCTGGTCAAGAAAGGTCTGCGCACCAGTACCGGCCTGGTCGTCGACTCCGGCTCCGTGCGCGAAGTGCATCACTTCGCCCTGCTGGCCGGCTACGGCGCGGAAGGCGTGTGCCCGTGGCTGACTTTCGCCACCGTCAGGGAAATGGCCGGCGACAAGGCCAAGGACGCCATCAAGAACTACATCAAGGCAATCGGCAAGGGCCTGAACAAGGTGATGTCCAAGATGGGCATCTCCACCTACCAGTCGTATTGCGGCGCCCAGATCTTCGAGGCGATCGGCCTGAACGGCGCTTTCATCCAGCGCTACTTCACCGGCACCGCGACCCAGGTCGAGGGCATCGGCCTGGCCGAAGTCGCCGAGGAAGCGGTGCGCACCCATGTCGCCGCGTTCTCGCACGATCCGGTGCTGGCCACCATGCTCGACGTCGGCGGCGAGTACGCCTTCCGCATTCGCGGCGAAGAGCATATGTGGACGCCCGACGCGATCGCCAAACTGCAGCACGCGACGCGCTCCGGCAAGTTTGACACCTACAAGGAATACGCGGCGCTCATCAATGACCAGAGCAAGCGCCACATGACGCTGCGCGGACTGTTCGAGATCAAGCCGGCCGGCCCGCCCGTGCCGCTCGAGGAAGTCGAGTCGGCCAAGGAGATCGTCAAGCGCTTCGCCACCGGCGCGATTTCGCTGGGCGCGATTTCCACCGAATCGCACACCACCCTGGCCATTGCGATGAACCGCATCGGCGGCAAGTCCAACACCGGCGAAGGCGGCGAAGATCCGCGCCGCTTCCAGAAGGTCGGTGCCGGCGCGACCGTGGCCAGCGTCATCGGTGCGGCCCAGGTCGAGCGCGACATTCCGCTCAAGGAAGGCGATTCGCTGCGCTCGGCGATCAAGCAGGTCGCCTCCGGCCGCTTCGGCGTCACCACCGAGTACCTGACCAACGCCGACCAGATCCAGATCAAGATGGCGCAGGGCGCCAAGCCCGGCGAGGGCGGCCAACTGCCCGGCCACAAGGTTTCCGACTACATCGGCTTCCTGCGCCACTCGGTGCCGGGGGTCGGCCTGATCTCGCCGCCGCCGCACCACGACATCTACTCCATCGAGGATCTGGCGCAACTGATCCATGACCTGAAGAACGCCAACCCGAAGGCCGAAGTCTCGGTCAAGCTGGTTTCCGAAGTTGGCGTCGGCACGGTCGCCGCAGGCGTTGCCAAGGCCAAGGCCGATCATGTGCTGATCTCGGGCTTCGACGGCGGCACTGGCGCTTCACCGATCTCGTCGATCAAGCATGCCGGCACCGTCTGGGAACTCGGCCTTGCCGAGACGCAGCAGACCCTGGTGCTGAACCGCCTGCGCGGCCGCATCCGCGTCCAGGTCGACGGCCAGATGAAGACCGGCCGCGACGTCATCATCGGCGCGCTGCTGGGGGCCGACGAGTTCGGCTTCGCCACTGCGCCGCTGGTGGTCGAAGGCTGCATCATGATGCGCAAGTGCCACCTCAATACCTGCCCGGTCGGCGTCGCTACCCAGGACCCGGTGCTGCGCAAGCGCTTCACCGGCCAACCCGAGCACGTGGTCAACTATTTCTTCTTCGTCGCCGAAGAAGCCCGCCAGTTGATGGCGCAGATGGGCATCCGCAAGCTCGACGAGCTGATTGGCCGTACCGACCTGCTCGACATGCAGCACGGCGTCGAGCACTGGAAAGCCAAGGGCCTCGACTTCTCGAAGATCTTCCACATGCCGCCCGTCGGCGGCGACGTGGCGCGCTTCCACTGCGAGACGCAGGACCACAACCTCGGCCCGGCGCTCGACCACCAGTTGATCGCCAAGGCCAAGCCGGCCCTGGAGCGCGGCGAGAAGGTTGCCTTCGACGTGGCAGTAAAGAACCTCAATCGCACCGTTGGCGCCATGTTGTCGAATCAGGTGGCACTCCGCTATGGCCATGCCGGCCTGCCGGACGGCACCATCCACATCCGCATGTCCGGCACCGCCGGCCAGAGCTTCGGCGCCTTCCTGGCGCGCGGCATCACCCTGGAACTGACCGGCGAAGCCAACGACTACGTCGGCAAGGGCCTGTGCGGCGGCAAGATCGTCGTCAAGCCGCCGAAGGAGTTCAAGGGACGGCCCAGCGAGAACATCATCGTCGGCAACACCGTGCTCTACGGTGCGATCGAAGGCGAAGTGTTCTTCCGTGGCGTCGCCGGCGAGCGCTTCTGCGTCCGCAACTCCGGCGCCACGGCCGTCGTCGAGGGCACCGGCGACCACTGCTGCGAATACATGACCGGCGGTACTGTCGCGGTGCTCGGCCGTACCGGCCGCAATTTCGCGGCCGGCATGTCCGGCGGCATAGCTTATGTGTTCGACGAGGACGGCAGCTTCGAGAAGCGCTGCAATCTCTCGATGGTGACGCTGGAGAAGGTATTGCCGGCGGTCGAGCAAGCCAACGACGGCACCCGCCACAAGGCGGGCACGGTCAGCGAGGCCGACGAGGTGATTCTCAAGCGACTGATCGAGAAGCACCTGGCCGAAACCGGCAGCGGCCGGGCCAAGCGCATCCTCGGCGACTGGGCGGCGAATCGCGCCAAGTTCGTCAAGGTATTCCCGAATGAATATCGCCGCGCCCTGAAGGAGATGGCGGCTCAGCAGCAACAGAAGGAGGCCGCATAATGGGCAAGCCCACGGGGTTCCTCGAATTCCAGCGTCAGGCCGAGGGCTACCAACCCGTCGACAAGCGCCTGAAGAACTATCAGGAGTTCGTCGCCCATCTCACCGACGACCAGGCCAAGGTGCAGGGGGCGCGCTGCATGGATTGCGGCATCCCCTTCTGCAACCACGGCTGCCCGGTGAACAACAACATTCCGGACTTCAACGACGCGGTCTACAAGGGCAACTGGCGCGAGGCGCTCGAGATCCTGCACTCGACCAACAACTTCCCCGAGATGACCGGCCGCATCTGCCCGGCGCCCTGCGAGTCCGCCTGTACGCTCGGCATCAACGCCGAGCCGGTCGGCATCAAGTCTCTCGAACATGCCATCATCGACAAGGCCGGCGAGAACGGCTGGGTCGTACCGCAGGTCGCCACCATCAAGACCGGCAGGAAAGTCGCCATCGTCGGTTCCGGCCCGGCGGGCCTCGCCGCCGCGCAGCAACTGGCGCGTGCCGGCCATGACGTCACCGTCTATGAGAAGAACGAGGACATCGGCGGCTTGCTGCGCTTCGGCATTCCCGACTTCAAGCTCGACAAGCGCCTGATCGACTGGCGCGCCGCGCAAATGGCGGCCGAGGGCGTCAAGTTCGTCACCCGAACCATGGTCGGTGCCCAGTTGGCCAATGGGATGCCCAAGGGTGTCGTCAACGACGCCGTCAAGGTGATCGCACCCAAGCAGTTGCTGAAGGACTACGACGCCGTGGTGCTGGCGGGCGGCTCCGAGACCCCGCGCGACCTGCCGATTCCTGGCCGCGACCTGGACGGCGTGCATTTCGCGCTCGAATTCCTGATCCCGCAAAACAAGCAGGTGAACGGCGGCAAGAAGAACCCGGTCAACGCAAAGGGCAAGCATGTGGTCGTGATCGGCGGCGGCGATACCGGTTCCGACTGCGTCGGCACCTCGAACCGCCATGGCGCGGCTTCGGTGACCCAGTTCGAACTGCTGCCCAAGCCGCCCGAGGCGGAAAACAAGCCCATGGTCTGGCCCTACTGGCCGACCAAGCTGCGCACCTCCTCCTCGCACCAGGAAGGCTGTACGCGCGACTGGTCGATTGCAACCAAGGAATTCATCGGCGAGAATGGCCGATTGAAGGCACTGAAGTGCGTACGCCTCGACTGGCAGGGCGGCAAGATGACCGAGGTTCCCGGTTCGGAGTTCGAGATCCAGGCCGACCTCGTTTTCCTGGCCATGGGCTTCACCAATCCGGTTGCCTCCATGCTCGACGGCTTTGGCGTCGCCAAGGATGGCCGCGGCAATGCCGCCGCCACGACCGACGGCGATGGCTGCTACGCGACCAGCGTCGACAAGGTCTTTGCGGCCGGCGACGTCCGCCGCGGCCAATCGCTGGTGGTCTGGGCGATCCGCGAGGGCCGGCAGTGCGCCCGGGAGGTCGACCAGTTCCTGATGGGCAGTTCGCTGCTGCCGCGTTAGCGGGGCATTAGTCCGAACGATTAAACGCCGGCGATGACGCCGGCGTTTTCGTTTGGGCGAGCATGTAAAATCGGACATCCAATTCGAACCAGAGTGGCCATGAACGTCGTCATCCTCGCCGCCGGCCAGGGCAAGCGCATGCACTCGGACCTGCCCAAGGTCCTGCACCCGATCGCCGGCAAGCCCATGCTGGCCCATGTCGCCGATACCGCGCGCAAACTTGGCGCCGGGAATACCTGCGTAGTTTACGGTCATGGCGGCGAGCAGGTGCGCGAAGCCCTGGCCGCGCCGGATCTCACCTGGGCGAAGCAGGAACCGCAACTGGGCACCGGCCACGCCGTGCTGCAGGCGCTGCCGCAGCTCGATCCCGCCGCGCCGACGCTGGTGCTTTACGGCGACGTGCCGCTGATCCGCGCCGAGACGCTGGCGCGGCTGCTGAAAGTCAGCCAAGATGGCACGCTGGCGCTGCTTACGGTCAGGCTGCCGAACCCCAAGGGCTACGGCCGCATCGTCCGCGCCCAGGGCAGGGTTACGCGCATCGTCGAGGAAAAGGACGCCGACGATGCCGAACGCGCCATCGACGAAGTGAACACCGGCATCCTGGTCGCGCCCACCGCTGCGCTCCAGCGCTGGTTGCCCGGTCTGGGCAACAGCAACGCGCAGGGCGAGTACTACCTGACCGACATCGTCGGCCTCGCGGTAGGTGAGGGCATGACCGTCGAAGCCGTGCATCCCGACCATGCCTGGGAAGTCGAAGGCGTGAACAGCAAG
>JACRIZ010000100.1 GCA_016235765.1 Rhodocyclales bacterium | reverse complement strand
TCGCGGTTCTGGTCGACGATGGTGATGTCGTTGGCTTCGGAGGCAAGCGCCTCGGCCACGCTGGCGCCGACCTGGCCGGCACCAAGGATGACGATGTTCATGGGGCTATTCTTCTCCCTTGCCGCCGCGCAGACCCAGATCCTTCAACTTGCGATACAGGTGCGTTCTTTCCAGTCCGGATTTTTCCGCCAGACGGGTCATGTTACCGCCGTCGGCACGCAGATGATGCTCGAAGTAGGCGCGCTCGAACAACTCGCGGGCCTCGCGCAAAGGCAGGTCCAGCGCGTCCGAAGACAGGCAGGGCAAGACGATCGCCGGCGCGCCCGGCGCATCCGGAAACAGCACGCGGCGGATTTCGTCGCTGTCGATCTCCTCGTCCAGGGCAGCCAGTGCGAGCGAGCGGATCGCGCTCTTCAGTTCGCCGTAGCCGCCCGGCCAGACGTGCTGGCGCAGGCTGTTGAGCGCACCGGTGCTGAAACGGCGCAAGGGCGATTCGCCCGACTCCACCAGGCCGGTCAAGACGTGGCCGGCGATTTCGGGGATCTCGTCCTTGAGCTCGGCCAGGCTGGGCATGGCCAGCCAGACCTCGGACAGGCGGCGCAGCGACGCATCGTCCCAGCCATGCGCGGCCAGACCCGCGGCGTCGTGTGCCGTGCCGGCGACCAGGCGCAGGTTGAATTTCTCGAGACGTTCGAGCGCAAACAACAGGTTCTTCTGCTGCAGGCGGGTCAGCCGGGCCAGCTCCTCGCAATAGAGCACGCCGCTGCCGGCGGCTTCCAGCGACTCCAGGCTCAGGGGTTCCGAACTGCCCGCCAGATCGAGCCAGGCCTTGCCCGGTACCTGCAGGGTCCGCGCCGCAAGTTCGACGATGCCCCCGGGACCCGAGCGCAATAGCAGCGCACGGCTCTTGGCCGCCACCTGGTCGATACGTCGCTTGAGGTCCTTGAGCGGCGCCGAGCGCGTGAAGGCCGCCAGGGACAGGCCGACCGGCAGGCGCCTCTGGCCGCGCTCGAGGCCATGGCTGACAGACGCCAGCAGCTTCTGCATGCCGATCGGCTTCTCGAGAAAGTCGAGAGCGCCGACCTTGGTCGCCTCCACCGCGGTATCGATGGTGCCATGGCCCGACATCATGATGACCGGCATCGTCAACTGGCCGCCGGCCGCCCATTCCTTGAGCAGCGTGATGCCGTCGATGTCCGGCATCCAGATGTCGAGCAATACCAGGTCCGGCCGGGCTTCGTCGCGCGCCTGGCGGGCCGCCGCGGCGTTTTCGGCAACGCGCACGTCGTGGCCCTCGTCGGTAAGGATCTCCGAGAGCAGTTCGCGTATGCCGATTTCGTCGTCAACAACAAGTATTTGAGCCATATCCCAATCCTACGCTGCCAACGGCAGCTTGACAGTCACTTCGGCACCGCCGCCTTCACGGTTGGCCAGCCTGAGCTCGCCTTTGTGGTCCTCGACGATCTTCCTGACGATGGCCAGTCCGAGTCCGGTACCCTTGGCCTTGCTGGTCACGTACGGCTCGCAGGCACGCGGCAGGATCTGGGCCCCGAAGCCGGGCCCGTTGTCGCTTACCGTCAGGATCGCGCGGCGTTCGTCGCGCCGCGTCGTGACGGTTACCCGCGGCAGGCCCGATACTGGCGGATGGTCGGCAAGGGCCTCGCGGGCGTTCTTGATCAGATTGTGCAACACCTGGCGCAGTTGGCTGCCGTCGGCCAGCACCAGCGGCAGGTCCGCCGCAAGATCCGCCTTGAGCAGGGCGGCATCGGCTTCATAGAGATGGAACAGTTCGCGCGCCAGCGCATTGAGATCGAGCGGTGCCAGGGTCGGCGGCGGCGTCTTGGCATAGTCGCGGAAGTCGTTGACCATGTGCTTCATGGCCTCGACCTGATTCACGATGGTGGCGATCGAGCGGTTCAGCATGTCCCGTCCCGCATCGTCGAGCCGCTCGGCCAGCTTCAACTGCAGGCGCTCCGCCGACAGGCGGATCGGCGTGAGCGGATTCTTGATCTCGTGGGCAAGCCGGCGCGCCACCTCGCCCCAGGCGATCGAACGCTGTGCGGAGATCAGTTGGCTGATGTCGTCGAAGACCACGACGTAGCCGCCGCCGCCCACATCGGGCAGCGTCGAGCCGCGCAGCAGCAGCGTTTGCGGCACGCCGTCGATGTCCTCGAACTCGAACTGCCGCTGCCACTCCGGGCCGCGCTCGCGGAAAGCCTCGACAACTGCCGTCGCCAGGGCCCGGTGGCGTGGCCACTCGGCCAGGGGCGCATTGCCGAGCGTCGCCAGATCGTCCTTGAGGATGGTGCCGGCACCGCGATTGGCGGCCTGCAGGCGGAACTCCGCATCGAAGGCCAGCACGCCCGCCGACAGGTTGGCCAGCACGCTTTCCAGATAGGCCTGATGCCGGCCGGCTTCGCTGCGCGCGTCGTCGAGCTGGCGCGTCATGTCGCTGAAGGAGCGCGTCAGCACGCCCAGCTCGTCGTGCGACTTCCAGGCCACGCGGGGCGTGAAGTCGCCCGCCGCGACGGCCTGGGTACCCTCGGCGAGAATCAGCAGCGGCCGCGCCAGCCGCTCGGCGAGGAAGAAGGCGAGCGCCACCGCGGCGAACAGGGCCACCAGCAGCGTAAAGGTGAGGGTCAGCGTGTAGATGCGTTTCAGCCCGCCGCGGGCCAGTTGCAGGCTCTGGTAGTCGCGATAGGCGGCGGCGACCGCCTCGGCGCTCTTCGCCACCGCGTCGGGTACCGGCTGGATCAACTGCAGCACGCGCGGTTCGGCACCCAGTTCGAAACCGCTGACCGGCAGCAGCACGCGCAGCGTCAGGCCGCTGCCGGCGTCGCCCTCCACCGCCGAAGTGCCCCGGCTGGAACGGGCCTGCCGCAATTGGGCCGGCGACGGGACGGGCGGCAGCAGCCTGTCCAGCTCGCCGCTGCTATTGGCGACCACGCTGCCGTTCAGGCTGAGCAGCGTCGCCGACTGCACGCCGGCCTGTTCGCGCAGGCGGTTGAGCAGGCGCGGCCCGGGCACCGGTGTATCCGACAGGGCCAGCGCCATGTCGCGGCCCTTCTCCAATAGATCCTCCTCGAGGGAACCGAGCACGTTGCGGCCGAGATTGAGGCCGCCTTCCAGGGCACTGTCCACGCGCACGTCGAACCAGGAGTCGATGCTCTTGACCGCGAACAGCATGGAGACGCCGTAGATCAGCACACCGGGCACGACCGCCATCAAGGCCAGCATCACGACCAGGCGGTATTTCAGGCGCGAGCCGAACACGCGCTGGCGGTATTCGCGCTTCAGGCGGCGCAGTTGGACGGCGATCGGCGCCAGCAGCGCCGCCGCGGCAACGGCATTGATGCCGACCAGCAGCGGGTAGTGGCTGGCGAACAGTTCGCTGTTGGCGCTCGCGGTGGCAAGCAGGAACAGCAGGATGGCGCCCAGCGCACCGATCAACGGCAAGAAGATGTTCACCTGCCGACGACTCCCGGCGCGAACTGCCAGCGCAGGGTCCGGGACTCCACCTGCCAGGTCTTGCTGGCCAGCGCGTCAAGCTGGAAGGGCTTCGGCAGTTGGCTCTTGTCGAGGGCCAGGCGCAGTTCGGCGGTGTAGGCATTGCCCGGCTTGATGGCCGCCGTGTCGGCCACGACCATTCCGCTGACGTGGCCGAGCACGCGCAGCGCCTCCGCCAGCGTCGCGTAGCTGGTGTGCAGGCCGCCCACGGACAGGCGGTATTGCTGGGTCAGGGCGTTGTAGGAAAGACGGTAGTCGATGACGCGGCCGACGATACGCTCGTCGAACCAGTACCAGCGCTTGCGTTCGATGCCGAACTCGAGGTTGAAGGTGAGGGCGACACCGCGCACCAGCGCTTCTTCGAGTCGATTACCGAGGTCGATGTCGAATTCGGCGGTCAGCACGTAGCCCTCGTCGCCCGGATTGAGCTGTCCCTGGACCGGCTCGATGGCGCCGGCGCGAACACCCGGCGCGGCGAGCGCCAAGGACAAGGCCGCCAGCAACGTCAGGCTAGCGCTTCGCAATGCGCGCGTAAAAGAACCCATCCTGGTCGGCATCGGGTGTCAGTTGCCACTCATATTCTTCGCCATGTGTCGGCAACCGTTGCGCGTCGGGATGGCGGGCGACGAAAGCCGCAACCTGGCCGGCGTTCTCTTCGGCGAACAGCGAACAGGTTGCATAAAGCATTGTGCCACCCGGCGCGAGCGTCCGCCACAGGGCAGCGAGGATTTCCGCCTGCGTGGCCGCAAAGCCGGCGATATCCTCGGGCCGCCGCAGCCATTTCATGTCCGGGTGCCGCCTGGCCACACCGGAAGCCGAGCAGGGCACGTCGGCGAGGATGCGCTCGAACGGCCGGCCGTCCCACCAGGCCGCCAGGTCGCGGCAATCGGCCACCTTCACGGTCGCCGCGAGGCCCAGGCGGCGCAGGTTGTCGTCGATGCGGCCGGCGCGCGCCGGGTCGGCATCGAGCGCCGTCAGGTCGAGGTCGGCGAGTTCCAGGAGATGGGCGGTCTTGCCGCCCGGCGCGGCGCAGGCGTCGAGCACGCGCATGCCGGGCTGCGCGGCGAGCAGCGACGCGGCCTGCTGCGCGCCGTAGTCCTGCACCGAGACGCGGCCCTCGGCGAAGCCGGGCAGGCGGTCGATCGGCACCGGTTTGGCCAGGCGGATGGCCGCCTGGTCGAGAACGCGCCCGGCGATGTCGGCCCGTGCGAGTTCCGCCAGAAAGTCAGCCGTGGTGTGACCGGAGGGAATCCCCGCGGGAGTACGCCGCGCATTGACGCGCAGGGTCATGGGCGGATGTTCGTTGCCGGCCGCCGCAATCGCCTGCCAGTCGGCTGGATAGGCCGACCGCAGCTTGGCCAGCCACCAGGCCGGATGCTGCCAGCGCGCAACGTCGTCGCCCGCCGCGGCCGTGACCAGTTCGTCGCGCCGGCGCAGGAAGTTGCGCAGCACGCCATTGACCAGCGCCTTGTACTTGCCGCGCGCCAGCACCGCTGCGGCCGTGACCGCCTGGTCGACCGTGGTGTGGGCATCCTGCGGCCGCGCTTCGAGCCGCTGCAGCGCCGCCAGCAGCAGGCCGCGCACCGTCGCGTCGCCCAGCGGGCGTTCGATCAGGCACGCCAGGAAGAAATCGCCGCGGCCGAAGCTGCGCAGCGCGCCATAGGCAAGGTCCATCACTGCCGGCCGCGCCGTGGCGGCCAGCTTCTGCGCCGCCAGCGCGGCATCGAGATTGCGGCCGCCGATGACGGCACCGATCACGCCCGCCGCCGCATGCAGCGACCAGGCAAGCGAGTCCGCGGGCAAGCGCGGCGGCGCATCGGCATTCGGCTTACGTCCGGTCATGCGGGATTCCTGGGCTTGGGCCGGGCATGATAGCGTCGGGCCGCCGCGTACGCTAACCTGCTCTCTTTGCGCCCCCTCGGAGAACGCATGTCCGCCGCCGCCAACGTCGTCATCGCCCTGATTGCCCTGCTGCACCTCTACATCCTGGTCCTCGAGATGTTTCTCTGGGACAAGCCCAGGGGCTTGCGCGCATTCAAGATGACGCCGGAACAGGCGCAGGCGACCAGGGTGCTGGCCGCCAACCAGGGCCTGTACAACGGCTTCCTGGCCGCAGGCCTGCTGTGGGGGCTGGCGCTGGGATCGGCATGTGTCGGCGTCAAGACCTTCTTCCTGCTCTGCGTGCTGATTGCCGGCCTCTATGGCGGCTTGACGGCCAGCCGCAGGATCTTCTTCATCCAGGCGCTGCCGGCCGCAATCGGTCTGGCGCTACTGGCGTTCGCCTAAGCCCGGCCGCCGAAGCGCTGACCCGGCGCGACCGGGCTGCCGCACAGAAAGTCAGCCGCCGACAGGCGCCGGCCACCGGGCTTCTGGAGTTCGGTAACGCGCAATGCACCCACGCCGCAGGCCACGACGATGCCGTTGCCGTCGGCTGCGAGCACCGTGCCGGGAACGCCGCTGCCGCTTTCGGCCTGACCACGCCAGAGCTTGATGGTCGTGCCGTCCAGTGTTGCCGTGGCCCCCGGGAAGGGATCGAAGGCGCGCAGGCGGCGCGCCAGCTCCTCGGCAGGACGATGGAAGTCGAGTTGCGCCTCGGCCTTGTCGATCTTGTTGGCGTAGGTCACGCCTTCGCCTGGCTGTACCTCCGGCTTCAAGCGCTCGATGTCGCGCAGCGCCCGCACGATCAGGCGCGCGCCCTGGGCCGCAAGTTTGTCTTGCAAGCTGGCCGCCGTGTCGTCGCCGGCGATCGGCAAGGCTTCGGCCAACAGCATCGGGCCGGTGTCCAGGCCCGCTTCCATGCGCATGATGGTCACGCCGGTCTCGCGGTCGCCGGCCTCGATCGCCCGCTGGATCGGCGCCGCGCCGCGCCAGCGCGGCAGCAGCGAGGCGTGGATGTTGAGGCAGCCGAGGCGCGGAATGTCCAGCACCGCCTGCGGCAGGATCAGGCCGTAGGCGGCGATGACCAGCACGTCCGGCGCGGCGGCGATCAGGGCTTCGTGGCTGGCCGGGTCCTTGAGCCGTTCGGGCTGATGGACGGGAATGCCATGCTCGAGCGCCAGCAGCTTCACCGGACCGGGTTGCAGCTTCTGGCCGCGGCCGGCCGGCCGGTCGGGCTGCGTCAGGACCAGCGGCACCTCGAAACCGGCCGCGATGATCGCGGCCAGCGCCGCGCGCGCAAACTCGGGCGTACCGCCGAAACCGACTTTCACGCGGTGATCCGCGCCTGCTTGGCAAGCTTGTTCTTGATGCGCGTCTGCTTGAGTTGCGACAGGTATTCGACGAACACCTTGCCCTGCAGGTGATCCATCTCATGCTGGATGCAGACCGCCAGCAGGTCCTCGGCCTCCATCTCGAACGGCTTGCCGTCGAGGCCGAGCGCGCGAACCGCGACCTTCTGCGCGCGCTTGACCTTCTCGTAGATGCCGGGCACCGACAGGCAGCCCTCCTCGCCCTCGCATTCGCCGGAAAGCGACAGTAGTTCGGGATTGATCAGTGTGAGAAGCTTGCTGCGGTCTTCCGACACGTCGATGACGATGACTTGCTTGTGCTCATCGACCTGCGTCGCCGCGAGGCCGATGCCGGGCGCCGCGTACATGGTTTCCGCCATGTCGGCGGCGAGCTTGCGGATGGCATCGTCGACCTTGGCGACGGGGGCCGCTATTTTGTGCAAGCGCGGATCGGGGTAACGCAAAATGGGCAATAAGGCCATAAAAAGTCCGGTGCTATTATTGATGCCTAAAGAATTTGCCTGCAGAATCGATACATTCCTGTCCGCCACGCGGTGCCAACAAAGGATTCAGGCCATGCGACGCATTATATCTGCGCTGTTCGTCTCACTTTCAACCACCCTGGCCGTCGCCCAAAGCGCGGCGCCGATCGAACTGGCGCCGGATGCCCCTGATCGCCACATCGTCGTCCAGGGCGATACGCTCTGGGGCATTTCCTCCCGCTTTCTCAGGGATCCCTATCGCTGGCCGGAAGTCTGGCGCCTGAACGACGAGCAGGTGCGCAACCCGCACCGCATCTATCCGGGCCAGGTCATCGTCCTCGACCGTACCGGCCTGGGCGGCGACCCCCAACTCAAGCTGGGTACCCTGCACAAGGCCGAACCGCGCATCTATTACCAATCGGACCGCGACGCCATCCCGGCCATACCGCCGAACGTGATCGAGCCCTTCCTGGCGCAACCGCTGGTGATCGAGGAAGGCGCCCTGTCGGGTGAATCGCGCGTCGTCGCCACCGACGAAGGCCGCGTCAACGCGGGCCAGGGCAACAAGCTCTATGCCAAGGGCATCGGCAAGCCGGCGCCGCGGCTGTGGCACGTCTATCGCCCCGGCACCGTGTTCAAGGATCCCGATACCGAAGAGGTGCTTGGCTACGAGGCCATTTATCTCGGCGATGCCCGCCTGACGCGCGAAGCCGACGGCGACGAAGCCACCACCCTGGAAGTGACCAAGGGCAAGATCGAGATCGGCCGTGGCGACTTCCTGAAGGTCGCCGACAAGCCGGAACTGCTCAACTATGCGCCGCGTGCGCCGCGCGCCCAGATCAAGGGCAAGATCGTCAGCATTTACGGCGGCGTCGGCGAGGCCGGGCAATTCTCCATCGTCGCCATCTCGCGCGGCAAGCGCGACGGCGTCGAGCTCGGCCACGTGCTCGCCATCTCGCGCACCGGGCAGACGGTCACCAACCGCTTCGAGGACAAGGCCGAGTCCACCCGCCTGCCCGACGAACGCTATGGCCTGCTGTTCGTCTTCCGCGTCTTCGAGAAGGTTGCCTACGCGCTGGTGATGGAAAGCTCGCGCCCGGTCCTTCCCCACGATACCGTCCAGACCCCCTGAGCAGTACGGGCTTGACCCAGGACGTCGCGCTGCGCCACTGGCTGCGCCTGACGCTGATTCCCGGCGTCGGCGGCGAAGCCCGGCGGCAGTTGCTCAAGACTTTCGGCCTGCCCGAGGCCGTTTTCGCGGCCGGGGCGGGTGCCTTGCGCGCTGCAGTCGGCGCAACGGTGGCCGACCGGCTGCTCGGCCATGATTGCCGGGCCGATGTCGAGGCCGCCCTGGCCTGGGCGGAACAGCCGGGTAACCACATCGTCACGCTGGCCGATGCCGACTATCCGCGGGCGCTGCTCACGGCGGCCGACCCGCCCGTCCTGCTCCATGCCAAGGGTCGCCGCGACCTGCTCAACCGGCCGGCCATCGCAATCGTCGGCAGCCGCAACGCCACCCGGCAGGGCGAAGCGACGGCCGAACACTTCGCCACCGCGCTGTCGGCTGCCGGCCTCACCGTTGTCAGCGGCCTGGCGCTCGGCATCGATGCCGCGGCGCATCGGGGCGCGCTGGCCGGGCGCGGTTCGACCGTCGCCGTCATCGGCACCGGCGCCGACCGCATCTATCCGTCGCGCAATGAAGAACTGGCGCGGCAGATCGCGGAAAGCGGCGTGGTCATCAGCGAATTCCCGCTCGGCACGCCCGCCGTGGCCGCCAACTTCCCGCGCCGCAATCGCCTGATCGCAGGACTCTCGCGCGGCTGCCTGGTGGTCGAGGCGGCCGAGCGCAGCGGCTCGCTGATCACCGCCCGGTTGGCGGCCGAAGCCGGACTGGAGGTGTTCGCCGTTCCCGGTTCGATCCATTCGCCGCTCTCCAAGGGCTGCCACCAGTTGATCAAACAGGGCGCCAAACTGGTCGAGAGCGCCGAGGACGTCCTCGAGGAACTGCGCTGGGAAGCAGCCGTCGCGGGTGCGCCGGCCGCAACGGCGGCGATTCCGGCAGACCCGGAAGCGGCGCAACTTCTTGGCGCCATGGGCTATGACCCCTGCAATCTCGACGTCCTGGCCACACGCACGGGCTTGACGGCGGACCGACTGCTTGCGATGCTGCTGCCGTTGGAACTGGATGGGCACGTCGCCCAGTTGCCGGGCGGACGCTACCAACGCATACCGCAGGGTGCTGCATGAGCTTGTTTATGTACGATATTCTTGTTTACGTGTTCGAAAACTACCTGCCGGGTGCCTGCCCCGAGCTGGACGCTCTCGCCCGTAAGTTGTCGTCGATCGGCTTCCAGGACGACGCAATCGTCGAGGCGCTGCAATGGCTGGCCGGGCTCGAGCAGGCGCAGGAGGAAGCCGTTTTTCGCCAGTTGCCGACGGCCACCAGTCATCGCCTGTACGACGAGGAGGAAATGCGCGTCCTGCCCGCCGAATGCCGCGGCTTCCTGGCTTTCCTGGAGGCCGAGGACGCCATCGACGCCGTCGCCAGGGAGATGATCGTCGAACGCGCCATGGCGGTGGACACCGCCGACAGCCCGGCCATGACGCTGGCCAAGTTCAAGGTAATCGTGCTCATGGTGATGTGGCGGCGCGAGCTTTCCCTCGACAATCTGGTCTTCGAGGACCTGCTCGAAGAAGAAGACGAAGACAGCCCGCCGCTCATGCATTAACTTGCCAGCGTCGGCAACCCGCGCTTATGATGCGCCGCTCCACCGGTCCCGCCATGCCATGAGCAAGCAACTGATCATCGCCGAAAAGCCCTCCGTCGCCCAGGACATCGCCAAGGCGCTGGGCGGCTTCAC
>JACRIZ010000011.1 GCA_016235765.1 Rhodocyclales bacterium | reverse complement strand
CTTCTGGCTCTTCCGCCTCGTCGATGCCGAGTGGCTGGTGAAGACCCTGGCCCTCTTCCTGATCGGCGTCGGCATCTAC
This sequence comes from Rhodocyclales bacterium, assembly GCA_016235765.1. Taxonomy (GTDB): domain Bacteria; phylum Pseudomonadota; class Gammaproteobacteria; order Burkholderiales; family Rhodocyclaceae; genus Fen-999. The sequence continues at coordinate 6,221 of JACRIZ010000011.1, read as the reverse complement.
CAGTTGCGTTCCGATGGCAACGGCCAGCGCGTCTCCGCGCTCTGGGCGCTGCCGGCCGGCGGTTTCGGCGGCCTGGTCGGCACCTTGTTCGGCACCGGCGGCCCGTTCTACGTTGCCTATCTCCACGGCCGCCAGCTCGACAAGGTCGCCTTCCGCGCCACTTTCTCGACCATCTTCCTGCTCGACGGCGCCAACCGCATCGTCAGCTACGCGCTGGCAGGCTTCCTGAACGAGCGTTTCTTCGGCATCCTGCTCTGGCTGGCGCCGACGATGGCGCTTGGCGTTTTCGTCGGGCGGCACCTGCATGCCGACATCAGCCAGAAGACCTTTCGCCGCGGCATCAGCATCCTGCTGCTGCTGAGCGGCAGCATCCTGCTGTTCAAGTGAGGAGAAGCCCATGACCTGCTGGCTACGATTCGAGGCCGATGGCGCCGAGCGCTTCGGCACCCTGACCGGCGACACCATCGTCGAGCGCGAAGGCGACATGTTCGGCGTCAGCCGCGAAACGGGGCGTCGCTACGCCCTGGCGGCGGTGCGCCTGCTGACGCCGACACGGCCGGGCAAGATGATCGGCCTGTGGAACAACTTCCACGAGCGCGCCAAAGTCGAGAACCTGCAGCAGCCGGCGCATCCGCTTTACTTCCTCAAGGCCGGCACCTGCTTCGCCGCCCAGGGCGAGCCGATCCGCCGGCCGGCGGGTTACGCCGGTCGGGTCGTGTTCGAAGGCGAGTTGGGCATCGTCATCGGCAGGCGCTGCGCCGGCGTCGGCGTGGCGGACGCACCGGGCGTCATCTTCGGCTACACCTGCGTGAACGACGTCACCGCGCGCGACATCCTGCGTGCCGACCCGTCCTTCCCGCAATGGACGCGGGCCAAGAGCTTCGACGGCTTCGGCGTTTTTGGCCCCTGCGTCGTCACCGGCCTCGATCCGCTGCGCTTGCGTGTGCGGGCCGTGGTCGCCGGTGTCGAGCGGCAGAATTATCCGGTCGCGGACATGTTCTTCCCGCCCCACGAGATCGTCAGCCGACTCTCGCAGGACATGACCCTGGAGCCGGGCGACGTCATTGCCTGCGGCACCTCGGTCGGGGCTGGCGAGATGCAGGACGGCGACACCGTCGCCATCGCCATCGACGGCATCGGGGTGCTGGAAAACCGGTTCGCCTGAGGCCATACTGGCGCGATGCTGACCATAGCGATCGCTTCGGATTTCGTCTGCCCCTGGTGCTTCATCGGCATCGCCCGCCTCAATGCGGCCACGGCCATGGTCCGCACGCAGCGGCCCGACTTCCAGTTCCGGCCCAGGTGGCTGCCGTTCTTCCTGAATCCGGATACCCCGCCCGAAGGCGAGCCCTACCTGCCGTTCCTCGAGCGCAAGTTCGGCGGCCGGGCCAAGGTCGAGGCGATCTTCGAACGCGTGCGCGCCGCCGGCCGGCCCTACGGCATCGACTACGCGTTCGAGAAGATTCGCTTTCGCGCCAATACGCTCAAGGCACATCGGCTCGCAGCCTGGGCGCAGGCGCGAGGCGACGCCCAGCCGCTGATCGAACGGATGTTCGCCGGCAACTTCCAGCGCGGCGAGCATCTAGGCGATGCCGATACGCTGGTGCGGATCGCCGGCGAATGCGGCTACGACACCGCGACCGTCGCCGCCTTCCTGGCGTCGAAGGACATGGAAGCCGAAGTCCGGGAGGCGGCGGCCGGCGTCATGCGCCAGGGCATCAACATGGTGCCGACCTTCATCATCGGCGGCAAACAGACCATCGTCGGCGCCGAAGACCCCGCCATCCTCGCCGACGGCATTCGCAAGCTGCTGGGGTAGCGTTACACTCGTAGGCCATAAGAAATATATCTGAGGAGGGGGCATGGAAACAAAGAGTCGTGGTTACGGGGTGACATTGGTTCACGGCGCCGCGGGACTGGTTCTGGCCGGCGCAGGCATCGGCGGGGTCAGGCTGGCCGGCGGCGAGGTCGGCCCGGGCATTGCGTCGTTCTATGTGCTGATGGCGCTGCTGGTCGCCGTGGTGCCGCCCCTCGTGATCGCGCGCCGCCTGACGCGCCCGATGCGCGAATTGGAAGCCGCCATGGGCGCGACGCGCGACGACGGCGATCTGGCGCGTAGCGTCGCGGCATCCCGGGACGGCATCGTCGGTCCGGCGGCCAAGGCGTACAACGAACTCATCACCAGTTTCCGCAGCATCGTTTCGCGCATCCTGTTTACGTCCGAGCAGGTTGCCCACATGGCCGACCGGCTGATCGTCGATGCCAAGGCGACCGATCAGGGCTCCGTGCAGCAGAACGAAGCTGCCGAAGCGGCGGCGACGGCTGTCGCGACCATGTCGGCAGGGGTCAGCGACGTGGCGCAGCGCGCCCAGGAGGCGGCCGAAATCGCCGAGGCTGCCAAGGAGCACTCGGCCCGCGGCGTGGCCATCGTCGGCCAGGCTTCGAGCGAAATCCTGCGCATTGCCGCCTCCGTCGAGCAGTCGGCCAAGGTCGTTTCGGCGCTGGGCGAGCGATCCACCGAAATTGCCAGCATCGTTCGCGTCATCCATGAAATTGCCGACCAGACCAACCTGCTGGCGCTCAACGCCGCCATCGAAGCGGCCCGTGCGGGAGAGCAGGGGCGAGGCTTTGCGGTCGTTGCCGACGAGGTGCGGAAGCTGGCCGATCGGACGACGACTGCGACCAACGAAATCAGCCAGGTCATCGGCGCGATCCAGGCCGAAACCTCCAGTGCCATCAAGGCCATCGTCGAGGGCGAGACCCAGGCGCGCCATGGGGCGGAACTGGCCCACCAGGCGGCCGATGCCCTGCAGTCGATCTATCGCGGTGCCCAGGAAACCCTGGAGAAGGTCGGTTTCATCGCCGGGGCGATGACCGAGCAAAAGCGTCAGGCGCAGGACATCGCCGAGCACGTGACCAACATCATCGGCCTGGCCGACAACAATAGCGAAAGCGCGCGACACACCCTGGATGCGGCGACCCAGCTCGATTATCTGGCGACCAACCTCGAAGACGTCGGCCGGGTGTTCATGCTGGGCAAGAGCGGGCAACAGGCGGGCGAGACGCATCGCAAACTGACCGAGATCGTGAGCGAGGCGGCGCAGGCCGTGGCGAAGTCGCTCGAATCGTGCATCGAGCGCAAGGAGTTGTCGCTCGAAGACCTGTTCGACCGCAATTACCAGCCGATCCCGAACACCGACCCCGAAAAGTACCGGACCCGCTACGACGAGGCCGCCGACCGGATCCTGTCCGCGGTGCAGGAGCCGATCCTCGATCGCCACCCTGAAATAACCTATGCCATCGCCTGCGACACGGGTGGCTACGTGCCCACCCACAATCGCCGTTTCAGCCAGCCGCTCACCGGCGACAAGGACAAGGACTTCGTCGGCAACCGGACCAAGCGGATCTTCAGCGATCCGGTGGGCAAGCGTTGCGGCAGTCACGAGGTGCCGTTCCTGCTGCAGACCTATCGCCGCGATACCGGCGAGATCATGCACGACATCTCCGCGCCGATCTACGTCAAGGGTCGCCACTGGGGCGGCTTCCGGATCGGCTACAAGACGGACTGAGAACGATTGGCGTAATTCTTCATGACGCTGTAGTATTGCGGTAACCTGGCGCGCGCAAATTCGTTTGTCGCGTCAAGTTTTCGCTAAAAGCGACCGACTCGGGGGAGTCGGCGGAGGAGGAGGCCTCATGAATCGTGAACAGTGGCAGCAAAAGCGCGGACACGCCGGCGCACGGCGCGTGCCCACTGCAATTACCGCAGCCGAGATCGCCCACCGCGTCGGCAAGACGACCCTGGCGGCCGACAACGCCAAGCCCGCGGCGGAGGTCGACGGTCAGAAGCGGACCGAAAAGTCAGCCCCGGCGGTACGCCGTTCCAAGCCCTAGGCTTTTGCCTTCAGCCTGCGGAACAAATCCTTGTCGCGCTCCCGCGATATGCTTCGGTTTTGCGCAGCAGGATTGAAGGGCGGCGATGGCATCGAAGGTAGTGGCAAGGAAGAGCGGGCTGGGCGGCCTTTGCCAACCACGGCTAATCTTGCGCACTATCAGTCTTCCGAAGGCCCTGCGCGCACCATGCCCAGCAGTTGCGCGCTGCCGATTCGGTCGTGCGGGTCCAGGCGCGTCACGGCCGACAGCGCCGCCTCCGCCTCCTCCTTGCGGCCCAGCCGCGCCAGCAGGTAGCCATAGGCGTTGAGCGCGAACAGGTAGAAGCGGTGCCGGGGCAACGAGAAGTCGCCGAAGTCGACCTGGCCGGCAACTTCCCTGCGCCAGTCCGAGTCGATGCCGATCTCCCGTGCTCCATGCGCGATGCAGCGCTCTGCCAGCGCGACGGCCTTGTCCAGCTCGTTGCGGTAGAAGTAGAAGCGATAAAGCGCCACCAGCACCTCCAGCGAATCCGGCGCATCCGCCATCGCCTGCACCAGCAGCGCCTCCGCCCGTTCAGGCTCGCCCCACAAGGTGCTCGCCTCTGCCACCGCCGCCATCGGATCGCGTTCTGTCGTCATCGGTCCCGGTTCCAACAAAGTTGAATGCGAAAGCGCAGCAAGTGCCGGGCCAAGCGTGATCGGACAACGGCTCACGGACGCACCGGCCGAACCGAGGAATCGGCTTGTCGCAAACGGCACAAGGAGGAAGCCGCGCCGACAGACAAGGAGCGTGGCTTGGTGGGTGTCGAGGGTGTTGAAAAGTGGTGCCACTATTGATACCATTTGTTCATGGCGGCTTCCAGGAAGATCCTCGATCAAATGCGTCGCGAACCGGCAAATATCCGGTTCAATGATCTCAAGAAGGTCTGCGAGGATTACTTTGGCAAGCCACGGCAGATGGGCAGCAGCCATGCCATCTACAAGACGCCTTGGGCCGGCGATCCACGGATCAACATCCAGGACAGCAAAGGCAAGGCCAAGGCGTACCAGGTGCGGCAGGTGTTGCTTGCAATTGAGAAACTGGAGGGCATGCACCATGAACGTTGATCACTATACCTACCGCGTAACTTGGTCACCGGAGGACGGCGAGTATGTCGGTCTGTGCGCAGAATTCCCTTCCCTATCCTGGCTGGCCAATACTCAGGAAGCTGCTCTGAAGGGCATCAGGAAGGTCGTTGGCGAGGCAGTTGCCGACATGGAGGTTGCAGGAGAGGTTGTTCCTGTGCCACTCGCTGAAAAGCATTACAGCGGGGAGTTCCGGGTACGCATCCCACCAGAGGTTCATCGGGCTCTGGCCATGCAGGCCGCTGAACAAGGCGTCAGTCTGAACCGCTTGGCGAGCGCCAAACTAGCCGCCTGACGGCCGCAGTTCTGCTCCGAAGTCGAGAGTCAGTTGGGCGGTTCCCGGCCAGGAGCGGCCGCTCGATACAAGCACCAATAGGCAGATAATGCCCCATCTTTGGATTGCAGGAGACGCAAATGAGCGCTTGCTGTTCCTCGTCTGGGCACAACACAACCCATCCCAGGAAGCATCCCTGCCCGGTCAATGGACTGGAGTACGCGGAAGTATCGGCGAGGACAATTGCGCACCACATCAAGGACGCATGGGAATGGTCGCCTACCTCCGGTCGCTATTTCTTTTGCGACGACCCAGAGTGTGATGTCGTGTATTTCGGTGAAGACGGCTCGACCATTCTCAAGTCGCAACTACGCACGAGGGTCGGGGTAAAAGAAGATTCTGGCGATAACCTTCTTTGCTATTGCTTCGGTGTCAGCAAGGATGATTTTCAGCGCAACCCCGCGACCAGGGAATTCGTGGTGGCGCAGACAAAGGCTGGTTTGTGTTCGTGCGACACCAGCAATCCGTCAGGGCGTTGCTGCCTGAAGGATTTTCCAAAACCAACGAACTGACTGTCCGCAACGGGGCACATAACTGACTGACAGCAGAAGCACGACGACAGTCCGTTCAGGCCGACGAGCACTCAGCCAGCTACCCCTCGGTGCGACCGCTTCGCTCAGAAACCTGCCGCTGGAACTCCGAGACGGTGAATTTCTCTTCAGGGCACCTAGCTGCCCAAGTGGCGTACCGCCACGGCTGACTTTTCCTGGATCGCCCCCTGATCCGATAGCGCCTATCCACCGTGGCCTGAGATTTGCTCAGACGATTGATATTGTCAGGCTCGGTCGTCGTTGCAATGAATACCTCTGCGGAACAATCGGTGGAAATCGCCCCTGTGGCGCGCTGCGAGGCGTGCCCGCATGTGGCGGGCGTGTTGCCGGCGCAGAAGT
>JACRIZ010000098.1 GCA_016235765.1 Rhodocyclales bacterium | reverse complement strand
GTTGCGCGGATCGAGGTTGATCGCGTCGGCCATCAACTTGCGCGCGCCCGCCACGTCGCCGCGCTCATGGGCCGCCAGCGCCTGGGCGCGCAACGGCTCGGCGGGCGAGGGAATCAAGCGGTCGATGAACTCGCGCACCTGGCCTTCCGGCAGGGCACCGGCGAACTCGTCGACCATCTCGCCGCCGACGAAGGCCTTGACGGCCGGGATGCCGCGCACGCCATAGCGCTGCGCCAATTCCTGGTTCTGGTCGGAATTGACCTTGACCAGGACGAAGCGGCCGCCGTACTCGGCAGCCAGCTTCTCGAGGATGGGCTTCAGGATGCGGCAGGGCTGGCACCACTCGGCCCAGAAGTCGACGATGACCGGTACCTGGCGCGAGGCATCGAGCACCTTCTGGGAAAAATCGGCGACGGTTGCGTCGTAGGCGTGCATGCGGGAACGGGGGGCGGGAAGGTGGGAGGTACGGAGACGATTCCGTGGAACCGCGAAGGTTGCCACGAAATGCCCCGGCCATCAACCAATCAGGCGCCCCGCGGGCGACGTCGGTCAGCTTCCGCTCGTCGCCTTCTGGACCTGGCTGCGAAACTGCGTCGCCTCATTCGGCGGCAGGTTGGCGGCGAGGATGTCCACGACCTGGCGCAAACTGGTGCTGTCGGCGAATACTTCCTCGCAGAGCGCGCCGGCAATCGGGCCCAGGAAACCGAAGGCAATCGATTCGACATCGTGGCGATGCTGGAGCAGCTTGCTCCTGTCGCCGGGTTCGCTTGCCTTGGCGACCGGCATCGGGGCGGGCGGGCTGGCCGGCTGCGCTGCCGGCGCGGCGGCGCCGTCCGTCAGCCAGCGTACCGCGCTGTTGCTGAGCTGGGAACTCTTGGGCGACCCGGTCTTGCCCGGGTGGAAGGAGAAGCTGGCGGTGGGGACACCCTTGAGCAGTTCGACGGCGAAGTCGCCGCGCCGTCCCTGGAAATTGATCGCTTCCACCGTGCCCAGGTTGATGACAATGACGGCGATGTTGTCACCGCCGTCGGCAAGATAGACGCTGCCGGTGGAGCCCTTGCGGATCAAGTCCCTGAGGCCTTCGAGACACTCCGTGATCGGACGCAGTTCACTCATGGCGCTAGCGGTCCGTGCGGTTCCGGCTCAGGCGGGCAATCTGATCGGTGGCGATGTTGATGCTTCGCCGCATGAGTTCGAATGCCCGCGTCAGGGCGCCGATTTCGTCGTCCCGGTCGGATGTGAGCGGCGCGTTGCTGCGGCCGAGACTGACGGCCCGGGCGGCTTCGGTGATGCCCAGGATGGGCTGGATGATGTTCCCTTGCACGACGCGATTCAGGACGATCAGCACGCCGGCGAACAGGATCGTGATGATGCCGATGACGATGCCAGAACGGACCATCACGGCGGTGTTGAGGTCCGCGATCGGCACGCCGACGATGGTGGCGCCGATGATAGAGCCGCTTTGCCAGCCAAAGCCGCTGGTCGTCCCGTACTTGGCCGTGATGTCGGCCGGCGCCGCCGCCGGATCGCCATGGCACATCAGGCAGTCGTCGTGAACCTTGGTGGGCACGGCGGACATCAGATAGGTTTTGCCGCGTATGCTGCCCTGCTGGATGACGCCCTTGTCGTTGCCGCCGCGACGCAGGGCATCCAGGACATCCTTTTCCATGCCTTCCGGGAGGTTTTCGGCGTTGAGGGGGTTGTCGCTGATCATCCGCACCATATAGGCCGGCTGCAACTTGTGAAACTGGGTGGCGAGCTCCTTGGCCATGACGGTGGACGACACCACGGGAGAGAAGAACTCACCCTTGGCCAGGAAGTAGGGGCGGGTCTTGTCCTTGACGATGGCGCGCGCGGAACTCACTACGTCGACAAGCAGCTTGAGTTCCTTGTTCGCCTGGGCGAACAGCTCGTTCTTGGTGAAGAAGTAGATGATCGGCACCACCGCCAGCGCGCTGACCAGGTAGATGAGAAGCAATGCACGGTGAAATGCGCTTGAGACGGACCTGCCCGGAACCGATTCGGCTTCCATGTGTTCTCCCATCGTTGCTGGTTCTTGGTCTGTTGTACTTTGGGCCTATGACAAATGGCCGGGCGAGATAATAATCCAATACCATTGCCTGAGTATGGGCATTTTGTCGCTGCCCTCTGGGCGGCGTGGGGCGGGCAAGCTGTGGCGCCGGGGATGGGTTGGCGAGAACGTATAATCCGGGATTCCGCACGACTCTTTCACCTCCCGTCATGCTCCGAGTGATCTCCCTTCGCGGCGCCGCCGCGTTTTCCGCCTCCCGCCTCGCCCGTCTCCAGGAAACCGCCGCCGTCACGCTTGCCGCAGAGCACTGGTACTTCATCGAGTGCGAGGGTGACCTGAATGCCGACGAACTGGCCCGCCTGAAGGACCTGCTGGGACTTCCGGCCAATCTGCCCGCCGAGCCCACGGGCACGCTGCTGCTGGTGACTCCTCGTTTGGGCACCATCTCGCCCTGGTCGTCGAAGGCGACCGACATCGCCCACAACTGCGGCTTTGCCGGCATTCGCCGCATCGAGCGCGGCATTGCCTATCACGTACGGGGTGCGGAGAAGTCAGCCGTGGCCGCACGCCTCCACGACCGCATGACCGAGTCGGTGCTCGATTCCATCGGCGCCGCCGAGCAGTTGTTCCACCACGTCGCACCGCAGCCGCTGACCACGGTCGACATCCTCGCCGGCGGCCGGGCGGCCCTGGTCGCCGCGAACGGCGAATTGGGCCTGGCGCTGTCCGGGGACGAGATCGACTACCTGGTCGAGAACTTCGGCAAGCTCGGGCGCAACCCCACCGACGTCGAGTTGATGATGTTCGCGCAGGCCAATTCCGAGCACTGCCGGCACAAGATTTTCAATGCCACCTGGACGGTCGACGGCCAGGACCAGCCGCTGTCACTGTTCGGCATGATCCGGGAGACGCACAAGGCACACCCAGAAGGCACGGTGGTCGCGTATTCCGACAACGCCTCGGTGATCGAGGGCGCGAAGATCAAGCGCCTGGTGCCCGGCGCGGGCGGCAAGTATGGATACGTTGAAGAGACCACGCACATCCTCGCCAAGGTCGAGACGCACAACCACCCGACTGCCATCTCGCCCTTCCCGGGCGCCGCGACCGGCTCGGGCGGCGAGATTCGCGACGAAGGCGCGACGGGGCGCGGCTCCAAGCCCAAGGCCGGCCTGTGCGGCTTTTCGGTGTCCGACCTCAACATCCCCGGCCATGCCCAGCCGTGGGAATCCGGCTACGGCAAGCCGGACCGCATCGCTTCGGCGCTGGCCATCATGATCGAGGGCCCGCTTGGCGCCGCAGCCTTCAACAACGAATTCGGCCGGCCGAATCTCGCCGGCTATTTCCGCACGCTGGAGCAGGAGTTCAACGGCGAAGTGCGCGGCTACCACAAGCCGATCATGATTGCCGGCGGCGTCGGCAACATTGCCGACCGCCATTGCTTCAAGGACCGGTTTCCGGCCGGCACGCTGCTGATCCAGCTTGGCGGGCCGGGCATGCTGATCGGCCTGGGCGGCGGCGCCGCCTCGTCGATGGCGACCGGTACCAACACCGCCGACCTCGATTTCGCTTCCGTGCAGCGCGGTAACCCGGAGATGCAGCGGCGCGCGCAGGAAGTCATCGACCGCTGCTGGCAACTGGGCGACAACAATCCCATCCTCGCCATCCACGACGTCGGCGCCGGCGGCATCTCCAACGCGATGCCCGAACTGGCAAACGACGCCGGCCGCGGTGCGCACTTCGAATTGCGCCAGGTGCCGAGCGAGGAACCGGGCATGTCGCCGCGCGAGATCTGGTCGAACGAGGCGCAGGAGCGCTACGTGCTGGCCATCGGTCCCGAGCGGCTGGCCGAATTCAAGGCCTTGTGCGAGCGGGAGCGCTGCCCCTTCGCCGTGCTCGGCGCAGCGACCGCGGAGCGCGAGTTGATCGTCAGTGACAGCCATTTCAAGAACAAGGCCGTCGACATGCCGATGGAGGTGCTGCTCGGCAAGCCGCCGCGCATGCACCTCGACGTAAAAAGGGGCCAGGTTCGATTTTCCGAAGGAAAAGTCGAGCCTGGCCCCTTTTTGCGGGCGCTGGACCTCGGCAGCATCGACCTCAAGGACGCCGTGTTTCGCGTCATGCGCCTGCCGGCCGTGGCGAGCAAAAGCTTCCTGATCGCCATCGGCGACCGCACGGTCGGTGGCATGACCGCCCGCGACCAGTTCGTTGGCCCCTGGCAGGTGCCGGTGGCTGACGTCGCCGTGACGACCATGGGCTACGAGACCACGCTCGGCGAATGTTTCGCCATGGGCGAGCGCACGCCCATCGCGCTGCTCAATGCGCCGGCTTCCGGCCGCATGGCGGTCGGCGAGGCGATCACCAACATCGCGGCGGCCGACATCGGCGACATTTCCAGGATCAAGCTCTCGGCCAACTGGATGGCCGCGGCCGGACACGGCAACGAGGACGCCGCGCTGTTCGACACCGTCAAGACCGTCGGCCTGGAGTTCTGCCCGAGCCTCGGCGTGTCGATTCCGGTCGGCAAGGATTCGCTGTCGATGAAGACGCGCTGGGATGAGGACGGCAGGCAAAAGCAGGTGGTGGCACCCTTGTCGCTGATCGTCACCGCCTTCGCGCCCTGCGCCGAAGTGTGCAGGACCATGACGCCGCAACTGCGCCGCGACGACGAGAAGGGCGAGACGGAACTGATCCTGATCGACCTCGGCGCCGGCATGAATCGCCTCGGCGGCTCGGCGCTGGCGCAGGTGTACGGCAAGTCGGGCGACGTGCCGCCCGATGCGGATGCCGACAAGCTCAAGGCTTTCTTCGCCATCGTCCAGCATCTGAATCGCGCCGGCATCATCCTCGCGTATCACGATCGCTCCGACGGCGGCCTGTTCGCCACCGTGTGCGAGATGTGCTTCGCCTCGCACCTGGGCGTCTCGCTCAACCTCGATACGCTGTGCTTCGATCCGCTGATGAACGACGTCGACGGCATCGAGCGCCATCCGGAGATCGTCGATGGCCGCATGCGCGACCGCATGATCGCCGCGCTGTTCAACGAGGAACTCGGCGCGGTCATCCAGGTGTTGCGCGACGACCGCGAGACGGTGATGCACGCCTTGCGCGAAGCCGGTCTGGGCGCCTGCGCGCACATGATCGGCACGCTCAACAAGCGCGACGAGATCCGCGTCTGGCGTAACGCCAGGCTGGCCTTCGGCGCGACACGCACCGAATTGCAGACTGCCTGGAGCGAGGTGAGCCACCAGATCGCCCGCCTGCGCGACGATGCAAGCTGCGCCGACGAGGAGTTCGCCGCGCTCGCCGATGCAGAGAACCCCGGCCTCTCTGCAAGCCTTACCTTCGATCCCGCCGCGCCTTTCGTTGCTACCGGTGCAAAGCCGCGCATTGCCATCCTGCGCGAACAGGGCGTGAACGGTCAGGTCGAGATGGCCGCGGCCTTCGACCGCGCCGGCTTCGAATGCGCCGATGTCCATATGTCCGACCTCCAGTCGCGGCGTGTCGCCATGGCTGACTTCCGCGGTTTCGTATCCTGCGGCGGCTTTTCCTACGGCGACGTGCTCGGCGCCGGCCAGGGCTGGGCGAAGTCCATCCTGTTCAACGAGCGCCTGCGCGACGACTTCGCCGCCTTCTTCGCGCGGCCCGATACCTTCGCGCTGGGCGTCTGCAACGGCTGCCAGATGATGAGCAACCTGGCGTCCATCATCCCCGGCGCCGAGGCCTGGCCGACCTTCCACCGCAACCGCTCCGAACAGTTCGAGGCGCGCTTCGTGATGGTCGAGATTCCTGATTCGCCCTCGATCTTCATGGCCGGCATGACCGGCTCGAAGCTGCCCATCGTCGTCTCGCACGGCGAGGGACGGGCGGTGTTTGCTGGCGACGCGAAAGAGTCAGCCGTGGCGCTGCGCTACATCGACAATCGCGGCAACGTCGCGACGACTTACCCCTTCAACCCGAACGGCTCGCCGGACGGCATTGCCGGCGTGACCACGGCCGACGGCCGCTTCACGGTGATGATGCCGCATCCCGAGCGCATCTTCCGCACCGTGCAGATGTCCTGGCATCCGGCAGGCTGGGGCGAGGACAGTCCTTGGCTGACCATGTTCCGCAATGCGCGGAAGTGGGTGGGGTAGAGGCACAGCATGGTCGCCGTCGTTCACGGCTTGACCGAGGCGGGCATCGACGACGAGGCGATCGCGCGCCTTGGCGCCGACCTGGCGGGCGACGCACAGCAACAGATCGACGCGGCGCTGGGCCTGGCCGCCGAACTCTATGCCGGCAGGACGCTGGGCACCGGCGAGGACGTGCTGCAGCACGGCTTCGGCATGGCGCTGCAACTGGCCGCGCTCAACCTCGACCTCGATACGCGGCTGGCGGCGCTGCTGTTCTCGGCCAGCGACTTCCTGCCCGAACCGAAGGAGGCGCTGGGCGCGAAGTTCGGCGCGCCGGTGGCGGCGCTGGTGGACAATCTCTATCGACTGAAGGGCTTGCGGCCGCTGACCGAGGCCGCCGCGCAAAGCGGTTCCGAAGCCAAGGCGCAGGCCGAGATCCTGCGCAAGATGCTGCTGGCGATGGCCGACGACATCCGCGTCGTCATGCTGCGGCTGGCCTCGCGTACGCAGACGCTGCGCTGGTTCACCGACAAGGACACGCCGGCCAGGCGCGACCTGGCGCGCGAGAGCCTGGAGATCTATGCGCCGCTGGCCAACCGGCTTGGCGTCTGGCAGATGAAGTGGGAAATCGAGGACCTGTCGTTCCGCTTCATCGAGCCCGCCACCTACAAGCGCATCGCCAAGCAATTGGACGAGAAGCGCGTCGAGCGTGAGAACTTCATCGAGACGGCGACGGCACGGCTGAAGAGCGAGATGGAGAAGGCCGGCATCGCCGCCGAGGTATATGGCCGGCCCAAGCACATCTACAGCATCTGGAACAAGATGCGCGCCAAGGACCTCGACTTCGAGGAGGTGTACGACGTGCGCGCACTGCGCATCATCGTTCCCGAGGTGCGCGACTGCTATACGGCGCTGGGCATCGCCCACGCGCTCTGGCAGCCGATCCATGGCGAGTTCGATGACTACATCTCGCACCCCAAGGGCAATTTCTACCGCTCGCTGCATACTGCCGTGATGGCCGAGGACGGCCGTTCGCTGGAAGTGCAGATCCGTACGCCGGAGATGCACCGCCATGCCGAACTGGGCGTCGCCGCGCACTGGCGCTACAAGGAGGCCTCAGGCGCTAAATCCTCGCCGGCGCGAGCCGAAGGTGCTTATGACGAAAAGATCGCCTGGCTGCGGCAACTGCTGTCGTGGCGCGACGAGATCACCGACTCGGCGGCCTGGGTCGAACAGTTCAAGCGCGCCTCGCTCGACGACACCATCTACGTGCTGACGCCGCAAGGGCGGGTGATCGACCTGCCCAAGGGTTCGACACCGGTCGACTTCGCCTACCGCCTGCATACCGACATCGGCCACCGCTGCCGCGGCGCCAAGGTCGATGGCCATCTGGTGCCGCTCAATACGGCGCTCGCCAACGGCCAGCGCGTCGAGATCACGGTCGCCAAGACCGGCGGGCCGTCGCGTGACTGGCTAGCGCCGGGCTTCCTGCATTCGCCGCGCGCGCGGCAGAAGGTCAAGGCCTGGTTCGCCGCCCAGCAGGAAGAGGAGATGCTGGCCCAGGGCCGCGCCTTCATCGCCAAGGAACTGCAGCGCGACGGCTTCACGCAGGCCAATCTCGACGAGTTGTCGCACAAGCTCGGTTTCAAGAATCCGGAGGCGATGTACCTGGCCGCGGCGCGCGGCGAGGTGGGGCCGCATGCGGTGCTGGTGGCCCTGCGCGGCGCGCCCGAGGAAGCCGAGGTTTCGCCCGAGATTCTCACCAAGCAGTCGAAGGCCGGCGAGTCCAGGATTCTGGTCGTCGGCGTGGACAAGCTGATGACCCAGCTCGGCAGTTGCTGCAAGCCGGTGCCGCCGGATGCGGTGGCCGGCTTCGTCACCCGCGGGCGCGGCGTCTCCGTGCATCGGCTCGATTGCGCCAACTTCCGCAACATGGCGGCGAAGAATCCCGAGCGGGTGATCGACGCCCAGTGGGGCGGCAAGCAGACCGGCATCTACGCCACCGACCTGATGGTCGAGGCGCACGATCGCCAGGGCCTGCTGCGCGACATCTCCGAGGTGCTGTCGAAGGAGAAGATCAACGTCACCGCGGTGAAGACCCAGTCGAAGAGCGGCACCGCCCGCATGGGCTTCACCATCGAACTGGGCAGCGCCGAGCAACTGCAGCGCGTGCTCGACCGGGTCGGCGAAGTCGAAGGCGTGACGCTGGTCCGGCGCGGCTGAAAAGTCAGCCGTGGCGAGACGCCACTTAGTCGCGTTTGATTGTGTTGGCGCGCAGCCAAGCTGCGAAGCCGGCTTCGTCGAGCTCGCCGGCGGCGACGGACAGCATGGTCAGTACGCAGTCGACGTCACTGGCTTCCAACAGGTGGCCATTGAGTGCCAGGAAAAGTTCGGTGCAGACGAAGGCGGTTCGCTTGTTGCCGTCGATGAACGGGTGATTGCGAGCGATACCGAAGCCGTAGGCGGCAGCGCAAGCCGCGATGTCGGGTGAACCGTAGGCAACGAGATTGATTGGTCGGGCGAGGGCGGAGGCCAGCAGGCCTGCATCGCGTACCCCCGCCGAACCTCCGTGTTCCGCTAACTGTGCCTCGTGGATCGCCCAGACGACTTTTTCGTCGATCCAGGCAAAGCTCACTTGGCCAGTTCCCGCAGGACGTTGCGGCGCCTTTTCATGACATCTTCGGCCAGCGTCATCTGCTTTTCAAAATCAGGGTCGAATTCGACGATTCGATAGCCTTCCGGCGATTCGGTCAGGAACACTGTGTCGCCTTTTTCCACCTTCATGCGCGCTAGCGCCTCCTTGGGCAGGATGACGCCGACGGAATTGCCAATCTGGGTGAGCTTGAGGGCGTAGTGCATGGCGGGCTCCGAAATGCTGTTATAACGGTTGTTATACTACCGCTGCCCGTCTTGAAATTCAATCCTCGGCGGCCATCAGCGCCAGCAGCGCTTCCTGGGCGCAGGCGCGTATGCGCCGGCTCGGGTGGATCGCGTACTGGCCGTCCTTGTCCATGTCCCAGGACTGGCTGTTGTCGTGGAGATAAAGGCGCAGGCCTTCCTTGAGCACACGGCGCTTGAGCCTGGGCTCGAGTACCGGGAAAACCACCTCGATGCGGCGGAAGAAGTTGCGTTCCATCCAGTCGGCGCTGCCTAGATAGACCTTGTCTTCGCCGTTGGCGTGGAAGTGGAAGATGCGGTGGTGTTCGAGGAAGCGGCCGATCACCGAACGGACGCGGATGTTGTCCGACAGCCCCTTGACGCCGGGGCGCAGGGCGCAGACGCCGCGCACCATGAGGTCGATCTGCACGCCGGCCTGGGATGCCTCGTAGAGGGCTTCGATGACCTCCGGCTCGAGCAGCGAGTTCATCTTGGCGGTGATCTGGCCCTTGCCGCCGGCCTTGGCGGCGGCGGTCTCGGCGCGGATGGCGGCGATCATGTTGTCGTGCAGGGTGAAGGGCGCCTGCCAGAGGTGCTTCAAGGCGCCGGCCTTGCCGAGGCCGGTCAACTGCTTGAACACCTCGTTGACGTCGGCGGCGATCTCCTCGTTGCAGGTGAGCAGGCCGAAGTCGGTGTAGAAACGCGTGGTGCGCGGATGGTAGTTGCCGGTGCCGAGATGGATGTAGCGGCGGTAGCCGCCTTCCTCGCGCCTAAGCACCATCAGCATCTTGGCGTGGGTCTTGTAACCGAACACGCCATAGACGACGTGGGCGCCGACCTCCTCGAGGCGGGCTGCGATGTTGAGGTTGGCCTCCTCGTCGAAGCGGGCCATCAATTCGACGACGACGGTGACTTCCTTGCCCTTCTGCGCGGCGCGCACCAGATGCTGCAACAGCACGGAGTCGGTGCCGGTGCGGTACACGGTCATCTTGATCGCGACCACGTTCGGGTCGTCGGCGGCCTGCTCGAGCATCTGGATGACCGGCGCGAACGACTGGAACGGATGGTGCAGCAGCACGTCCTCGCGGCGCATGACGTCGAAGATCTGCGGGCGCTTGGTGATGGCCTTGGGCAGGCCCGGCTGGAAGGGCGCGTACTTGAGGTCGGGCCGCTCGACGCGGTCGGGCACCGACATCAGCCGGACGAGGTTGACGATGCCGGGTACGCGGTACAGGTCCGCGGATTCCAGGCCGAACTGCTGAAGCAGGAAGTCGGCCATGGTCTCGGAGCAGTTGTCGGCCACTTCGAGGCGCACGGCGTCGCCGAAGTGGCGCTGCGGCAGTTCGCCCTGCAGGGCGGTGCGCAGGTTCTTCACTTCTTCGTCGTCCACCCACAGGTCCGAGTTGCGCGTGACGCGGAACTGGTAGCAGCCGAGGATGTTCATGCCGGCGAACAGTTCGCCGACGTGCCGGTGCAGGATGGACGAGAGGAAGACGAAGCCCCAGTCGACGCCGGTCAGTTCCTTGGGCAACTGGATGACGCGCGGCAGGGCGCGCGGCGCCTGGACGATGGCGGCGCCGCCGGCGCGGCCGAAGGCGTCGCGGCCCTCGAGTTCGACCGCGAAATTGAGGCTCTTGTTGAGCACGCGCGGGAACGGATGGGCCGGGTCGAGGCCGATCGGCGTCAGGACCGGCATCACCTCGCGGAAGAAGAAGTCGCGAATCCAGTTCGCCTGTTCGGGGGTCCAGGTGGCGCGCTTGAAGAAGCGGATGCCCTCGGCCGCCAAAGCGGGCAGGATGGTCTGGTTGAGCAGCGAGTACTGCTCGGCGATCAGGGCGTGTGCCTCGCGGGTCACGCGCCGGAAGACATCGTGGGGTGGCATGCCGTCGAAGCCGGTGCTTTGGCCGCCGAGCTTGATCTGCTCCTTGAGGCCGGCGACCCGGATTTCGAAAAACTCGTCGAGGTTGGACGAAACGATGCACAGGAAGCGCAGTCTTTCCAGCAGCGGCACGCGTGCATCGGCTGCCTGCGCGAGGACGCGGCGATTGAAGGCGAGCAGCGACAATTCGCGATTCAGGAAGTGGTCGGCGGGAGCGCGGAAGTGGGTGTGCGGGCCGTTCATGGTCGGGCGCTTTGGTTATGGTGTTCGGCAATACTATGACATTTCCTTCGCATTCGCGTTACAGACATCACCTGCCCAAGGGGGAACCGACAGGGCGCCTGCTAGAATCCGGCCGTCCAGAAATCAGGGTTTCGCCACCGTGCCGCACGAGGTCATCGCCGCAGTAGACTTGGGCTCCAACAGCTTCCGGCTGCAGGTGGGGAAAGTGGTCGGCAACCTCATCTATCCCCTGGATTCGCTTAAGGAATCCGTGCGCCTGGCGGCCGGCCTGACCGCCGAGAAGTCGCTCGACGGCCCCTCGCAGTTGCGCGCACTCGACGCGCTGTCGCGTTTCGGCGAACGCTTGCGCGGCTTCGAGCCGAAGGCGGTCCGGGCCGTGGCCACCAATACCCTGCGGGTGGCGAAGAACGCCCCGCAATTCCTGCCCGAGGCCGAGGCGGCCCTCGGTTTCCCGATCGAGGTGATCGCCGGGCGCGAAGAGGCACGGCTGATCTACCTGGGCGTGGCCCACAGCCTGGCCAACCCGCGCAAGCAGCAACTGGTGGTCGACATCGGCGGCGGCTCGACCGAGTTCATCGTCGGCCGCCATTTCAAGCCGATGCAGCTCGAATCCCTTTACATGGGCTGCGTCAGCTTCAGCCTGCGCCACTTTCCCGACGGCAAGGTGGACAAGCGCAGCATGAAGGAGGCGGAACTCGCCGCCCGCCGGGAATTGCAGACCATCGTCCATCCCTATCAGGCGACTGGGTGGGAAGAAGCGGTCGGTTCGTCGGGCACCGCCAAGGCGCTGGTCGACCTGCTGGAACTGAACGGTTTGTCGGCGGGCGGCATCACCCGCGAGGGACTCGATGAATTGCGCGCGATCCTGATCCGGGCCGGCGACCCGGCTCGCCTGCAACTGGAGGGCATGCGCGCCGACCGTGTGCCGGTACTGCCGGGCGGCTTGGCCATCATGTCGGCCATCTTCAAGGAGTTTGGGCTCGAGCACATGGTGTTCTCGGAAGGCGCGTTGCGCCTGGGCGTGCTGTATGACCTCCTCGGCCGCTACCATCACGATGACCTGCGCGAGGCGACGGTCGGCGACTTCATGCGTCGCTACGCCGTCGATCGGCGCCAGGCGGAGCGGGTCGGCCAGACGGCGATCGGCCTGTTCGCCCAGATGATGCCCAATGTCGCCGCCGACCCGGATGCTGAGGAGGTGCAGACGCTGTCGTGGGCGGCGCGCCTGCACGAAGTGGGCGTTTCACTAGCCCATTCCAGCTACCACAAGCACAGCGCCTACATCCTGGCCAATGCCGACATGCCGGGATTCTCGCGCCGCGACCAGGCCCGCCTGGCCCGGCTGGTACTGGCGCATCGCGGCAAGCTGGAGCGGGTGCAGCCGACGGTCAGCGAGCCGCGCGACTGGCTGCTGATCTTCGCCTTGCGGCTGGCCGCGCTCCTGCATCGGGCCCGGGAAGGCGATTCGGAGCTGCCGGTGCGGGCAGCATTGCTGCCACGCGGCTTCGAACTGCAGGTCGAGGGCGGCTGGTTGTCCGCTTCGCCGCTGACGGCGGCGTCGCTCGACGAGGAGGTCCGCCACTGGTCCGGGCTCGGCCTGGAGTTGAAGATCAGGAGCCGCAGGACGAAAATCGGCATCTAGGAGATTATCGGGGGAGCGACATGAGCCAGGCACTGTTGTTGCGCGAAGCGAATGCGGGGGTGGTGACGCTGACCATGAATCGGCCCGACCAGTTCAACTCGCTCTCCGAGGAGTTGCTGGCAGAGTTCCAGCAGGCCCTCGATGCGATTGCCGTCGATCCCGAAGCCCGCGTCGTGGTGATAGCCGGCGCAGGCAAGGCCTTTTGTGCCGGCCACGACCTCAAGCAGATGCGCGCCAACCACGGCAAGGAGTACACGCAGCGCCTGTTCCGCCAGTGCGGACGGCTGATGACGACCATCACGGCGGTTCCGCAACCGGTCATCGCGCGCGTGCACGGCATCGCCACGGCGGCCGGTTGCCAACTGGTGGCGAGTTGCGATTTGGCCGTGGCGGCCGACACGGCGCGCTTCGCGGTCTCCGGCATCAACGTCGGCCTGTTCTGTTCGACGCCGGCCGTGGCGCTGTCGCGCAACATGGGACGCAAGCAGGCCATGGAAATGCTGCTGACCGGCGATTTCATCGACGCCGCCGAGGCGCAACGCCGCGGCCTGGTCAATCGCGTCGTGCCGGCGGATCGATTGGATGCCGAAGTGTGCAGGTTGGCCGATTCGATCTGCGCAAAGTCAGCCGCGGCGGTACGCCTCGGCAAGCGGCTTTTCTACAGGCAACTCGAAATGGGCGTCGATGCCGCCTACCAGTTGGCCACCGAAACCATGGCCTGCAACATGATGTTCGAGGATGCCGGCGAGGGCATCGATGCCTTCATGGCCAAGCGCAAGCCGGAGTGGCAAGGCCGCTAG
>JACRIZ010000099.1 GCA_016235765.1 Rhodocyclales bacterium | reverse complement strand
TGATGCGAGCCGTCGAAATCAACCAGGAGAAGTGAAAAATGACCCAACGTACAGCATTCGTCACCGGCGCCATGGGCGGCCTCGGCACGGCAATCTGCCAGGCCTTCGCCAAGGACGGCTACAAGGTGGTGGCCGCATACCACCCCCAATTCGACAACAAGGACGAGTGGCTGAAGGAAATGGCCGCCGCCGGTTTCAAGGACTTCGTCTGCGTCGCGGGCGACGTGTCGAACATCGAGGACTGCCAGAAGATGGTCGCCGAGGCCGAGGCCGCCGCCGGTCCGGTCGATATCCTGGTCAACAACGCGGGCATCACCCGCGACCGCATGTTCGGCAAGATGGAAAAGGACCAGTGGGATGCCGTCATCGCCACCAACCTGTCCAGCCTGTTCAACATGACCAAGCAGGTCTCCGCCAAGATGGCCGAGCGGGGCTGGGGCCGCATCATCAACATCTCGTCGGTGAACGGCGTCAAGGGCCAGGCAGGCCAGACCAACTACTCGGCCGCCAAGGCCGGCGTGATCGGCTTCACCAAGGCGCTGGCGCAGGAACTGGCGACCAAGGGTGTCACGGTGAATGCGATCGCCCCGGGCTATGTGGCCACCAAGATGGTCATGGCGATCCGCGAGGACGTGCTGAAGAGCATCGTCGACACCATCCCGATGAAGCGCCTGGCCAAGCCCGAGGAAATGGGCGCCCTGTGCTCCTATCTGGCGTCCGACCTGGCCGGCTACATGACCGGTGCCACGCTGAACATCAACGGCGGCCTCTACCTGCAGTAATCGGTCAGCGTTGGTTCGGCACGCAAACCCCCGCTACGGCGGGGGTTTCGTTTTATAATTGCTGCGGCGCCACATCCTATAGCAGTACATACAGGCCCGAGGAGACTACGATGGCCGAGCAGGTCAGACTGATCAAGAAATATCCGAACCGCCGCCTTTACGATACGCGGACCAGCACCTATATCACTTTGGTCGATGTCAAGGACCTGGTGCTGAAGCAGGAGGAGTTCCAGGTCGTCGATGCCAAGAGCGGCGAAGACCTGACGCGCAGCATCCTGCTGCAGATCATCCTCGAAGAGGAAGCGGCCGGCGTGCCGATGTTTTCGTCCGACGTGCTGGCGCAGATGATCCGCTTTTACGGCAATGCCATGCAAGGCATGATGGGCAAGTACCTCGAGAACAACATCACTGCCTTTACCGACATGCAGAAGAAGTTCCAGGACCAGGCGCGCCACATGTACGGCGACAACAGCGGCATGAGCAAGGAGCTCTGGTCGCAGTTCCTTACCTTCCAAGGCCCGGCCATGCAGAGCATGATGGGTGCCTACGTCGAGCAGAGCGCCAAGATGTTCCAGCAGATGCAGGACAACATGCAGGAACAGACGCGCAAGTTGTTTACCGGTTTCCCGATTCCTGGTTATCCGCCGGCCGACAAGGCCACCACCGAGAAGAAGTAGTCGGTGAGTCGCCGCAAGCAGGCGCCGACGGTAGGCTTCGTTTCGCTGGGCTGTCCGAAGGCGACGGTCGATGCCGAGCAGATACTGACCCGATTGCGCGCCGAGGGCTATGCGATTTCCTCGACTTATGACGGCGCCGACCTGGTGGTCGTCAACACTTGCGGCTTCATCGACGCCGCAGTCAATGACTCCCTGGAAGCCATCGGCGAGGCGCTGACCGAGAACGGCCGCGTCATCGTCACCGGCTGCCTGGGCGCCAAGGGCGACATCGTCCGCACGACGCACCCCAAGGTGCTCGCCGTCACCGGCCCGCACGCGCTGGCCGAGGTGATGGGCGCGGTGCATGAGCACCTGCCGCCGCTGCACGATCCCTTCGTCGACCTGGTGCCGCCGCAGGGCATCAAGCTGACGCCCGAGCACTATGCCTACCTGAAGATTTCCGAGGGCTGCAACCACCGCTGCAGCTTCTGCATCATCCCCGCGCTGCGTGGCGACCTGGTAAGCCGGCCGATTGGCGACATCGTCGAGGAAGCCGGGAAGCTGGTCGATGCGGGTGTCAAGGAACTGCTGATCGTCTCGCAGGACACCAGCGCCTATGGCGTCGACGTCAAGTACCGGACCGGCTTCGTCGGCGGCCGGCCGGTGAAGACCAGGCTCAGCGAACTGGCCCGCGAACTCGGCCAGCTCGGCGTCTGGGTGCGCATGCACTACGTCTATCCCTATCCGAACGTGGACGACCTGCTGCCGCTGATGGCCGAGGGCAGGATCCTGCCGTATCTGGACGTGCCCTTCCAACACGCCAGTCCGCGCATCCTCAAGCTCATGAAGCGGCCCGGCGACGTCGAGAAGGTGCTCGATCGCGTCGCCGCCTGGCGGCGCGCGGTGCCGGACCTGACCATCCGTTCCACTTTCATCACCGGCTTCCCGGGCGAAACCGAGCAGGACTTCGACGAGCTGCTGCAATTCCTCGATGCCGCCGGACTCGACCGCGTCGGCGCCTTCGCCTTCTCGCCGGTCGAGGGTGCGGCGGCCAACGAGCTGCCCGGCGCGCTGCCGGAAGCAGTGCGCGAGCAGCGCCGTGCGCGCCTGATGCAGCATCAGGAGGACATCAGCACCCGCCGGCTGGAACAACGCATCGGCCGGACCATCCAGGTGCTGGTGGACGACATCGACGAGGAGGGCGCCATCGCCCGGTCGAGCGCCGACGCGCCCGAGATCGACGGCATCGTTTACGTCACCGACGGCCACGACCTCGAAATCGGCGACTTCGCCACCGTCACGGTCACCGACTGCGACGTGCATGACCTGTTCGCCACGCTGGAGTCGCCGGAATGAAGCCGAAGATCGGGCTTGCCCTCGGCTCCGGGTCGGCGCGCGGCTGGGCGCACATCGGCGTCATCCGGGCGCTGGAGGATGCGGGCATCCGTCCCGATATCGTGTGCGGCTGCTCGATCGGTGCGCTGGTCGGCGCTGCCTACGTCGGCGGCGACCTCGACCGGCTGGAGAAGTGGATCTCCGGCCTCGCCTGGAAGGATGTGCTGGGCCTCATGGATGTGCGATTTTCCGGTGGCCTGATCAAGGGCGACAAGCTGATTTCCTTTCTCGAGCAGCACTTCGTGGACAGGAATATCGCCCAATTGCCGCTTCCGTTCGGTTGCGTCGCCACCGATCTCGCCAACGGCCGCGAAGTCTGGCTGCGCGAGGGTTCCGTGGTAGCCGCGGTGCGCGCCTCGATCGCCGTGCCTGGTCTCCTGGCACCGGTCAAGCGCGATGGACGCCTGCTGGTCGACGGCGGCCTGGTCAATCCGGTTCCCGTGTCGCTTTGCCGGGCGCTCGGCGCCGACATCGTCATCGCTGTCGATCTCGGCTCCGACATCGTCGGCAATTCGCTCAAGCGCGGCGTTCCGGCGGAAGATCGTCACGGCCCCAGTTGGTCGGCTCGTCTGCTGACCAGCCTCGGCCTGAAGAGCAACGGCGACCTGCCCTCCATGACCAGCGTGTTGAGCACCAGCGTCAACATCATGCAGACGCGCATCGCCCGCAGCCGCCTGGCCGGCGAGCCGGCCGACGTGCTGGTCGCGCCGCGTCTCGCCCACCTCGGCCTGATGGACTACCATCGCGCGGCCGAGGCGATGCCCGAGGGCGTCGCGGCGGTGAAGCGCATGCTGCCGGCCATCGAGTATGCGCTAGCGGAATGAACGCGCTGCTCGACTCGTTGCGTGCCGTCGTCGGTGCCGGCCACGTGCTTACCGATCAAAATGATGTGGCAGCCTACGTCACCGACTGGCGCGGCCGGTATAGCGGGCGTGCGCTGGCGATAGTCAGGCCCGGCGACACGCCTCAGGTCGCCGAAGTGGTGCGCCTGTGCGCCCAGGCCAGCGTCGCCGTCGTGCCGCAGGGTGGCAACACGGGCTTGTGCGGCGGCGCGACGCCGATTCGGGGCGAGGTGGTCGTCTGCCTCACGCGCCTCAACCGCGTGCGCGGTATCGACGTCGCCAACAACACCATCACCGTCGAGGCCGGTTGTACGCTGGCCGCGGTGCAGGCAGCCGCCGCAGAGGCGGATCGCCTCTTCCCGCTTTCGCTGGCGGCCGAAGGCAGCGCGACCATCGGCGGCAATCTGTCCACCAATGCCGGCGGCGTGCAGGTGCTGCGCTACGGCAATGCCCGCGAGCTCTGCCTGGGCCTGGAAGTCGTGCTGCCCGACGGCCGCATCTGGAACGGCCTGCGCGGGCTGCGCAAGGACAACACCGGCTACGACCTCAAGCATCTCTTCATCGGCGCCGAAGGTACGCTGGGGCTGATCACCGCCGCCGTACTCAAGCTGTATTCGCGGCCGCGCAGTGTCGCCACCGCCTGGGCCAGCGTGCCGACACCGCAGGCAGCCGTGGCCTTGCTGACCCGCCTGCGCCAGCGCATCGGCGGGCGCGTCACCGCCTTCGAGCTGGTCAGCCGTCCGTCGCTGGACCTGGTGCTGAAGAACATTCCGCACAGCCGCGATCCGCTGCCCGACCGGTCGCCCTGGCAGGCGCTGATCGAACTGTCCGACACCATGGCGTCGGAACTCGATTCCGCGCTGCAGGACGTGCTCGTCGACGCCATCGAAGCCGGCGAGGCAAGCGATGCCGCGCTGGCGCACAGTGAGGAACAGGCGCAGGCTTTCTGGCGCTTGCGCGAAAACATTTCCGAGGCGCAGAAGATCGAGGGGGTCTCGATCAAGCACGACGTCTCGCTGCCCGTGTCGCGCATTCCGGAATTCATCGAGCGTTGCGATGCCGCGCTGGCCGCCGCCTTCCCCGGCCTGCGCATCGTCTGCTTCGGCCATCTTGGCGACGGCAACCTCCACTACAACCAGTCCAAGCCGGCGGCGCAGGACAATGCCGCCTTCATCGCGCAGAGCGAGCCGGTCAATCGCGTCGTGCACGACCTCGTCGCCGCACTCGACGGCTCCATCTCCGCCGAGCACGGCCTGGGCCAGCTCAAGCGAGAGGAGATCCTGCGCTACAAGAGCGAAGTCGAAATGGACATGATGCGGGCGGTGAAGAAAGCCCTCGATCCCGCGGGGCTAATGAACCCCGGCAAGGTGCTGTAAAAAAGTTGGCCGCACTGCTTTACAGCCAAGTTTTCGATCCATATAATGCGGCCTCTCTTGTGGGGGTATAGCTCAGCTGGGAGAGCGCTTGCATGGCATGCAAGAGGTCCGCGGTTCGATCCCGCGTACCTCCACCAACGATAAGTCCCTATCGTCTAGAGGCCTAGGACAATACCCTTTCACGGTATGAACCGGGGTTCGAATCCCCGTGGGGACGCCAGCAACCTTCTGCTGGTCACAGCAGGCGCTTCAGTGCCTGGTAGCGCTTCAGTACCGCAGCGACGTACGAGCGCGTTTCGGCGAACGGCGGCACCTGCATGGCGTGGCGGCGAACCGTCGTCTCTCCCGCGTTGTAGGCGGCCAAGGCAAGCTGCAGGTCGCCATCGAAGGCTGCCATCAGTGATCGCAGGTACCGGGCACCGCCGCGCAGGTTGGCTTTCGGGTCGGCGCTGTCGCGGACGCCCAGCTCGCGGGCGGTGGCCGGCATCAACTGCATGAGGCCGACGGCGCCCTTCGGTGAAACCGCGCGCGGGTTGTAGCCTGATTCGACCTGTACGACCGCGTGGAGCAGGGCCGGATCGAGTCCCTGTTCGAGAGCCGCCTGCCTGATTTGCCGGTCGTGACGCTGCATTCCCGCATGGAACGCCGTGGCCGCCTGCCGGCGCGCCGGTGAGTCGGCCGGCAGGTCGTCTGTGCCGAGATAGAAACTGAGGCCATCGCCGGGGCGATCGGAAAAGACGGCTGTGCCCGTCGCGTCGTGCCCGGCGTAGATGTCCGCACTCGCCGGCGCGGCAAGAATTGCGAGCAGTGCGGCGAGCAGGAGGCCGGGCCTAGCTTGCCTCGAAAGCGCGCGCATCGCGGCGGTTGTGTTCCATGCGTGTCTGCAGCAGGTTCGGGTCGTCGGCATCGTCGTCGCAGGGCAGCCCGTCGTCGGTCGGAATCTCGATGTCGCCCAGGGACAGCCCGCGTGACGTGAATTCCCGTTGCAGTTCCTGGTCGCTCATGTGCGCGTAACCCTTGAAACCCTGCTCGAGGATTTCATTGAGCCACATGACCCGGTTGCGGTCGAGTATCCGCACCAGGCTGTCGACGACCAGCGCCTCGATCATGGTTTCACGTCTCATGGGAATATCCAATTCGACTCTATGCTGCAGGAGGATAGCGAAGCTACATGACAAGGCTGTGTGCGCCGGGTGACGCAGAAGGGTTACCGGCAGGCGCGCGGGGCGGCGTTCACTAACTCGTCACAATTGCTGCCTAGACTTCGCCCGTCGTCGGATGTTTCCTTCCCCTCCGCTCGCGGGCTTTCAGTATGAAATCGAAGAACTTGGCAAGAGGCTTCACGCTGCTGGAGCTGTTGGTGGTGATGGTGATCATCGGCCTGCTGGCCGCTTATGTCGGACCGCGCTTCTTCTCGCAGATCGGCAAGTCGGAGGTCAAGGCGGCGCGTGCGCAGATCGACGGCCTGGAGAAGGCGATCGACCAGTATCGCATCGACGTCGGCCATTATCCGTCGACCGAGGACGGCCTGGCGGCACTGATGACGCGGCCGGCCAATGAGAAGAAGTGGAGCGGGCCCTACCTGAAGAAGGCACTGCCCAACGATCCCTGGGGCCGCCCCTACGAGTATCGCCAACCCGGCGAACACGGCGACTACGACTTGCTTTCCTACGGCAAGGACGGCCAGCCGGGTGGCAGCGGCGAAGCCGAAGACATCAACAACTGGGAGTAGCCGGCAACGCCATGCTATTCCGGGTCAAGACTATGGCGGATGCCGGCGGAGTCGGTGTCCTGGCGCTCCAGGCGCGCGATGCCGAAGAGGCCGCGGCGCTGGCGCGCCGCCAGGGCCACGTCGTCCTGTCGGTGGCGCGCGGCGGCTTCGCGCCGTTCGGTGCCCGCGCGGCGCGCTTTCCGCTGCTGTTGTTCAGCCAAGAGCTGCTGGCGCTGCTGGAGTCCGGCATCTCGGTGGTCGAGGCCATCGAGACCCTGGCCGAGAAGGAAGCGCGGCCGACGGTGCGCAACGCGCTGGCCACCATACTCGGCCGCCTGCGCGAGGGATCGACGCTGTCCAACGTGTTGTCGGAAATGCCCGAGCACTTCCCCGACCTGTTCGTGGCGACCATCCGCGCCAGCGAGCGGACCAGCGACCTCGACGAATCGCTGCGCCGCTTCATCGCCTACCAGACCCAGCTCGATGCGCTGCGCAGCAAGCTGGTCAGCGCCGCCATCTACCCGCTGCTGCTGATCGGCGTCGGCGGCCTGGTGATCATCTTCCTGCTCGGCTTCGTGGTGCCGCGCTTCGCCCACATCTACGAAGACATGGGCGGCGAACTGCCCTGGCTGTCGCAACTGCTGATCGAGTGGGGCGGCCTGATCGAGGAGCACGGCCTGGTCGCCCTGGCGGCCCTGATCGGCGCCGGCATCGGCCTGTACAAGGTTTTCCAGCGGCCGGCCATCCGCGCGCGCCTGGGCGAAATGGTCTGGCGGCTGCCGAAGATCGGCGAACGGCTGCGGGTGTTTCACCTGGCGCGCTGCTACCGCACGCTCGGCATGCTGCTGCGCGGCGGCATCCCGATCGTCCCGGCACTGGAAATGATCGAAGGCCTGCTGGCGGCGACGCTGCGGCCGCAATTGGCGAAGAGCACGGCCGACGTCCGCCAGGGCATACCGATTTCGCAGGCCATGGACGGCCATGGCCTGACCACGCCGGTCGCCCTGCGCCTGCTGCGGGTGGGCGAACAGGCCGGCAACATGGGCGAGATGATGGAGCGCATCGCCACCTTCCACGACGAAGAGACGGCGCGCTGGACGGAACTGGTGGTGCGCCTGTTCGGACCGCTCCTGATGCTGATCATCGGCGTCCTGATCGGCATCATCGTCGTCCTGCTCTACCTGCCGATCTTCCAACTGGCCGAGAACATCCGATGACGGCGCGCGACGTTGGACTCATTGCCGTCGATGACCTGAAGGCCGCGCGCGTGGCGGCCGGCGGGCGCCGCCTGATCGAGGTGCTCGAAGAGCGGCTCGGCCTGCCGGCGGCGGTCTTCGTCGCCCACCTGGGTGCAACGGCGGACCTGCCGGTGATCGGGGCGGCGGAACTGCTGGACAGCGAGCCCTCGTTCGAGGGTTTGAATTTTGGCGAGGCTCTGCGCAACGAGTGCGTGGTCCTGCGCCGGCCGGGCGAGGCGCCGCTGCTGGTGGTGGCCGACCCCTTCGACGGGGCACTGCGCGACCGCGTCGGCCGGTTCTTCCTCGAGCCGGTACGGCTTGCCATCGCCCACCGGGCCGACATCCTGGCCTGCCTGCATCGGTACGAGGAAGGCAGCCGCGCCTTCGACAGCATGGCCGGTGCCACCACGGGCGCCGCACGCGACGCCAACGTCGAGGAACTATCGCTCAAGAGCATCAGCGACGACACCAGCACCGTGGTGCGGCTGGTGAATTCCACCCTCCACGACGCGCTCAAGGCCGGCGCCAGCGACATCCACCTGGAGTCCTCGGGCGACGGCATGACCATCCGCCATCGCGTCGATGGCGTGCTGACTTCCGTGGGCAGCATGTCGGGCGGCGAGCTGGCCGAGCAGACCATCTCGCGCATCAAGGTGATGGCGGAACTCGACATCGCGGAGCGGCGCGTACCGCAGGACGGCCGCATCCGCGTCGGCTACCAGGGCCGGGAGATCGACCTGCGCGTCTCCGTGATGCCCAGCATCCACGGCGAGGATGCGGTACTGCGCATCCTCGACCGGCGCGCCGTCTCTGACGAACTCTCGGCGCTGACGCTCGACAGCCTCGGCTTTGATGCGCCGACCATGGAGGTGCTGCGCGAACTAGCCAGCGAACCCTACGGCATGCTGCTGGTGACCGGCCCGACCGGCAGCGGCAAGACCACTACGCTCTACGCTGCACTCGGCGAGATCAATCACGGCGAGGACAAGATCGTCACCATCGAAGACCCGGTCGAGTACCAGCTCGCCGGCGTGCTGCAGATTCCGGTGAACGAGAAGAAGGGCCTCACTTTCGCGCGTGGCCTGCGTTCCATCCTGCGCCACGATCCGGACAAGATCATGGTCGGCGAAATCCGCGACGGCGAGACGGCGCAGATCGCGGTGCAGGCCGCCTTGACCGGCCACCTGGTGTTCACGACGGTGCATGCCAACAATGTCTACGACGTGCTCGGGCGCTTCTCGCACATGGGCGTCGATCCCTACAGCCTGATGGCGGCGCTCAACGGCGTCGTCGCGCAGCGCCTGCTGCGGCTCAACTGCCCCGAGTGCAGCCGGGAGGTGACGGCGCCGGCGGCCCTGTTGCGCCGCTCGGGCATCGCCGATCCGGACGGCTGGAACTTCCGCGCCGGCCGCGGCTGCGGCCTCTGTCGCGGTACCGGCTACAAGGGCCGCAAGGCCGTCGCCGAGACGCTCCTGCTCGACGATGTGCTGCGCGAGATGATCGTCAGCCACGAGCCGGTGCGTCGCATCAAGGAGGTTGCGCGCGAACGCGGCACGCGGCCATTGCGGGATGTCGCGCTCGACCTGGTGCGCCGGGGCGAGACCAGCCTGGAAGAGGTGAATCGTGTTGTGGCATGACTCCATGCTTGTCACGCTAGCCCCGAACGAGGTCAGTTACCGCATCCAGCCGCCGGTCGGCCGGACCTCGAAGGCCACGGCCGTGCTCGGCTGCGTCGCCGAGGATCCGGCCATGCCCTGGGCCGCAGCCTGCAACGCGCTGGCCGGCGCGATGGCCGAAGGCATGCAGCGCCGCATGCGCATCAGCGTTGTCCTGTCGGACCGCCTGGTGCGCTATCTGGTATTGCCCTGGCGCGCGGGCGTCGTGTCGCGGGCCGAGTGGCGCGCCTATGCGCTGCACAGCTTCGAGTCGGTGTACGGCGCGGACTGTCGCGACTGGCGCCTGCGCATCGACCTGGTGCCGCCCGGCAGGCCGTCACTGGCCTGCGCCATCGATGCCGGGCTGATCGAGGCGCTGCGCAAGATCGCCGGCGACAATGCCTCGCGGCTGATTGCCGTGCGGCCCAACTTCATCAGCCTGTTCAATCAGCGCCGGGCGGCGTTGCGCGGCTCGCCGCTGTGGTTTGCCGCGGTCGAGGAGCGCAGTGTCTGCATGGGCGTGCTGAGCGACGGCGTCTGGCGTGCGATGCGCAACGAGTCGGCTCCGGACGGGTGGCTGGCCGCGTTGCCCGGCATGGTGGGCCGGATGCAGTTCATGGCCGACGGACTCAACGATGGCACGCTCTACGTGCATGTCGAGAACGGTTGCGCGGAGGTGCCGGCGTCGATCGGTGGCCTGCAGGTGCGACTGCTGGATGCCCCGGTGCATCGGCGGCTGCAGCCGGATTCGGGCGCGCTGGCGGAGGCCTGATGGCATGTCAGGCAAACGCGAGGTCAATTTCGTCGTCGAAGGCGAGCGCCCCGGCGCCCTGGCCTGGTCGCTGCTGGCAATCGGAGCCATCGCGCTGGGCGTCGTTGCCGATGGCTTCGCCACCGCCAGCACCGACAACGAGCAGCTCGTGCGCCAGTCCGAGCGCCTGCAGCGGCGTGCCAAGACGGTCGCGGTGGCCGAGCGCCGCAGCGCCGGCGCGCAAAAGTCAGCCGTGGCGACACGCCGGGACCCGGCGCCGTTTCCCTGGGACAGTGTGCTGACCGAAGTCGAACTGGTCGCCGATCGCAGCGTTGCCCTGCTGAGCATGAGCACCGACGCGGCGGCGCGGCGAACCCGCCTGACCGCAGAGGCGCGCAACATCGCCGATGCCCTGGCCTTCGCCGGCCGGCTGCGCGAATCGCCGCTGGTCGGTGACGCCCTGCTGGTCTCCCACGAGGCGCGCAAGGAGGGGCCGGTGGCCGTTATCGCCTTCACGCTGCAGATCGCCTGGAGGTCCGAGTGAATCCGGCGGCGTGGCTGGGCTGGGGCCGCTACTACGCCGCGCGCCTGGCGTGGCCGGGAGTGTTGGGGCTTGGCCTGGTGCTCGTCGCGGCGACGATCCAACTGGCCGGCGTCACGCGGATCCAGGATCAGAACGAGGAGCTGCGCCTGGCCACCGAGCGCTTGCGCGAGCGCGCTGCCATGCAGGCCGAAGCCTTGCCGGTAGTCGACGTACGTCGCCTCGCCGCGCTGCCCAGCGGCGACGAACTGGTGCCGCTGGTCGCCTCCGTGCATGCACTGGCCCACGGACGCCAGGTGTCGCTCGATCAGGGCGAGTACTCCTGGCAGGCCGATGCCGGCGGACGCAGCGGCCGCTACCGGATGAGCTTTCCCGCCCGGGGCCGCTACCCGCAATTGCGCGGCTGGGCGGCGGACGTCCTGGCCGAGTGGCCGGCGCTCGCACTGGAGGAGTTCGACTTCCGGCGCGACACCATCGGCAACGAGAACGTGGAGGCGCAAGTGCGCTTCAGCGTGCGCGTCGGCGAGGGGCGCCCGTGAAGCGCGCAACGGCGTTCGTCCTCCTGTTGATTGCCGGCGGAAGTCCGGCCGCCGGTGTGCCGCAGGACAAGGCGGCTTGCGAGGTCGCGGCCGCCAACCTCTTCCGCGCGCAAAGCTGGCTGCCGCCGCCGCCACCGCCACTGCCGCCGCCCGCGCCCAAGGTGCCGCCGCTGCCCTTCGTCTATCTGGGCCAGATCGACGAGGGAGACCGGATCGCGGTGTTCCTCGGCCACCAGCAGCGCACGCTGATCGTGCGCAGCGGCGACACCATCGACGGCAGCTACCGCGTCGAATCCGTGACCCCGACGGGCGCGACCTTCCTTTACCTGCCCTTGGGCGAACTACAGCAGTTGATCCTGCGGAGCAAACCGTGAAAATCGTCAGAGTCCTTGCCCTAGCGGTGCTGCTCGTCTCCGGCTGCGCCAGCAACGTCCATTTCAAGGAGGGCCGCGAACTTCTCGCTGCCGGCCAGGGCGAGGAGGGGCTGGCGCGCCTGGAACAGTCGGTGCGCGACTTCCCCGACGACCGCGAGGCGCGGGCCTTCTACTACCGCGAGCGCGAGAAGGCCGTCGCCGCCTGGGCAGTGTCCGCCGAAGAGGCCCGCACGGCCGGCCGTCCCGGCGAAGCGGAGTCGCTCTGGCGCAAGGTGCAGCGCTTCGAGCCCGCCAGTCCGCGTGCCCGCGACGGCCTGACCGAAATCGCCATGGCGAAGCGGCACAAGACCCTGCTCGGCGAGGCGGAAGCCTCTCTCAGGAAGAACGACGCCGCCGCTGCCGAATTGCGCCTGCGCACCGTTCTGGCCGAAAACCCCGGCCACGCCGGCGCACGTGACCTGATGGCCCGCCTGCAGGAGCAGGAAGCGAAGAGCCGCTCGCCTGCGGGCGAACTGAAGCCGGCGCTGAACAAGCCGATCACGCTGGACTTCCGGGACACCGCGCTCAAGACCGTGTTCGAAGTGATGTCGCGCACCGCCGGCATCAACTTCGTGCTCGACAAGGACGTCAAGGCCGACACCAAGGTCACCATCTTCGTGCGCAACGCCGGCATCGAGGAAGTGCTGCGCCTGATCGCCGTGACGAACCAGTTGCAGCACCGGGTCATCGGCGAGACTTCGGTGCTGGTCTATCCGGCCACGTTGCCGAAACAGAAGGAGTACCTGGAAACCGTCACGCGCAGCTTCTACCTGGCGAATGCCGAGGCCAAGCAGGCGCAGTTGCTGATCAAGTCCATCGTCAAGACGCGCGACCTGTTCATCGACGAGAAGCTGAACCTGCTGGTGATGCGCGATACGCCGGATGCCGTGCGGCTTGCCGAACGCCTGCTGGCGACGCTGGATCTCGCGGAGCCGGAAGTCATGCTGGAAATCGAAGTGCTGGAAATCTCGCGCAGCCGCCTGCTGGAACTGGGCATCAAGTTCCCGGAGCAGGTCGGCTATGGCCTGTTGCAGCCGAACACGACGACGAACGTCACCACGGCCACGGGTTTTCTTTCGCAGAGCACCACCCTCGGTGGTGCCCTGTCGACCGGCATGATCGATCTCGAGAATCGCGCCGGCCTGACCAGCTACATCACCAATCCCGGCGTGCTGCTCAACCTGAAGAACCAGGTCGGCGACGGCACGCTGCTTGCCAATCCCCGTATCCGCGTCAAGAACCGCGAAAAGGCCAAGATACACATCGGCGAGAAGCTGCCCATCTTCACGACCACTTCGACCGCCAACGTCGGCGTGTCGGCGTCGGTGTCCTACCTCGATGTCGGTCTCAAGCTCGATGTCGAGCCCAGCGTGCACCTCGACGACGAGGTCGACATCAAGGTCGGGCTGGAAGTGAGCAGCATCGTCAAGGAAGTGACCGGCCCCTCGAACTCGCTGGCCTACCAGGTCGGCACGCGCAGTGCATCGACCGCGCTGCGGCTCAAGGACGGCGAGACCCAGATACTGGCGGGCCTGATCAACGACGAGGAACGGATGAGCGCCAATCGCCTGCCGGGCCTCGGCGACCTGCCATTGGTCGGGCGCCTGTTTTCCAGCCAGCGCGACAACCGCAGCAAGACGGAGATCGTGTTGCTGGTCACGCCGCGCGTGGTGCGCAACCTGATGCGGCCGACGCTCGCCGCGCCGACCATTCCCGCCGGCACGGATTCCGCCGTCGGCACCCAGCCGCTGTCGATAAAGGGCCGCAGCGGCGTGTCGTTGTCGTCGAAGAGCGGCGCCGGGCTGCCGGCGCAAGCTGCTGCCGAGCCGGGTGAGCCGCCGGAACAGGCAGAGTCCGTCGAACCGCCGGCACCGCCTCCACCGGCCCCGGTTCCGGCGCCGACCGGCGTTCAGTCGCCGCAAGCGGCACAGTAATGCGACAGTTGCGCGGCTTCACGCTGATCGAGCTGGCGGTCGTGGTCGCCATCATCGGCGTGCTGGCCGCCGCGGCCGTGCCGGTAACGGAGCTGGCCGTGCAGCGCAGCCGCGAGCACCAGTTGCGCCAGTCGCTGCGGCAGATCCGAACGGCGATCGACGACTACAAGCGGGCCTACGACCAGGGGCGCATCCTGCGCCGGACGGGCGCCACCGGCTACCCGCCTTCGCTCGACGCGCTGGTCCGCGGTGTCGAGGATGCCAGGAATCCGAACAAGTCGCAGATCTATTTCCTGCGCCGCCTGCCGCGCGACCCGATGGAGACGGACGCGACGGTCGCCGCCGCCGACACCTGGGGCAAGCGGGCCTACGCCAGTCCGCCGGACGATCCGCAGGAAGGCGAAGACGTCTTCGACGTCTACTCGCGCACGGAACGGGTGGGCCTCAACGGCCTGCCATACCGCGACTGGTGATGCGACCATGACCCGGCGCAAGGGCTTCACGCTGATCGAACTGCTGGTCGTCATGGCCATCATCGCGACCCTGCTGGCGATTGCTGCGCCGCGCTACTTCAACAGCCTCGACCGCGCCCGCGATGCTTCGCTGCGCGAAACGCTGTTCGTGATCCGCGATGCGATCGACAAGTACCACTACGACATCGGGCGCTATCCCGGCGACCTGGAAGAACTGGTGGACAAGCGCTACCTGCGCAAATTGCCGCAGGATCCGATCACCGAAAGCAGCGAAACCTGGGTGCTCGTGCCGCCCCCCGACGGAGCGGCGGTCGGGGACCTGTACGACATTCGCAGCGGCGCACCCGGCGGCGGTGCCGACGGCATTCCCTATTCGGAGTGGTAGATGGCGGGGCAGCGGGGCTTCACCTACATCGGTTTGCTGTTTGCGATAGCCTTCCTGGCGCTGCTGACCGCCTCGGCCGGCGAAGTCTGGAAGTCGGCCGCCCAGCGCGAACGGGAAGAGGACCTGCTGTTCTTCGGGCGCGAATTTGCGCGTGCCATTGCCGCCTACCATGCGGCGACCCCGGGCCAAACCAAGCAGTATCCACTGCACCTCGATGATCTGCTCGAGGACCGCCGTGGGCCGATCGTCCTGCGCCACTTGCGCAAGGTCTACGCCGATCCCATGACCGGGCGGGCCGACTGGGGTCTGATCAAGGCCGGCGAAGCGATCGTCGGCGTGCATAGCATGTCGGAAGGCAAGCCGCGCAAGCAGGCGAACTTCGCCGAAGGAGAAGACGGCTTCGCCGGCGCGATGAACTATCGCGGCTGGCGGTTCATGGCCGAGTCGTCGCAGCCGAAGTGAACGCGTCCACGAGCAGCATGGAGGCCGGGTCGTAGTAGCGGCCCGTGACTTGAGTGATCCACGCGAGCGCCCGATCGACGCGCACGGCGTACGTGAAGCCCAGGCAGGGGTGGGCGCCGCTGTAGGAGGCGTTGCCGCTGATGACGCCCAGCAGGCCGACCCCGCCTTCGGCAAGCTTGACGAGTACCGGCCCGCCCGAATCGCCGCGACATGATCCGCGTCCGTCCCGCTGGTCGATCTCCAGGTGGCTGTCAGCCTGTCCGCGCGGAATATGGTCGGGTTGGCGCGGTCCGTTGGCGAGGGAAAGCGCAGAGATCGGCTCGACCACGAAATTCAGCCGGTGCGGTCCGTGCCGGTTGCCGACGGGACCATAGCCCGCCAGCAGCGCGCTCAGCGTCGCCTCGCGGGCCAGGTGGCGACCTGCCGAAACCACCTTGACCGGCCGATACTCAAAGGGCATCGGCGCATCGAGACGCACCAGTGCCAGGTCCAGCGTCGGATGGAAGACCACGCGACTGCGCTCCACGACGCGCACACGGTCTCCGCCCGGACCGGCATCGATCTGCGGTGACAGATGGAGTTGCCAGACGTGTTGGGTGCCGTTGTACTTCGCGAAGGAATGCTTGACGGTCAATACCCAGTCGGGCGCGATGACGATGCCGGAACTCGGGTAGTAGCCCGGGCGCCCATCAGGGCCGCGCTGGCTGGTATCCGCGATGACGACGGCAAGAGTGCTGCTGGCCACCGCCGGCTCCTGTTCCGCAGGC
The DNA here is from genome assembly GCA_016235765.1 of Rhodocyclales bacterium. Lineage (GTDB taxonomy): Bacteria > Pseudomonadota > Gammaproteobacteria > Burkholderiales > Rhodocyclaceae > Fen-999. The sequence goes on along the minus strand of JACRIZ010000099.1, from coordinate 22,277 downwards.
GTGCCATCGAGGATGGCCGATGCCGGGGCCGGCAGCAGCAGGCCGGCAAGCAACGGGGCCCAGCCGACCCATCGGCTTTTCCGGATGGCGGCCTCAGGCATTGCGGCGCTGAACGGCGCGCAGCATCAGCAGTGCCGGGCCGAACAGCAATGCCGCGCCGGGCAGCGGCACGGGCTTCGGCAAGTCGTCATCGCAATCGCCACGATCGTGATGGCCATGCTCGTGGCGCCAGCGACGGAACTCGTCGAAGTCGCGCTCGTGATGGCGCCATGCCCAGTCCTTCACGAACTGCAGGGCATCGGCTTGGGTCCAATTGCGCGATTCATGCCCCCAGTTCGTCACTTGCAGGCTTGGCAAACCGTCGCGATCATCACGGATCTGGATTTGGCCCCCTTTCCGCGGAGCATGGCTTTCGTACCGGTTGTTCGAATCATCGAGTGGCTGGAGCACGCCGCGACCGGGGCTCAAAACAAGGTTGGCACCCAGATCGAAATTGGCACCTCGCACCACTCGTATCTCGCCCGCAACAAGTTCGATGTTGGCGCCTGGCTCCAGCCGTGTCTCGCGCGCAACAAATGCGGGGTCGGGGAGCGATAGGCTGCAAGGATCCGAATCGCCGATACACCTGGACAAGGTCAGCGTGGACGCATTGGCTGCGGCCGCCGACATGAGGGAAAGGAAGAGTGCTGTACGCAGTACGCCGCGAATTTGCATGAACAATTCTCCAGTAAGGCCAGTGGCGGCACATTCGCCGCGCAACGGCCACGATCCTAGCCGAGCCACGTTGCAAGCGTCATCCTGCAAGCGTTGGCCGACATGACCCAAACGGGCCATATGCTCCAGAGCGCCGAAATGCCCGGGTGCCAGTATGGAAGCGGTTGATCGCAGGATTCCGACCGCGTAGTCATGACATCACATCGCTGTCATGTACCGCTCTTACGATGGCCCGCCGAATCGAGCAATGCATGTGAGCACCGGACAAACTCATGACACCGACAGTGATGCTTGACTCCGAAGACCGGGAGCGCGTTCTGTCCGCGATCGAGGCCTCGCTGCGAGTCCGCAACTCGGTAGGATTCTTTCTCTGGACACAGGGCGCGCTGCAGGCGCTCATACCGCACGACATCATGATTTGCGTCGCCGGCGGCGGGGCCTGGCGCTGCCCCCAGGTTCGCCATTTCTCCAGTTGCCGCTACTTCGAGCAAAGCCATTTCGAGACCAGTTGCTACGGCGACGACGCATTGGTCCCGACGCTGATGCGCCAATGGGAGGCAAGCGGGCTGCCCCAATTCCTGCTCCCGGAAGCCGATGACGACGAAATGGCCGAGCGCCTCAAGGAACTCGAGTTGCGCAATCTCATCGGCCATGGCGTACGCGGCATCGAGCCTCAGGGGGGCGGCTTCTTTTGCTTCAGCCGGACCAGCCTCGACCGGTCGGAGCGAACCGCCTACATCCTCGATCTGCTGCTGCCATGTGTATACGCGACGTATTGTCGTGTCCTGAATGAGGAGGCACGACCCGGCGAGCGGCTTGAGCGAAGCGGACTCGTTACCGCACGGGAGATCGAAATCCTCTATTTGATCAAGGATGGCCACAAGACCGGTGCCATCGCCGAGCACCTCAGCCTGAGTCCGTACACCGTGCGCAATCACGTCAAGAATATCTTCCGCAAGCTGAATGCACGCTCGCGCAGCCACGCAGTGGCGCAGGCCATCTCCCATGGCCTCCTGGCGTATCGCGCCCAGTGACGAATGCGAGACCCGGACCTGGATCGGAGGCAATGCGTCGCGCGGTCACTCGGCTGCAATCTCGATCCCGCACACTGCGCGCTGCTGACTCCGTCGTCGTGAATATGCCGCTAAGTCGAGACAACCGAACCCGCTTTGCAGTCTTCCTCACGGGACTCCTCTCGGTCCTGCTAATGCTCGGCGTCGTCGAGCCGTCACATGCCGCGCCGGTCGAGACGACTGCCGGCAGCGGCCACGAGTGGACGCATCAGTTCAAGGGCCACGAGCGCGGCCCTGATTCATGGTTTGGCATGTTCTCCGTCGGTTCGCGGCCGCATGGCCACAGCGGGGCGGTGGGCCCGTCGGACCTTGCCGAAGCAGGAACGGACAAGCCGAGTTTGCCGCTGCCGGTGCCGGCCGCCATCTGGATGTTCGGTACCGGCCTGGCCGCGCTGGGGCTGGCGCGGCGCCGGATCAGTGCGTGGCGGCGCCGCGACCGGCGACGCGCGATGACCGACTCGGCAAGCAGACCCGAGCGAAGGAAGCTGTCGCGCCGGCGCCTGCGCGCGGTGCTGCGCGAGCGCATCGATTGCAAGGCGGCGGGCGGGCAATCCGGCGAGGGTGCGAACGCCAGCGGAGGAGGGCAGCCGGATTCGAACGGGATGGGCGGTCCCGCGGATGTGCCGCCCCGGCTGCAGTGCCCGGCCAACTCGATGGCGCAACGCTTCGCGGAACTTGCGGGGGCGCTGGCCGAGCAACCTGACGTCGTCCCCGGGCGACGCTTCGGGATGTCTTGCGTCAAGTTCGGCAAGCGCCCGTTCCTGGCCCTTGACGACGGCGAACGCGGCGGCATCGCGTTCCGCGTCGGCGAATATGGGGCGGTTCGCATGCTGGCCGAACTGCCGCAGCTCGAATACTGGAATCCGAAGCAGGAGCGGCAGCCGAAACGGAGCTGGCTCATTTGCCATCAGGGCTACGGCGAAGTCCTGGTGCGCCTGGCCCTCGAGGCCTATGAGCAGGCACTGCGGGACTCGACCCGGGTCGCCGACGAACCGCGCGAGTACCCCGCGGCGGAGCCGGAAGGCGCTTAGGCCTTTCACCGGACGGCAGGATGACAATGAACTTTCAGGCGGGATCGACCCGCGATGCATTCGGGCTTGCACGGCTGCAGGAGCTCTCCGACGTGCACCTGCGGGCGGGCAACCTGGACCAGGCCGCGCAACTGCTGCAGCAGATCCTTCAGGCTGCGCCGAAGAACGCCGCCGCGTACAGTTCGCTCGCCGTGATCGCCCAGGCGCGCAACGATCCGGAAGCGGCGGTCGGCCTGGCCCGGGAGGCCGCTCGCCTGGCGCCGAAGTCCGCCCACTGCCTGGCGACGCTGGGGCGCGTCCTGCGTGCCGCCGGCCGGGCCGAGGAAGCGGTGGCCGCCTACCGCCGTGCGCTCAAGGTCGAACCGGCCCGGGCCGACATCCAGGTCAGCCTCGGCATCGCGCTGCGCGCCGCCGGGAGTCTGGATGAGGCGGAAACGGCCTACCGTCGCGCCGCCGCGCTGGCGCCGACCATGGCCGAGGCACATCACAACCTCGGCAATCTCCTGATTCAGCGCGATCGGCATGACGATGCCGAGGCGTGCCATCGCCGCGCCCTCGAGCTGAATCCGCGCCTCGCCGAGGCCTGGTACGAGCTCGGCAACCAGGCGACCCGGCGCAAGGACCTGCCCGAGGCGACGGCATGCTACCGCAAGGCCGTCGCTTGTGCTCCAGCCTACGGCAAGGCCTGGTTCGCGCTGGGCGAGTCGCTGGCGCGCGGCGGCGAGGATGACGAGGCGCTGGCTGCCTTCCGCAAGGCGGCCGAGTGCCAGCCGGACAACGCGGAGGCCCATTTCCACGTCGGCTACATGCTGCGCGCGCGCAAGGACCATGCTGCCGCGTCGCTTGCCTTCCGTACCGGTCTGGCCATCGATTCCGAACATGTCCAGGCCCTCTGCAACCTCTCCGAGGTGCTCAGGAACCTCGGCGAACGGCAGGAGGCGCTGGCTTGCGCCCAGCGGGCGCTGCAGATCGATCCGGAAGCCGCCCAGGCGAACTTTTCCATCGGTCTCATCATGCTCGATCTCGATCAGCACGCCCTGGCGATCGCCGCGCTGGAGCGGGTGGTCGAGCTGCTTCCCGCCATGGCGCCGGCCTATGCCAACCTGTGCGGCGCCAACAAGCGCTTCGGACAACTCGAAAAGGCCCTCGCGTATGCCTACAAGACCCTCGAAATCGATCCCCTGCTGCCCGAGGGCCATATCAATCTTGGCGGTACCCTGCTCGATTTCGCGCGCGCGGACGAAGCCATCCTGCACTACCGCCGCGCCATCGAAATCCGGCCGGATCATCCCGCGGCGATCGCCGGGCTCTGCATGACGATCAACTATGTGGACCGGGCGGACCGGGCGGCGGTGTTCGCGCCGCATCGCGAGTATGGCGAACGGTTGGCCCGGCCGCTGGCATCGGCTGCGCTGCCGCACGCCAATGACCGTGACCCGGGCCGGCGGCTGCGGGTCGGCTACGTCTCGCCCGACTTCCGCGCCCATTCCGTAGCCTGGTTCATCGACCCGGTACTGCGCGCCCACGACCACGGGGCGATCGAGATCGTCGGCTACCACAACCACGCCATCAGCGATGCCGTCACCGCCAGGATCAAGTCGCGCTGCGATCAATGGGTGGACGTGATCGGCCTGAGCGACGAAGGGTTTGCCCAGCGCGTGCGCGACGACCGCATCGACATCCTGGTGGACCTGGCGGGCCATACGGCAGGAAACCGCCTCGAAGCATTCGCCAGAAAGCCTGCGCCGGTGCAGATGAGCTGGCTGGGCTACCTCACCTCGACCGGCGTCGAGGCGATCGACTGGCGCATCACCGACCACCGGGTCGACCAGCCGGGCGCCGAGCAGTGGCAGGTCGAGAAGCCGCTGCGGCTGCCCGCCTGCTACGTCTGCTACGGGCCGCCGGCGGAAGCGCCGGCCGTCGGGCCGCTGCCGGACGGCCCGATCACGTTCGGCAGTTTCAACAACCTCGCCAAGATGAGCCCGCGCACCATCGCCCTGTGGTCGGCGGTGCTGAAAGCGGTGCCCGGCTCGCGGTTGCGGGTGAAGACGCGGCCGCTGGTCGACGCCGCCGTGCGCGCATCGCTGCACGAGCGGTTCGTGGCGCAGGGCATCGACGAAGAACGGCTCGACCTGCTCGGCTGGGAAGCCGGTACCGGCGACCACCTGGCGCAGTACAACCGAATCCACGTGGCGCTGGACACCTGGCCCTACAACGGCGTGACCACCACCTGCGAGGCGCTCTGGATGGGCGTGCCGGTGGTCAGCCTGATCGGCGAGAACCACGCTTCGCGCCAGGGCTTGACCCTGCTTTCCGCCGTGGGGCTGCCGGACCTCGCCACCGGCTCCGACGCGGAGTTCGTCGCCCGCGCCGCCGCCCTGGCCCTGGATCGGCCGGGTCTCGCGGAATTGCGGGCCGGCATGCGCACCAGGATGGCGGCCAGCGAACTGTGCGACGCGCCGCGCGCCGCACGCGACATCGAAACGGCATACCGGCAGGCCTGGCATGCCTGGTGTGCCGGCGACAAGGAGGCAACCAGTGCAGGGCTTTGATCTCGTTCCCGGACTGCTCAACGCCGGCGTGCAGCGCCACCAGGCCGGCGCGCTCGAGGAAGCCGAGCGCTTCTACCGCCAGGTGCTCGCCCACGATCCGCGCCAGCCGGATGCCAGCGGTCTGCTGGGCATCGTCCTGTGCCAGACCGGCCGCGTCGCCGACGGCATCGCCTCGATGCGCGCGGCAGTCAAGGCGGCACCGAAGGTGGCCGGCTTCCACATGAACCTCGGCAATGCGCTGCGTGAAACCGGCAAGGCGGCCGAGGCGCTCCAGTGCTTCCAGTCGGCCATCCGGCTCGAACCCGGGCTCGCCGACGCCCACTTCAACCTCGGTCTCGCCTGGGAGCAGACCGGACGACTCGGCGACGCGCTCGGTGCCTACGGCAGGGCGTGCGACCTGAAGCCCGATCCGGGCTATTTCATCAATTTCGGCAATGCGCTGCAGCGCTCTGGACGCACGGACGCCGCCATCAAGGCCCTCCAGGAAGCGACCCGCCAAGGCCCGGACATCGCCGCGGCCCACTACAACCTGGGCAACGCCCTGGCCGCCGCCGAACGCTGGCCGGAGGCCGCAGCGGCCTACCGGCGCGCCGTGGCGGTCGACCCCGGCTACGCGGAGGCTCACCACAACCTCGGCCGGGCGCTGAAGAACAGCGATCGGCTGGAAGAGGGCATTGCCGCCTACCGCCGCGCGGTGGAACTGCGTCCGGAGCTGGTCGATGGCCACGTGAGCCTCGGCGTGGCGCTGCGCGAGGCGGAACGGGCGGACGAGGCCATCGCGGCATACGAGACCGCGCTGCGTCTCGCCCCCGACAACGTCCTTGCCCACTACAACCTGGGCAACGCGCTGCGCGAGTTGAAGCGCTTCGACGAGGCGCAGGCCTCGTTCAGGCGCTGCATCGACCTCGATCCGATGAACGCCAAGGCCGCCAACAACATCGGCCTGATGCTCAGCGCGCGCGCCCGCTACGCCGAGGCCGGCCAGTGGTACCAGCGCGCGGCCGAGTCCGACCCGACGCTGCCCGAAGCCCACATGAACCTGGGCTGCACCCTGCAAAGGGCCAAGCGCCTCCCGGAGGCGCTGGAAAGCCTGGCCAAGGCCATCGACCTCAAGCCGGACTATCACGAGGCGTTCATGAACGTGGGCAACGTGCTGAAGGAGCAGCGCCGCTTCGGCGTCGCCCTGCGCGCCTACGAGGACGCGCTGGCGATCAAGCCCGACTACCACGACGCGCGCCTGGCCCGTGCCGGGGCTTACTACGAACTCGGGCGCATTGCCGAAAGCCTGGCCGAGTACGATCAGGTTCTCGAGGCGAAGGCCGATGCGCTTGCCGTGAGCGGCGTGCGCGCCTCGGTGGCGAACTACTCCGATTTGCACGACCTCGACGCGCTGAAGGGTCTCCACGCCGACTTCGCCGGGCGCCTGCGCGAGGTGAAAAGGCTGCCGCCGCGTTCGCCGCTGGGCGAAGACCCGCTGCGCCGCTTGCGCGTCGGCTACGTGTCGGCCGACCTGCGCGGCCACTCGGTCGCCTGGTTCATGGAACCGGTGCTGGCGGCGCATGACCGTACCGGCTTCGAACTGGTCGCCTATCACAATCACGCCGATACCGATGCCACCAGCGAGCGGCTCAAGCCGCACTTCGATCGCTGGGTGGAGGTGCCCGGCCTCACGGACGAGGAGTTCGCCGAGCGTGTTCGCGACGACCGCATCGACATCCTCGTGGACCTCTCCGGCCAGACGGCCGGCAACCGGCTGCCGGCGTTCGCGCGCAAGCCGGCGCCGGTGCAGATGACCTGGCTCGGCTACCTCACCACCACGGGCGTCGATGCCATCGACTACCGCATCACCGATGCCAGGGTGGACCCCGAGGGCTACGAGCAATGGCAGGTCGAGAAGCCGCTGCGCATCGACGATTGCTACATCTGCTACGGCCCGCACCCCTATGGCGAGGAAACCGCGCCGGTGCCGGCGGGGCCGGTGGTGTTCGGCAGCTTCAACAACGTCGCCAAGATGAGTCCCGCCAACATCGCGCTGTGGGCTCGCCTGCTGCACGAGGTGCCGGACGCCGTCCTGCGCATCAAGTCGCGGCCGCTGGTCGACGAGACGGTGCGCGTAGAGTTCGCGCAGCGCTTCGCGCGGCATGGCATCGGCGCCGAGCGACTCGAACTGATCGGCTGGGAGCAGGGCACCGGCAACCACCTGGCGCAGTACAACCGCATCCACGTGGCCCTGGACACCTGGCCCTACCATGGCGTCACCACCACCTGCGAGGCGCTCTGGATGGGTGTTCCGGTGGTAAGCCTGGTCGGTGCGACCCATGCGTCGCGGCAGGGCTTGAGCCTGCTTTCGGCGGTCGGCCTGCAGGATCTGGCCGTCGGCAGCCACGACGACTATGTCGCCTGCGCCGCCGCCCTGGCGCAGGACCGGTCGCGGCTCGCGGAACTTCGCATGACCCTGAGGTCGCGCATGCTCGCCTCGCCGCTCACCGATGCCGCCGGCTTCGCGCGCAAGCTGGAGGCCGCCTATCGCGGCGCCTGGCAGCAATGGTGCAAACCCTGAACTGGAGATGAGACCGATGAAACAAGTTACGAGTGCGCTTGCCCTGCTGGCGCTTTGCATGTTCGGCACGGCCGCCCAGGCCGACGAAGGCGAGGTCAAGCGCCTGCTGGAAGGCAAGACCGGCGGCCGCGTCCATAGCGTCGTCAAGACCCCCTACCCGGGGCTGTACGAAGTCCAGTTCAACAGCGAGATCGTCTATACGGACGAGAAGGTGACGCACGTCTTCGTCGGCAACGTCTTCGACCCGGACACGCGACAAAACCTTACCCAGGAGCGCCTGAACAAGCTGTCGGTCATCAAGTTCGCCGACCTGCCGCTCGACCAGGCGGTGAAGACCGTGCGCGGCAACGGCAGGCGCGTCATCGCCACTTTCGAGGACCCGAATTGCGGCCACTGCAAGCGCCTGGCGCAGGACATCGACGGGATGAAGGACGTCACCGTCTACACTTTCCTCTATCCCGTCCTGTCACCGGACTCCAAGGACAAGGCGCAGGCGGTGTGGTGCGCCGCCGACCGTGCCCGGACCTGGCACGACCTGATGGTCGGCGGCTCGGCGCCCAAGGCTGAAGCGGGATGCGAGACACCGATCGAGAAGAACCTGCTGCTCGGCGAGCGCTTGCGCGTCAAGGGCACGCCCACCATTTTCCTGAGCAACGGCGAGCGCATCCCCGGCGCCGTTCCGGTCGCGCAACTCGAAGAGAAGATCGAGCAGGCCGCGGCGGTCGGCAACTGAGCGAAAAAGTCAGGCGCCGTGGGACGCCGGCCCGGCCGGCGCGCGTCGGCGCCGGGTATCATCCAGCGCGAATTGCAGGGCGGCGATGACGCCGTCGGCGACCGCCTTGGGATCGCGCAGCGGCGAAGCCGAGAAGCGTGCGCGCAAGGTGGCTCGATAGTGCCGGATGCGGGCCGGGTCGGCCGCCAGTTCGCAGGCGCGGGCGACATAGGCCGACTCGTCGGTGCAGGCCAGTTCTTCCGCGCCGATGGCGCCGAGCATGCTGTACGACAGGCGCTGGTGCACCCCGGGTCCGACCAGCGTGATCATGGGCACGCCCATCCAGAGGCAGTCGGCCGCCGTGGTGGCGCCGCCGAAGGGCGCGCTGTCCAGGCAGATGTCGAGGGTGCCGTAGGCCTGCAGGTGGTTCAGGCCCGCGGCCGGAAAATCGAAGAACTCGATCCGCTCCGGGGCGATGCCGCGGCGCTGGAACTCGGCAGCCACCGCGGCGCGGAAGGCCACGTCGCGACACTCGTGGCGCACCACCCGGAACTTCGCTGTGGGCGCGCGTGCCAGGACTTCTGACCATAGGGCGATCAGGCGGGAATTGAGCTTGTAGGCCTTGGCCGTGCTGCCGAACGTCACGTAGCCATTGCGCGCGCAGGGCGGCTCAGGCGCGACCGGTACCTCCGCCATCGGCGTGAAGCAGCCAAATGGGACGTCCATCGCAATCGGTATTTCCGACAGCAGTCCGGGCTGCGGTGGAATCAGGTAACGGTCGCCCAGGAAGTAGTCGGCACTCGCCAGTCCCAGCGTCGACGGCCAGTTGCACCAGCACATCTGGACCGGCGCGGGGCGGGCCACGAAGGCCTCGGTCTTGGAGAAGTACGAATGCCCGTCGAGGTCGATGAGTATCGCGCAGCCATCGTCGAAAACCCGGCGTGCCACCTGTTGCGGCGGAAGCTTCTGCACCCAGGCGACCGAGTCCATGGTGCGCGCCACCTCCCGTTGCACCGGATCGCCCGGTAGCGCCTGGCAGGTCGAGTAGTAGGAGAGGCGAAATCCCCGGTCCTTCAGGTAAGGGAGCAGGGGTATCAGGAACTTGGAGGTGTTGTTGGGCGCCGCCAGCGAGCCGAGCAGGCCGATCGTCGCCTGCGAGGCGTCCAGGCTGTCCCAGGCCGCCAGTGCGCCCTCCGCCCGGGACGGGCCGGCTTGCAGCGCTTCGTCGTAGCGACGGTACAACGCCATCAGCCGGAGGTTGTCGGCCAGGCTCCAGGTATCGGCGAGCAACCGCAGGAAGAGCGGACGCAGGGCGGGCGGCGGCAGGGTTTCAGCGCGGTCGAGCAGGCCGTCGGCGAGGTCCAGGGGCTTCATGGCGATGTCGTCGCCGCAGCGGCACTTGCGTCGGCCGCCTTCTGGGCGATGATGTTCACGCTGATCGGCACGCCGCGAAAGCGCAGGTTGCTGGTGTCCTCGAACAGGCCGAAGCTGTCCGCCCGGCGCAGGGCGGTGTAGCCGCAGCCCAGCAGGAAGCCGGCGAGGAATTCCTCGTTCAGGCCGACCATGTGATAGTCCCAGGGGTCGATGTGGCCGCCGAACATCATGCGCATCAGGGCGAAGCGTTCGTCGACCGTGAACTTGTCGCGGCTGACGAACAGGCGCGCCAGGACGTCGAGGTCCGGTGCGCTCAGGTACAGCAGGCCGTCCGGCTTCAGCACGCGCCGCCATTCGCGCAGGGTCTCGGCGAGCTTGCGGTTGTAATCGAAGTGCTCTATGACATGGGAGGCGTAGACGGCCTCGAAGGTCCCGTCGGCGAAGCGCGACAGGTCGGCGGCATCGCCGACGTGGTCCACCCAGGGATTGGGGATGGCATCGAGGATTTCCCAGCCTGCCGTCGCCACTTTGCCGCCGATGTGCAGCTTGCGTCCCGAATCCTGTTCCATGCCGAAGCCCCGTCGCCAAACCCGTGTTTCTATTCCATTCGGGTTGCCGGAATATTTCGCCGGCCTGCGCGCGCCGGCAGAGTCAGGCGGCTAGCTCCGATGGGCCATGTTTGGCGACCGCCGTACGGGTAGGGTTGTAATAGTCAGTTCCCACAATGCGCCGCAACACTGAAGTATTGGTGTGTCCGGCCGGCAGCGATGCCGGCCAGCGCCAACCCCGTCGCGAGGCGGGTTCGGAAAGCCACGGATCTCCGTGACACGTGCGGAGAGAGCCGGGTTGCTCGTGGGTGTGCCCTGCTCAGGCATCCCACGGCACGATAGGAGCAGCATCACGTGATAGGAGTTGATCCGATGAAATTGAAGTTCGCCCTGGCCGCCGCTGCGGTCACCATGGCTTTCGCCGCCCCGGCAATGGCCCTTGATTCCCCCTCCACCGGCAACGGCGGCCTGTTCCTGACCGCCTGGGATTCCTCGACCGGCGCCACCACCGGCTACGCCCGCGACCTGGGCATGACCATGGACCAGTTCCTGGTCAACCCGAACGTCGACCTGTCCTTCGCCGCCGATGCGACCTTCTCCAGCACCTTCGCCGGCGTCGCTGCCGCCGACATCCGCTGGAACATCACAGCCGGTGACCGCGTCGTCGACCCGAACCGCCTGCTGACTACCGGTGCAGTGGACCCGGGTACCATCACTAACGGCGCACTGAACAACGCAGTTCTGGGTGCCCAGATTCCTATGGCCACTGACCTCAACGGTCGCGGCATCGCCCCCGGCACCAGCGTCACGCAAGGCGTAGCCGACACCTCCGATCCGGACCGCATCTGGGGCCCGAACTGGGGCGCCAACTTCGGCGGCCAGACGCTCAATATCAATAACGCCGCGGCGCTCGGCGGTACCCTGGGCTTCTACCTGATCACCCAGAACGGCCTGACTGAAACGTCGCTCACCACCCAGGCGATCCAACAGCAGCTCCACGTCGACCAGGGCCTCCAGGCCAAGACCTTCGCCGGCATCATCTCCACCTGGACGCTGAACTCCGACGGATCGCTGAGCTACAACGGCACCGACGTTTCGCCGTCCGCCGTGCCGCTGCCCGCCGCCGCCTGGCTGTTCGGCTCCGGCCTGCTCGGCCTGGTCGGTGTCTCGCGCCGCAAGGCCAAGGTCGCCGCCTAAGCAGTCACGATCGGAAGCACTGCCCCGCGGGCACAGTGCCCGCGCGGGCAACCTCGCACCAACATCAAGTCTTCTAAAGGAAATCCCATGAAACTCAAGCTCGTCTCCGCCGCCGTCCTCGGCGCCTTCGCCGCCGCCCCGGCCTTCGCCCTGCTGCCCTCCACCCCGGGCGCCAGCGACACCGTGATCCGCTTCTCGGGCGCCACCGCCCAGAACAACCAGATCCACAACTTCATGCGCCGCGCCTGCGTGCCGGGCACCCTGGACCGCTATCGCCGCACCTCCAACAACACGCTGTACATCTGCAACCCGGCTGCCAGCACCGGCCTGAGCTCGGCTGACAAGCTGTTCGTCTACAAGGACGGCGACGGCGGCTCCGGCATGGGCGTCCAGCCCGTGGCCAACGCCACCAACCTGACGTTCATGGACGTCACCACGCTGAACACCGCCACCCAGTGCCTGGCCTCCAGCGCCGTCGCCTCCGTGTCCGTTTCCGGCGACGCCCTGGGCCTGCCCGCCTTCACCGACTGGAGCTGCGCCAGCCACACCGAAGTGAATGCCGTTCCCGATGCCGGCGTGTCCGACGTCGAGCCGGCCCTGCTCGGCGCCACCGCGACCGAACTGGCCGCCCTGGCCATCACCCCGACCAATGCCCTGATGTTCGGCACCCCCGTTACCGTCGCCCTGCGCAACGCCCTGCAGACCAAGCAGATCGCCGACGGCGACCTGCCTGCCGGCTGCGCGGCCGGCAACGAGTCGCTCGAGTGCATGCCCTCCCTGTCGAAGTCGACCGTCACCGGCCTCTTTACCGGCGCAATCACCGATTGGGAGATGATTGGCCTGGCCGCTGGTCCGGTCTATGTCGCCCGCCGCGTTCAGACCTCGGGCACGCAGACTTCCACGCGCGTGTTCTACCTGAACTCCCCTTGTGCATCAGGTGTGGCGCAGTTCGTGGATAGCGGCAACACCGCCGCCACCGGCGATGCCGTCTCCCTGTGCGCCACCCCGGGCGCCCTGACGACCTTCAACATGAACGGTTCGGGCGACGTGGTGACCTGCATGGCCTCGCACAACACGGCCGGCCGTTTCGCCGTCGGCGTGCTGTCCACCGAAAACACCGGTGCCGGCCACCGCTTCGTCAAGATCGACGGCGCCGAGCCGACGGTTTACGGTGCGGCCAAGAACCGTTACCAGTTCGTGATGGAAGCCACGGCCCAGCGCCGCACCGGCCTGTCCGGCAACTCGCTGACCTTCTTCAATTCCTTTGCCAGCGGCCTTCAGGACCCCGCCGTCATCAAGCCGATCAACACCGGCTTCGCCCACAACTTCTGCACCACCGACGGCCCGAGCACCACCGCTCCGGGCGCCGGCTGCACGGGCCTCCTGGCCACGGCGCTGTCCGGCTTCACCCCGGATGCCGCGCCCTTCACGGCCGCCCAGGTGATCGCCAATCCGGTCATGACCGCGACCAAGTCCGGTGCCGGTTCGCCGGTCAACTGCCAGTTCCTGCAGCCGGTGTGGCCGTTCTGATTCAGGAGCAATTCCTGAACTAGCTTAGTTCTAAGCTCGATGGCCGGGTCCGCAAGGACCCGGCCATTTTCCTTTTGTGTCGGTCCCGTGTCGTGGCGCTGGCTCAAATGCACCATTCGACCCGTCATGTCCCGGCAACCCCCCCCTCTTAATATCCTCCGGTTTGCCACGCAGCCCTTCGCCATGCTTCGATTTGCCTTCCTGTTTGTCGTCCTGTCGGCCCTGTTTCCCGCTGTCGCCACCGCGCAGGAGGGAGCGGAGGCGCGCTTCGACGTCTGGGAGTACGAGGTCAGTGGCGTCCGAATCCTGTCCGACAAGGCGGTCGAGACCGCGGTATATCCCTATCTGGGCGAGGCGAAGACCTTTGCCGACGTGGAAGCGGCGCGCAGTGCGCTGGAAAAGGCCTTCCGCGACGCCGGCTTCCAGACCGTGCTGGTGGAGATCCCCGAGCAGAGCGTGTCGGCGGGCATCGTGCGGCTGACGGTGGTCGAAGCGACGCTGGAGCGGGTGCGGGTGACCGGTTCGCGCTACCACTCGCAGGCGCGGCTCCTGGCCGAAGCGCCCGCGCTGGCCGCAGGGGAGGTGCCGCATTTCCCCGCCGTGCAGGAAGACATCGCGCGCCTCAACCGCATGCCCGGGCGCCGCGTCACGCCGGTGCTCAAGCCCGGCAAGGCGCCGGGCACCACCGAGATCGAATTGAGCGTCGAGGACAGCCCGCCCTGGGGCGGCAGCCTCGGCCTCACCGACGACCACAGCCCCAAGACCGAGCGCCTGCGGCTGACCGGCGGGCTGCATTACGACAACCTGTTCCAGCGGCTGCATGCGCTGAACCTGCAATACCAGACGGCGCCCCAGAACACCGACCAGGTGAAGGCGCTGTCCGTTTCCTACCTGGTGCCGCTGTGGCGGCCCGGCGAGTTCCTGAGCATGTTCGTCGCCCGCTCGAATAGCGGCGTGGCGGTGCTGGAAACCACCAATGCGCTGGGTAACGGCACCGTCGTCGGCCTGCGCTGGATCTCGCCCCTGAAGGGCAGCGAGGCCCTGTCCCATTCGCTGACCTTCGGCGTCGACCGCAAGGACTTCGAGGAACAACTGGTGCTGACGGACAGCGAGCCGGTCGAGACGCCGATCCGCTATTGGCCGTTCAGCCTCAGCTACGGCGGCGTGCGGCGCGACCCCGGCGGCGAATGGGCCTACTCGACCGGGCTGATCTGGGCGTTTCGCGGCATGGGCAGTAGCTCTGCGGACTACGCCAACAAGCGTTACTCGGCGCGCGGCAACTTCCTGGTCGTCAAGTGGGATGTGCAGCGGCGCCAGGAACTGGGCGACTGGGGCGGCTTGGTGGCCGGCCTGGACGGCCAGATCGCCGACCAGCCCGTGGTCAGCAACGAACAGTACTCTGCCGGCGGCCTGGAAAGCGTGCGCGGCTACCTGCAGTCCGAAGCCCTCGGCGACCGGGCGGTGCGCGGCAGCCTCGAGTGGCGCAGTCCGTCGCTGGCGCGCGAACGGCTGCCCGGCGTCGACGACCTGCGGCTCTATGCCTTCCTCGAAGGGGCGCGGCTCAAGGTACTGGAACCGCTGCCGTCCGAGGCCAGCATCCACATCCTGTCCTCGGCGGGGATCGGCCTGCGCCTGCGCGCCGCCAATCGCCTGGCGCTCACCGTCAATGCCGGCTGGCCCTTCAAGGAAACCGGCTCGGAAGACAAGCCCACCACGCGGGCGCGCAAGGCCCGCGTCCAGTTCAACACCACGATGGACTTTTGACCGCGAGGCGAACCCCCATGAAACCACGCATGCAATCCAGCTTCCTGGTGTTGGCCCTGGCGGGCGTCCTGAGTTTCGCCCTGCCGCAGACCGGCGAGGCCGCCAAGCCCGGCCAGCGTCTGCCGAACGGCACGATACCGCAGTACCGGGGTCTATATTCCGGGCGCGGTTCGGTAGATCCCGCGGTCGACACGGCCACCGGCAGGCGACTGACTGTCCGCCAGCTTTCGCAGCGCGCGATTTTCGACTGGGACAGTTTCAACATTGCCGCCGGCAGCGAAGTCCATTTCGACCAGCCCAGCGCCACGGCCGAGGCGCTCAACCGCATTTTCGACGCCGATCCCAGCATCATCCAGGGCATGCTGACCGCCACCGGCCGCGTCTATCTGGTCAATCAGAACGGCATCCTGTTCGACCGCGGTTCGCAGGTGAACGTGCGCGGCCTGATCGCCTCCTCGCTGGCGATTCCGGAGAGCGCGTTCGCGGCCGGCATCGGCACCAGCACCAACTTCGCCCTGACCGCCGACTGGGACGCGCATGCCGAGCCGCGCGGCATCGACGTGGTGCTGATGAACGAGGACGGTACGCCGGTACTGGACCTGGAAGGCCGCGAGTGGCGCAATCAGGTGCAGAACTACGGCACCCTCCGCGCCGATGGCGGCTTGATCATGCTCATCGCGCCCCGGGTCGAGAACCGGGGCGTCATCACGGCCAACAACGGCCAGGTGATCCTCGCGGCCGGCGCCAGGGCCTATCTGCGCCAATACAAGACCATCGACGAAAAGGACGTCTCGATGCGCGGCCTGGTGGTGAAGGTCGAGGCGGGCAGCGCGCCGCTGGACGTCAGCGGCCTGGTGGCCAATGCGGGCAAGATCACCACCCACCGCGGCAATACCACGATGGTCGGGCTGGCGGTCAATCAGGAAGGCGTGATCCGCGCCGGCGGCGCCGTCAATCAGAACGGTTCGATCTGGCTGCTGGCCGGGCAGACCCTGACGCTGGGCACCGGCAGCGTCACCGAGACGCCGGTCGCCAAGCTGAAGCCGAAGGACGAGGCGGAGATCGCAGCGATCACCGAGCGGGACGATGCGCCGCTCATCGACGACGGCCAGACCATGGTCGAGGAGCAGGACTACACGCCCTACCGCTCGAAGATCCTGCTCGGCGGCCAGCGCGTGCACATCCAGGGCTCGGTGCTGAACCCCGGCGGGGTGATTCAGATCGGCGGTGACGCCCGCAGCGAAGAGCCGCTGAAGACACCCGACCGCGTGCTGCTGGATGCCGGCAGCCGGGTGAGCGTGGCGGGAACGATATCCGACGTGGCGTACGAGAAGAACTTCTACAGTTTCGATGTTTCCACCAACGACCTGCGCGACACGCCCTTCCAGAAGGGCGGCTATCTGCACAGGAAGCGGATGACGGTGGACCTGCGCAAGGGCAATCCGGCCCTGTTCGACATCTCCGGCTTGCGCGGCCTGGTGGAACGTAGCGTGGCCGAGAAGACGGCCGTCGGCGGCGAACTGCTGATCAAGTCCGACGAGCTGATCAGCCAGGCCGGCAGCGTCATCGACATCTCGGGCGGCGCCTACCGCTACGCCAGCGGCGTGAATGCCACGACCAAGGTGATTTCCGGCGGCAGGATGTACGACATTGCCAGTGCCCCCGCCAACCTGCGCTATGACGAAATCATCGAGGTCTACGATACGGTGACGGCGCGCCAGTTGCAGGAATGGAACAGCGGTCCGCGCCGTATGGTCGCGATCCGCGACCAGGGCATGCAGGTCTTCGAGGTGCGCCCCGACAGCAAGTGGCTGTCCGAGGCGAAGCTGGAGGCGATGCCGACGCGCCGGCTGTTTTCGAACGACGCCGCCTTCGTCGAGGGCAAGTCGGCCGGATTGCTCAAGCTGGACGTCAAGCGGGCGGTGCTCAACGGCAGCCTGCGCTCGAGTGTGATGATCGGTGCCTACCAGCGCGACTCCAGCCTGGCCGGGGCGCTGCCCGGCTTCGGCCGCGTCGAACTGGGCGCCGATTCCAGCGATCCGGCCACCACCAAGGTTCCGACCATGAGCCTGAAGGACGTCCGTTTCGTTGCCGAGGCGACGCCGCTGACCGGCTTCGGCATCGATTCGGCGCTGCCGGCCGAACGCCAGAACCTGGTGGAGGTAGCCACCGGCTGGCTTGCCTCCGGGCCCGACGAAACGACCGCCGAGGCCCATACCGTCAACCGCCTGGGCAGCCTCACGGTGCTGGCCGGTGGCACGGCGAGCGTGGCTGCCGATGCGACGATCGAGCTGGCTGCGGGCGGCGCGCTGTCCATTAAGGCTACCCACGTCGCCGTCGAGGGCGACATCCGGGTCGCCGGCGGCGGCGTGAAGCTGAACGGCGTCGCGGACAGCTCAGCGGGTACCGAGTTGTCCTCGGTGTCGCTGGGGGCGGACGCCAGCGTGTCGACGGCCGGACTCTGGGTCAACGACTATCTGGCGCCAGGCGCCGGCCAGACAGGGCCGCTGGCGAAGACCGCCGGCGGCAGCGTCAGCATGACCGGGGTTTCGGTCGATCTCGCGGCCGGCAGCATTGTCGACGTTTCGGGCGGCGGCCGCTACAGCGACGCGCGCAAGCTGAGCTACGGCGATGCGGGAACGCTGACACTGGGCACGATCCAGAATCCGAATGACATCACTGACCAGTCAAACCGCCTGAACGTGGCCGGGACCCTGCTCGGCTGGTCCGGCGCCAGGGCCGGCGAGCTGCAGTTGACCGGCAGCCGCATGGTGCTCGGCAACGAGGGGGCGGGCGCCATCGTCAGCGACGCGACGCGGACTCGGCTGGCAACCAGCCGGTTTGCCGACTGGGGTTTCGGTCGCTACCGCTTCGAGGGCCGCTACGGGCTGGACGTCGAGGCGAACACCGTCGCCGCCGCGTTGCCGCGCTACCTGAGCCTCACGCCGGGCCAGGCCGGCCGGCTGGCCACCGGCAGTTCGCTGCTCGCCGCAGCGGAACGGCGGGAGATTCCGCTGGCGCAGCAGAGCGCCAAGCAGCGCCAGCAGTCGCGCATCACGCTGGTCAGCAGCGACGGCACGACCAGCGACGGTGTCACGATCGGCGCCGGCGCCCGCATCGAGACGGCGCCCGAAGGCAGCATCACCGTCAATTCGGCGACCAAGCTCGATGTGTACGGCGCGCTGGTCGCCCCGGCGGGTACGGTCAACGTGAGCCTCGCCACCAACGAAACCAGCCGCTTCGGCGGCGAGACGCTGCGCATCGCCAGCGGCGCCCTGGTCGACGTTCGCGGCGTCGCGCTGGTCACCACCGATGGCATGGGCCGGCGCAGCGGCTCGGTGCTGCGCGGCGGCGCCATCAACCTGACCGCCAACCGCAACGACCTGGCGGTGGAGCAGGGGGCGGTGCTCGACGTGGGCGGCGCCGTCACGGAACTCGACCTGCCGGCGCTGGCCGGCGGCAATGCCGCGACGGTCGCGACCGTGGTGGACGGCGAGGCGGGTTCCATCTACGCCCAGGTGACCGAGGACGCCTGGTTCGGCGGCGAAATGCGCGGCCGTTCCGGACTCGGCAAGGCCCAGGGCAGCTTCGCGCTGGACACGCGCTTCAACGGCGCCAACGGAGCGGCCGACGGCGACCCGCGCCTCGTCGACAAGGTCGACCCCACCACCATTCCGCCGACCAACCACATCATTGACCACAGGGTGGAGTTGACCCAGGCTACGCCTGAGCGCCCCGTTTTTGAGGACGGCGTGCGGCGTGCCGCCGTGGGCGCCGATGCGCTGCGCAGCGGCGGCTTCGCCAACCTGCGCTTCTCCGCCGAGGACACCATCGCCCTCAGGGGTGACCTGACTGCCGAGCGGCGCATCGTCCTGGATGCGCCGCAGTTCGACGTTGCCTCCGGCACCGTGACCGTCACGGCGCCCTGGCTCGATTTCCGCAACACGAACGGCGACGGCACGCGGCGGGCGGCGCCCATCGTCGCGGGAACCGGTTCCTTTGCCGCGAAGGGCGACCTCATCGAACTGGCGGGGCACATGACCGTGAACGGTGCTTCCAGCATGCTGCTCGATAGCACCGGGGAGATTCGCGCGCGCGGTTTCGCGTTCGGGAAATTCTCGGTCGACGATCCGGAAGACACGCGCGAAAAGGTGGCTGAGAAGGCGCTGAAGGGCAGCCTGACGACGCTGGCCGATACCACCCTGAAGGCCCGCATGGTCACCGCCGCCAGCGGCGTGGACTTCGAGTTCCGGGTGGCGGGCGAGCGAAGCAGCGAAGGCGCCGTGAAGCCCGGCGGCAAGTTGCGCATCGAACAGGCGGCCGGCCCCGTGACGGCGCCGCTTTCGGCCGGCGGCTCCTTGAGTTTCCGCGCCGACCACATCACGCAGGCGGGTACCGTCTGGGCGCCGCTGGGCAAGCTGTCCTTCCGTGCCGGCAGCTCTCTGACCTTCGCGCCGGGCAGCATGACCTCGGTGAGCGCGGACGGACTGACGGTACCCTTCGGCGGCACCGTGAACGGCACCAGTTGGTACTACGGCCCGTCCGATCGTACGGCGCTGCCGCCGACCAAGGAGGTCGTGCTGCAGGCACCGGCAGTCGAGGTGCAGGCGGGCACGACGATGCAGCCCGGCGCGACGATCGACGTGTCCGGCGGCGGCGAGATTCAGGGCGTGGAATTCGTGCCCGGCAGCGGCGGTTCGCTCGACACCCTGCTGGCGGCGGACACCTATGCCATCCTGCCCGACGACCCGAACGCCGCGCCGCGCGACAGCGCCATCGCGGCACTGGTGGGCGAAGGCTTCGATGCCGACCGGTCACTCTACGAGAGCATCCAGATCGGCCCGGGCGGCCCGGTTCCGGCGGGGACCTACCGGCTCCTGCCGGGCTACTACGCGCTACTGCCCGGCGCCTACGTCGTGCGCCCCGCCGCGGGCGGCACCACCGTGGCGCCCGGTCGGGTCGTCACCCAGGCCGACGGCACCCAGGTCGTGGCTGCCCGGCGGACCAGCAGCTTCGGCGGCGGGACGGAATCGCGCTGGAGCGCCTATCAGGTGATGTCGGGCGCCCGGGCCTTGCGCGAATCGGAATACCGGATCGTCGACAGCAGCCATCTGCAGACGCGGGCCGCGGCCGACGACCGGCCGCCGGTGATCACACCGGCCGACGCCGGCCGGGTCGCGATCGTGCCCAGCCGGACGCTGGTTTTCGACGGACTGCTGAAGGGCAGACCTGCAGACGGCGGCCGCGTGGCGGAAGTGGACATCGTGGCGGAAAACATCTCCGTGGTCGCTACCGCTACCGCGGACGGGCCGCCGGCCGGCTTCTTCGAAGTTGAGTCTGACTTGCTCTCGAGCTTCGATGCCAGCCTGATGCTGGGCGGCCGGCGCCAGGACACGGCCGACGGGCAAACGGTGCAGACGATTGCCCGCGAAGTCGTGGTGGACAATGCTGCCAACGTTGACGCCAACGGTGACGTCGTGCCGCTGACCGGGCGCGAAGTGTTGATTGCCGCCAGCGAGCACATCGACATCAAGGCAGGCTCGAAGATTGCCGCCGAAGGCGAGGTGCCGGCGACGCCGGCGTCCATCGAGCTGCTGGCGGACGCCGACGGTGTGAACCGCAGTGCCTTTCTGCGCCTGTCGGGCGACGGCGCCTCGGATATCGTCCGCAAGGGCAGCCTCGGTACGACAGGCGGCAAGCTGACCCTGGCGGCTGGCGCCAGCGTCTCGGGACGCTCGGTGGCGCTGGATGCCACCGGCGCCATGAACGTGGCCGGCACGGTCGACGCGGGCGACTCGCTGGCCATCGGTGCGCCGACCATTGCGCTCGGCGGCACGGCCGCGGTGGCCGGCGGCTACGTCATTGACCCGGTGGCGGGCAACGGACTGGCGAACCTGAAGGAATTGACGCTGCGCGGCTACGACGGCATTCGCGTGGCTGGCGGCACGACGCTCGACCTGACGAACCTCAATCGCCTCCGCCTTGACGCTCCGGGGCTGGCCGGCGTCGGTTCCGATGCCGCAGCGTCCGTCAAGGCGCGCAGCGTGGTGATATCGAACACGTCCCGCCGTGCGCTGGCCACCGGCGCGGTCGGCGCCCGGGAGCTGACCATCGAGGCCGCGAGGAATGGCGCGACGACCGAAACGGCCGGCCGGATCGAACTGGGGGCTGGCGACAAGACGCTGGACGGATTCTCGAAGGTCACCCTCAAGGCCGAGGGCGACATCATCAGCACGGCGAAGGCGGACAGGCAGGCGGCGGGTACGGAATCGACGCTGCCGAGCCTGACGGCGAACAGCGATCTGGTGCTACAGAGCCAGCGCATCCTGGCCGCTGCCGGGTCGAGCCAGCGCATCGTGGCCAACAATGCCGCCGATGTAGCGGCGCCCTGGCGCACGCTGACGACCTTGGCCATGCCCGGTGCCCCGACTTCGGCAGCGCCTGCCGGCGGCCGCCTGGTCTTCGACGCAGGTCGCATCGTGCACGACGGCAACATCGACTTGCCCTCCGGCATCGTCGAAATGAATGCCCAGGGCCCCGGCGCCGATGACGGCATCGCTCTCGGAGCTACGGCACGCATCTCCACCGCCGGCTTTGCCAAGGACTTCGCGGGTGACACCGTGGCTGCGCCAGCCGGCCGGATCGAACTGAACGCGGCCCACGGGGGTGTTGCCACCACCGCCGGCTCATTACTCGACGTCTCCGGTCCCGGCGACGGCGGCCGCATCGAGGTGAGTGCGGCGGAAGGCACGGTCAGCCTGCAAGGCGGCCTGGCCGGTGCGGCCACCGGCGAAGGTTCGGTGCTACGGGTGGACGGCCAGACGATCGATGGTCTGGATGCGCTCCTGACCACCGCGGGCGACGGTCGCTTCGCGCGGGAAATCGACATCCGGCAGCGCAGCGGCGACGTGACGGTCGCCGACACCACTTCGGTGCGCACGGGCCACTTCGTGCTGACGGCCGACGGCGGCAAGCTCGACTTTGCCGGCTCGGCGGATGCCAGCGGGCAGTCCGGCGGCAGCATCGAACTCAATGCCGGCGGCGACCTGACGCTCGCCGGCACTGCCCGGCTGGCCGCGCGCGGCGAGGCGACGGATACCGCTTTCGAGGCCGACTTCGGCCACGGCGGGGATGTCGCGCTCAACTCGCGCAACGGATCGCTGAGTTTCGTCGCCGGTTCGGAGATCGACGTGTCCGCGGCGGCGGCCGGGAAGTCCGACGG
>JACRIZ010000096.1 GCA_016235765.1 Rhodocyclales bacterium | reverse complement strand
TGGCCGCAAGTCGCCGTACCACCACGGCTGACTTTCGTCCGCACCACCCTGCAGGCCAGCAAGCGATAATGCCGCCCGACGAAACCGGCACAGGACCCCGCGCGATGGCACCGCCGGAACCGCAGGAATCGAACGACTTTCTCGTGGCGCACGCGATGCGGCTGGTCGCGAGCCATTGGCGCCTTACGGGGCGGGCGCTGTTGCCCGAGGGGACTGCTGCCGGGGTGGCGCGGGGCGCTCTACCATGCGCCGTTCGTGGTGCTCTCGCATGACACGGGCGACGATCCGCTAGATGGCGCTTCACGATCCGGCGCGCCACCGTCTGGAATCTCGTCGACGCGCACGGCGACAAGACGGGGCAGGCGACGACGTTTTCCGTCTGGCAGGCGTTGTAGTATTTCGCCCCCACCCAACCTGATCGCCCCGATGGTTCGCCAACGTTTCCCGCACACTCCCGCCAGCCCCTTGCAGAAGGCAGCCTCGGCTGTCATCGGCCTCGCCCTGCTGGCGCTGGGCCTGATGTTCTCCGTGGTGCTGATTGCCGTGCTGGTCGTGGCCGGGCTGGCGGCCTGGGGCTACCTGTGGTGGAAGACGCGCGAGGTCAGGCGCATCCTGCGCGAACGGCAGGCGCCGGCCGCCAACGACCGCGTCTTCGAGGGCGAGGCCACGGTGGTCGAAACGGAAGAGCAAGTCACGCGCATCGAGGCAAGCGGCCCGGCCCACCGCAACGACTGAGCCGCACCCCGGCCTCGCCTCAAATGATACGGCGAACTTAAATATAGATATTGACTACTTACGCGTATTCATTAAACTCTATATTCATGCCAAAGACTGCCCGCGCCCTGCTGCAACTCCCGCCCGCCACCGCCGCCGCCATCGAGAAGCTTGGCGCCGACCTGGCGGTGGCCCGTTTGCGTCGCAAGGAATCATTGAAGACCTGGGCAAAACGCATGGGGGTTTCGGTGCCTACGGTGCAGCGCCTCGAAGCCGGCGATCCCGCTGTTGGCATAGGCATCGTTGCGACTGCGTTGTGGCTTATCCAGCGCGACGGAGAACTGCAGAATCTTGCGGCGCCCGAGCACGACCAGGGCGCGATCGAGATGGATGTCCGGGCGGCCGTCGAACTGGGCCGCTCGCGCGCCCGGGCCGCCGCCGAGGCGCGCATCCGCAAGAACCGGACGAAGGATCAGGATGCGCCTGGATGATCTGACCCTCTGGTATCTGGGGAACCCGGCGGCACCGCGATACGTTGGCGCGCTGAAGTTGGTTGCCGCCGGCAAGGGCGTTTCCCTGCGCTACGGCCAAGCGTGGTTGGACAGCGGATTCGCGCTGAGCGAGGATCTGCCGCTCGTCGATTTCGAGCATATGCCGCCCGGTCGTCTCGTGGCCGATACGCCACGCGCGGTCGGCGCGGTCGACGATGCTCGGCCGGATCGCTGGGGCGAGAAGGTCATCCGCTTCGTGGACAAGCCCAAGCGTCTCTCTCTCATGGAGTACCTCTACTACGCCGGCGACGACCGATTCGGTGCGCTCGGCGTTTCCACCTCGTCGAGCACCTACAGCCCGCGAGCCGGGGGGGCGCTGCCTCGGCTCAAGGATGCACAACAGCTCAGCGAAATCGCGGCCAAGATCGAGGCCCTGGAGCCCATCACCGCCCTGGAAGCGAAGATCATCGCCGGCGGCGGCAGCCCGCTCGGCGGGGCAAAGCCCAAGGCGCTCATCGACATCGACGGCGAACAATGGGTCATCAAGTTCTTCAACGGCGAACCCGTCGATACGCCGCTCATCGAACATGCGACGATGACGCTGGCCGCGCAGGCCGGCATCACGGTAGCCGAGACACGGGTCATTCCCCTCGCCGCAGCGAACGCAATCGCCATCCGCCGCTTCGACCGCGAACGAGGCCGGCGAATTCACTGCATATCCGCCGGCACGGCCATTCGGGCGGCCACGGCGTCCGGCAACGACCCGGAGCTGGGCTACCCCGGGCTAGCGAGGATTCTCCGCCGCGTCGGCGTCACCCAGGACGATGCCAACGAGCGCGATGCGCGCGAGCTGTTCCGGCGCATGGTGTTCAACATCCTGGTCGACAACACCGACGACCACGAGAAGAACCACGCCCTGCTAGTCACCAGCCCGTTCGACAATGGCCGCCTGAGGCTGGCGCCCGCCTACGACGTCCTGCCGACCAACTCCGGGCAGGGCTACCAGGAGTTCATCTGCGGTGCCCATGGCCGGGATTCGACGCTTGAGAACGCGATGTCGCAGTGCGAGGCATTCGGCCTGCTGCCCGCGGAAGCCGCAGCGGAAGTTGCCCGGGTCATCGACGTCCTGCGCACCTGGAAGGAGCACTTCGCCGAGGCTGGCGTGACGGCCCGCGACATCGAAAGCCTGGCCGAGCGCATCGACGGTGCTGAACTGCTTGCCCAGCGCACCGCCTTCGACCCGACCAGGTTTCAGTCGCCACCAGCCAGGAGAAAGCGGCCCGGCCCTTTCAGTCACCGCTAGCATCGAGGCCCGACGCGCTACATACATGGCGCGCGTATCCTTATCGCAAGTGCTTCGTTCGCGCCGATGGGGCCGGTATCATGCGCGGATGAACCGCATCCTCAAGCATCGCCGCACGCCTTTCCTGTTCGTCCTCGTCACCGGCCTGGGTCTGGTGTTCGGCGGCGTGCTGCTCGCCGAACTGCTGCGCTTGGCCGCCTGCCCGCTGTGCATCATCCAGCGCACGCTTTACTTACTGTTGGCAATCGTCGCCGGTATCGGCGTTGCGGTGCATGCCCGGCCGCTGGCGCCGCGCTTCGCTGCGCTGGTGATGGTGCTGGTATCCGCGACGGGTATCTTCGTCGCCGGCTACCAAGTGTGGATACAGCGCTTCGCGCCCTCGACCAACTGCTCGCCCTATCCGACCTGGTGGGAAGAGATGGTCGACCGGGCCGGCGAGGTGGTGCCCCTCCTTTTCAAGGCCAATGGATTGTGTTCCGATCCGGCCTGGAAATTTCTCGGCCTGTCGATCGCCGACTGGTCGCTGGGCTGGTTCATTTTCTTCCTGCTGATCTCGCTCTACGCGCTGATGAAGAAGCGCTAGCGTTTCTCCAGCAGCCAGCAGTTAGCCACGTCGAGCATGCGGTTGGCGAAGCCCCATTCGTTGTCGAACCAGACCAGCAGGTCGGCCAGCCGCTTGCCCGCGACGCGCGTCAGCCCCGCATCGACGATGGCCGATTGCGGGCTGTGGTTGAAGTCGATCGAGGCGTGCGGGTCGTAAGAGCAGGCGAGCAGGCCGGCCAGTTCGCCTTCCGCCGCCGCGCACAGATAGGCATTGATGTCTTCCGCCTCGGCATCGCGGCCCAGCGTGACGGCGAGGTCGATGGCCGAGACGTTGGCCACCGGCACGCGGATCGCCTTGGCCTGGATGCGGCCGGCCAGTTCGGGCAGCAGGCGCTCGACGCCGCGCGCCAGGCCGGTCGACACCGGGATCATCGACTGCATGGCCGAGCGGGTGCGGCGCAGGTCGGAATGGTGGTAGCCGTCGATCAGCGGCTGGTCGTTCATCACCGAATGCAGGGTCGTCATCGAGGCGTTGTCGACGCCGAAGGCACGGTCGAGCAGCGAGAGCACCGGCACGATGGCGTTGGTGGTGCAGGAGCCGCAGGAGACGATGCGCTCAGCGCCGGTCAGCACCTGCTGGTTGATGCCGTAGACGATGGTGGCATCGACGTCGGCGGCGCTGCCGGCCGGATGCGAGACCATCACGCGCGGGCAGCCGGCGGCGATGAAGCGCTCGAAGTCGGCGCGCGCCGAATACCGGCCTGAGCATTCCATCAGCACATCGACGCCCAGCGCCGCCCAGTCGACGCCCTCGGGCGTGCCGGCATGCGACACGGCAATGGGCCAACCATCGACGACCAGCTTGCCGTCCCTGGTTTCCACTGTGCCGGGAAAGCGGCCGTGGTTGGAGTCGAAGCGCGTCAGGTAGGCGATGCTGTCGAGGTCGGCCGGTTCGTTGATGGCGACGACGTGGATGCGCTCGCGCAGGGGCGACTCGTGCAGGGCGCGCAGGAGGCAGCGGCCGATGCGGCCGAATCCGTTGATGGCGATACGCAGTGACATGCTCGAACCAATCGGAAAGATCGAAGGGCGACATTATCGCCGCTCCGCGGCATCGGCGCCGATCCGGAACGGCGGCGTAGAATCGGTCCCGGTCTTGCCGTTCCATTTGATGAAAGGGTTCGCGGTGCCTTACACGCCTGAGCTGGTAGATGAACTGAACACGCTGATCCGCTTCGACCTCGGCTGCAACCAGCACGGGGTCAAGGTGCACAAGACCGCCGACGCGGCAGTCATCGCCGCCACGAGTCGCCTGCACAGCAAGGGGCTGCTCACACAGGTGGATGGCGGTTATCTGACCAGCCTGGGACGAACCGCGGCCGAGCATGCCCAAGCGGCTTTGGCCCTGCTGACCGAGGGCGCCGCACTCACCATCCACTCGCCCGAGCTCGACCGTCCGGCAGCACAGGCCTAGCCAGACCCCCGATGTCCGTGCAGCGCTTCCAACTCAACGATGAATTCGTCGAGTTGCACGTCCTCCTCAAACTCCTCGGCCTCGCCCCCTCCGGCGGCGCCGCCAAGGCAATGATCGCCGCCGGCGACGTCCGCGTCGACGGCGTCGTCGAAACACGCAAAGCGTGCAAGATTCGCGGCGATCAGGTGGTAAGGTTTGCCGACGAAGAGGTGCGCGTTCTCGGGCGGATTGAACCCTGAGTCGCCCGGGCGCAACCGGGGCTACCCGCGCTACTCGCCGCGAAACACCGGCTTGCGTTTTTCCTTGAATGCGCGCAGGCCCTCGGAGTAATCATGGCTGTCGTAGACGATGCGGCGCAGGCCCTGGATGCGCTCGAAGTCCTCGGGCGACATGGTGTGGGCTCCGGCGAGCGTACGCAGTTGTTCCTTCATCACCGAGATGGCCAGCGGCGCATTGGCGGCGATCTTCCGCGCCATACCATAGGTGAAGTCCTCCAGCGCCCCGGCGGCGATGACGTGGTTGATCACGCCCAGGCGGCACAGGCGTTCGGCCGGCACCGGGTCGGCGGTGAACAGCATCTCGCTGGCCAGGCCCAGGTTGGCGGCGTTGAGGAAGGTGAGCAGACCCGTGACGTTGTAAGGCACGCCGTGGCGGGCCGGCGTCGCGGCGAACGTGGAATCGGCCGCGGCGACCACCAGGTCGCAGGCGAATACGGTCTCGCAGGCGCCACCCCAGACGCTGCCTTCGACCATGGCAATGACCGGCGCCGGGAAGCTCTCGATCTCGCGCACCAGCTTGCGCAAGGGGTCGCGCCAACCGAGCGGATCGCGGCCGGCGGCCGGCAGTTCGTCGATGTCGTGGCCGGCCGACCAGACCTTGCTGCCCGGCCTGGCGCGCAGCACGACGCAGCGCACGCCCTCGGCGGCGAAGGCGGTAAACGCGGCCGAGAACTCGGCAACCATGCCCACGCACAAGGCATTGCGCTTCTCGTCGCGATCGAAGGTGATGGTACCGACGTGGTCGGCGATGTCGACAAGGAGCATGGCGAATTCCTTTCCGCACGAGAGCCCGCCGATTATCCACCGGCCAGGCCCTTTGCACAGTTTTACCTGCCTTGACGCCGCCTTACACGGGCGAATCCGACAATGCGCGCGCCTCTCTCTCCCTTGCAAAGGAACGCTCATGTGCCGCAACTCCCGCCACCTGCTCGCGATCTGCGGCATCCTCCTCGTCGCCGGTTGCGGTGGCGGTGGCGGCGGCAGTTCGTCATCGAGCACCAGCAC
Source organism: Rhodocyclales bacterium (assembly GCA_016235765.1). Lineage (GTDB taxonomy): Bacteria > Pseudomonadota > Gammaproteobacteria > Burkholderiales > Rhodocyclaceae > Fen-999. Next base: position 5,873 of record JACRIZ010000096.1, on the reverse strand, counting down.
GACGTCGACCGATCCCTACACCGGCACCTGCGGCATCGGCACCGCCGTCTATGCCCTGGCGGCCGGCAGCAAGGCTTTGACCTCGCCCAGCTTCACCATCACGGCGGAGGCCGACAGAACCGCGTTCTGCGCCATGAACAGCGGCACTTCGATCACGCTGGTCACACCAACCATCGATAGCAGCGCGACGAGCTCGTCGGCCACCGACTCGGCACTGTATGGCCTCGGCGCGGCAGTGCTGGCCTACGGCTCGAGCGCCACGTCCACCACTGGAGGCGCAATCACGGTCAGCGGCGGCACGATCAGCACTACCACCGACAGCGCCAACGGGGCGGTCGCGTCCGGCAAGGGCGCGACCATCACGCTGGCCAGCGTCGATGTATACACCACGGGCGCCGCTGCCCACCCCGTCGTCGCGGCCAAGGCGGGCACTGCCACGATCACCGGCAGCACGACGCTGACTTCGACCGCCGCCGAGGTCGTGGTTCTCGAAGGCGCCGGCACGGCGACCATCACCAGCAGCACCCTGGTTGCCGCCAACGCCAACGACGAGCGTGGCGTCTACATCTATGGCAGCACGACCAGCAGCAGCGGTGCCTCGACGCTGACCATGAGCGGCAGCAGCTACGTCTGGAGTTCGTCGAGCTCGAGTGCATCGGCCTTCTACGTCCACAACCAGATCACGACCATCAACCTGACCGGCGTGACGATCGTCAATCCCGCCGTCTCGGCGCTGCTACGGGTGACGGGCGGCAGCGCCGGCAGCGTCGTGACGCTCAATGCCGTCAGCCAGACGCTGGCAGGCGACATCATCGCCGATGCCGACAGTTCGGTCGCGCTGTCGCTGACGAGCACCTCGTCCCTGAGCGGCGCCATCAACACCGCCGCCACCGCAGGCTCGATCACCGTGACGCTCGATACCGGCAGCACGTGGGCACCGACCGGCACTTCCCACGTGACCGAGTTGAACGCGACGACCGCCAACTTCGGCAGCACGGCCTACACGGTCTACTACCGGAGTTCGACGACCGGCCTGAGCGGCAACCATTTGCTCACCGGCGGCGGCCAGTTGATCCAGTACTGAACCTCAGGCGCGGCTGCGCTCGATCTGGACGCCGACGCGCTTGACGCCTTTGGCGATGCCCATTTTGGCGATGGAGATCTTCACCCAGGGCGCCCGGAATTCGTCGAGCATCAGGCCGATCACGTATTCGCCGAGCGTTTCCAGCAGGTTGAAATGGCGCTCGGCCAGTTCGCGGCGGATGCGGCTGATCACCGCCGCGTAGTCGATGGTCTTGGCGATGTCGTCGTCGCGGGCGGCCTCGTCGGGCACGCCGAAGGTGAGGCTGATCTCCAGCGTCTGCGGCGCCGCCTTCTCGCGGGCATAGATGCCGACGTGGGCATCGACGCGCATTTCCTCGATGAAGATGAAGTCCATCTGTCGCCTCGCTTACAATGGCGGCAATTGTAGGCCAACCCGCCCGAATCAAATGAGCGCGCTTCCGCTAACGATCCTTCTCGTCCTGCTCGCCTATCTGCTCGGTTCGCTGCCGTTCGCCGTGATCGTTTCGAAGCTCTACGGGCTGGAAGATCCGCGCAGCCACGGCTCGGGCAACCCGGGCGCCACCAACGTGCTGCGCACGGGCAGCAAATCCGCCGCGCTGCTGACGCTGCTCGGCGACGCCAGCAAAGGCTGGCTGGCTGTCTGGCTGGCCGGCCGCTTCGGCGGCGACACGCTGACCATCGCCATAGCCGGCGTCGCTGCCTTCCTCGGCCATGTCTATCCGGTGTTCCTGAAATTCCAGGGCGGCAAGGGCGTCGCCACGGCACTGGGCGTGCTGGCCGGCTGGTCCGGCTCGCTGGCGCTGGTCGCCATCGTCGCCTGGGGGCTTACGGCCGCGCTGATGCGCTACTCCTCGCTGGCCGCGCTGGTCGCCGCCATGGTGGCGCCCATCGCCGCCGGCTTCCTGGTCGGCTCGATCCACATCACGACGGCCGCGGCCGTCATGTCGGCGCTGCTGATCTGGCGCCACCGCGCCAACATCCAGCGCCTGCTGGGCGGCACCGAAAGCCGGATCGGCTCAAAGAAGCGCGCTTGATTCGGCCAGCGGCCAGCGCGGCCGCACGCCGAAGGCGCCGCCCGGCGCGCCGCACTGCCCCCGCAGCAAGCGTTGGGCGCCGCAATAGGCGATCATCGCGCCGTTGTCGGTGCACAGCGCCACCTCGGGGTAATAGACCCGCAAGCCCGCGGCGGCGGCCCGCGCGTCCAGCCGCTGGCGCAAGCGCCGGTTGGCGCCGACGCCCCCCGCCACCACCAGGCTGTCCAGCTCGCAGTGGCGTACCGCCATGACTGACTTTTCGGTGAGCACCTCGGTCACCGCCTCCTGGAACTCCCAGGCGAGGTCCGCGCGTTCCTGCGCCGACAGCGTGCGGCCATGGACCTGCGTCAATACGGCGGTCTTGAGGCCCGAGAAGCTGAACTGGAAATCGCCGCTCTTCAGCATCGGCCGCGGCAGCTTGAGCCCGGTCGGCCCCCCCTTCCCCGCCAGTTCCGCCAGTTGCGGCCCGCCGGGATAGCCCAGGCCGAGCAGCTTGGCCGTCTTGTCGAAGGCCTCGCCGGCCGCGTCGTCGACCGATTCGCCGAGCAACTCGTAAGCGCCCACTCCGGCGACGCGCATGAGCTGCGTGTGGCCACCCGAGACCAGCAGGGCGACAAAGGGAAAGGTTGGCGGATCGGCGGCCAGCAAGGGTGACAGCAGGTGGCCCTCGAGGTGATGGACAGGCAGCGCAGGCACGCCCAGCGCCTGCGCCAGTGCCGCCGCGAAACTCGACCCCACCAGCAGCGCGCCGGCCAGGCCGGGCCCCGCCGTGTAGGCAATGCCGTCGATGTCGGCCTTGGCCGCCCCGGCTTCGGCCAGCACCCAGTCCAGCAGGGGAATCAGGCGCCGGATGTGGTCACGGGAGGCCAGCTCTGGCACCACGCCGCCGTAGGCTTCGTGCATGGCCACCTGGGTATGGATGGCGTGCGCCAACAAGCCGCGGCCGGTGTCGTAGAGGGCGACGCCGGTTTCGTCGCAGGAGGATTCGATGCCGAGCACGATCATGGGCCGCGATTTTACCTTTGACATCGGCCCGAAAATGGCTAAAATGCGCCCCTCTTCGCTCCACCCCACACATCAGGACAGAACGCAATGCCCGGTATCCGTCTCAAGGAAAATGAGCCCTTCGAAGTCGCCATCCGCCGCTTCAAGCGCACCATCGAAAAGGCCGGCACGCTCACCGAACTGCGCGCCCGCGAGTTCTACGAGAAGCCCACCGCCGAGCGCAAGCGCAAGCTGGCTGCTGCCGTGAAGCGCCATCACAAGCGCATCCGCAGCCAGATGCTGCCGCCCAAGCTCTACTAAGAGCCGCCCCGATCACAAGCAAGAACCGCCTCCGGGGCGGTTTTTGCGTTTCTGGAGGTTTGCCGCCATGAACCTGAAGACCCGCATTGCCGACGACATGAAGACCGCCATGAAGGCGAGGGAAACGGCCCGCCTCGGCGCCATCCGCCTGCTCATGGCCGCCATGAAGCAGAAGGAAGTCGATGAGCGCATCGAGCTCGACGACGCCGGCATCGTTGCGGTGATCGAGAAGATGCTCAAGCAGCGCAAGGATTCGATCAGCCAGTACGAGGCCGCCAAGCGCCAGGACCTGGCCGATGCCGAGAAGTTCGAGGTCGAGGTCTTGATGGCCTACATGCCGGCCGGACTGTCGGCCGAGGAAGTCGCCGCCATCGTCGCCGCCGCCGTCGTCGAGTCCGGCGCCAAGGGCCCTGCCGACATGGGCAAGGTCATCGCCCTCGTCAAGCCGAAGGTCGCCGGCCGCGCCGACATGGGCGAGGTCTCGAAGCTCGTCAAGGCCAAGCTCACCAGCGCATAATTCCGGGGTGATACCGGAAAGCTTCATCCAGGAACTGCTCGCCCGCGTCGACATCGTCGACGTGATCGAGCGCTTCGTTCCCCTCAAGAAAGGCGGCGCCAACTACCAGGCCTGCTGCCCCTTCCACTCCGAGAAGACCCCCTCCTTCACCGTCAGCCCCTCGAAGCAGTTCTACCACTGCTTCGGCTGCGGCGCCCACGGCAGCGCACTGGGCTTCCTGATGCAGTACTCGGGCCTCGGCTTCATCGAGGCCGTCGAGGACCTGGCCCACTCGGTAGGCATGCAGGTGCCGCGCGTTTCGGAGCGGGTGCAAACCGACCGGGTGAAAAAGGCACCGCTGACCGAGCTGATGCTGCGCGCGGCGCGCTTCTACAAGGAACAACTGAAGGCCTCGCCCAAGGCCGTCGACTACCTGAAGGGCCGCGGCCTCACCGGCGAGGTCGCCGCGAAGTTCGGCCTGGGCTACGCGCCCGACGAGTGGCAAGGGCTGGAGCAGGTCTTTCCCGACTACAACGACCAGGCGCTGGTCGAGTGCGGGCTGGTGATCGTCAACGAGCAGGGGCGGCGTTACGACCGCTTCCGCGACCGCGTCATGTTCCCCATCCTCGACCAGCGCGGCAACGTGATCGGCTTCGGCGGCCGCGTCATCGGTCAGGGCGAACCCAAGTACCTCAACTCGCCCGAGACGCCGCTGTTCGAGAAGGGCCGCGAACTCTACGGCCTGCCCCAGGCACGCCGGGCCATCCACGACGCCGACACGGTGATCGTCGTCGAAGGCTACATGGACGTGGTCGGCCTGGCGCAACTGGGCGTCGAGAACGTGGTGGCCTCGCTGGGCACCGCGACCACCGGACACAACGCCCAGCGCCTGCTCCGGCAGGCCAACCGCGTGGTCTTCTGCTTCGACCGCGACGCGGCCGGCGACCGGGCCGCGCGGCGGGCGATGGAGAACAGCCTCGAGTTCCTGGAAGACGGCAAGCGCATCGACATCCTGCAAATGCCGGGCAACCAGGATCCGGACGAGTACATCCGTGAACACGGCAAGGCCGCCTTCGACGACCTGGTGAATACGGGCACCACGCCGCTGTCGGAGTTCCTGGTCCGCGAAGTCAGAAAACCCGCCGGGGAATCGCTCGACAAGCAGTTCAACCTCGCGACCGCCGAGGGTCGCGCCCAGTTGATCCGCGAGGCCAGGCCCCTCCTGCAGCGCATTGCCGCACCGATCCTGCGCACCCAAGTCACCAAGGTCGTCGCCGGCCTGGCCGAACTTTCGCAGGCGGAGGTGGAAGCACAATGCGGCCTGAAACCCCTGGCGCGCGGGCGCCCCTCGGCGCCGCCCCAGCGGCGCTCGATCCAGGTCTCCCAGCTCAAGACCCTGTTGCGTGCAGTGCTGCGGCGGCCGGAACGCGCCGCCCGTCTGCCGCTGGAGCAGATCGACGCCGAATCGTCCGAGGGCGCGGCGTTGCACGCCATCGCGAACGCCATCGAGCACGGCGAACTCGCCGGCGGCAACATGGGTCTGGTGATCGAACACTTCCGCGGCAGCCCGCACGAAGCGCTGATGGGCGCCCTGGTGACGGCGGCCACGGTCGAGCAGGTCGACGAGGGCGAAGAGGAGACCGTCTTCGAGGACACCCTGGCGCGCATGCGGCAGGCCGAGCTCGGTGCCATGATCGACGCGCTCAACGCTCGCGCCCGCAGCGGCCACCTGACCGCGGAGGAGCAGGCGGAACTGGCCCGGTTGCTGGCAGCCAAGGCCAAGCCCCAGCCTCGGTAAGCCCATAAGTTTCTGCTATACTGCGCGGTTATCCCACTAACTTGGCGTTAGTGCCGGCAACGGACGGCGCCAGGGACACGATTCGAGGAAAATCAACATCATGCCCAAGGCAACCGCGAAGTCCGCCAAGCCGGCCACCAAGGCCAAGGCCGCCGTGAAGGCCCCTGCCAAGACC
>JACRIZ010000012.1 GCA_016235765.1 Rhodocyclales bacterium | reverse complement strand
GGCGTTGAGGGCGGTCTTCTCCCACCAGATCGAATGGGTGAGCTTGTCCAGGCCCCGCAGCTTCTCGACGGCTTCGACCGTCTGGTTGGCGGTGTTGACGTTGTTCGCCGTGTCAGCGGCCTTGCTGCCGATCTCGATGGTTTGGCTGCCCGATTGCACCGTAGTGACGGTTTCGCTCGTGCCGGCTGGAGGGCTCACCCCGTTCAGGTTATTGACCGCCTGCCCCGCGCCATAGGCGATGCCCGCCGTCACCGCGCTGATCGCCCCGGCCTTGACGCCCGCCTGGAAGGCGTCGTCGAAGTCCGCCCCGGCCACGAGTTGCCCAACCATGGTGCTGGCCATGCCGATCATGGCAGCATTCATCATGGTGCCGACCAGACCCGCTCCCACGCCCCCCGTACAGATGGTCAAGACGATGGCGACGATCAAGGTGACGATCATCGCCGTCTGGGCGTCGGCGAAGTGCTTCTTGTCGAAGGTCTCGGTGAGCTTCAACGTGTTGAAGACCTCCTGCACCTTGGCCTGGCCGGCCACGGTGAGGCTCACCTTGCCGCTGTCGTCCTGGTAGGTGAGGGTGGCGCCCTCAGAGTTCCGGAGGATCTTGCCGAGCTTGGCGCTGACTTGCGGGTCGTTCCTGACCTGGATCAGGCCGCTCTGGAGGTAGGCTTGCAGGGCGTCGACACCGGTCTGGGTGGCGTTGGGATCGAAGCTGTCGTTCGATCCGTTGCGGATGCCCGCGCTCTTCAAGTCGCCCAGCACCTGGCTCGACGCGGGATTGGCATCGGCGTCGTCGCCGGTGCGCTTGACATCGACCTGCTGGCGGCTGTCGCCCTTCACTATTCCGTCGACCGTCATGCGGTCGGCGCGGAATGTCCCGTCTTCGTTCTTCTCGGCAACGGCGGCGACGAAGTTGCCGCCGACCTGAATGTTGGCGCCAGTGCCGACGGTGATGGTGGTGAGGAGTTGGCGGACGCCCTCTTCGTGGTACTTGAGTTCGGTGGCTTCCTTGGCTCCCCGGCTGGACTTGTAGAGATCGACGTAGCGGCTGCTTTGGGCGGCGAGGAGCTTGAGGTCGCCGCCGACGTCGATGTTGGCCTGCTTCCCGGCCGCGAGTGCGCTGCCTTCGACGATGGTGTCGCCGCCGCTCGTGAGGTTCAGGTCGCCGCCGGCCTGGACGATGCTGCCAGTGGCTGCGTCAGTCTGAATCTGGGTCTGGCTTTGCTGGGAGCCGCGCTTGCCGATGTTGCTGTAGTGGCTGTTCTCGCTGTAGGTGTCGTGGGCGGCGGCGAGGACGAGGGTGTCGGCCTGCAGGCTCGCGTCGCCGGTTGCCTGGAGGGTGGCGCCTTCGGTGTAGAGCGTGTTGCCGGCGACGAGGGTGAGGTTGTTGCCGGCGGCGAGGGAACTGGCCTGGCCGGTGTCGCGCTGGAACTGGCGCACGTCGTCGACATGGTCGCTGTGGGCGCTGGTGGCGAGGGTCTCGGTTTCCCTGGCGGTGACGATGGCGAGGTTGTTGCCGGCGTAGGCCAGGAGGTCGTGGCCGGCCTTTACATCGCTGCCGGCGACGGTGAGGCTCTGGCCGGCCAGCAGCGTCAGGTCGTTCTTGATGTCGAGGCTGCTGCCGCGTTGTTCGGTGCGGTGGCTTTGGTAATCCACCCCGTGCAGGTCGCGGTCGGTAGCGATTTCCTGGCTGCCGACGCTGAGGTCGCGGCCGGCCTGGACGGTGGCGTTGTCGGCTTTGACCTCAGCGCCCTGGAATGTCAGGTCGTTGCCGGCGGTCATGCTCAGGGTCTGGGCGTCGATGCCGCTGGCTTCGCCCTCCAGAGTGAAGGTTTGGCCGGGGTGGAGTTCGACGGCGGTGGTGGCGGTGGAGACCTTGATGTCGTGACCGGCGGCGAGGGTGACCTGCTGGCCGGTGAGGAGGCCGCTTTCGTTGACGATGTCGTTCGCGGCGGTGAGCGTCAGGGTGTCGCCGCTGATGGTGCCGCTGCGGTTGTTGATGTCGGTGGCGGTGATGGTGGTGCTCTTGCCACCGCCCATCAGGGCGCTCGTGCTGCGCGGGGTGTAGGTCGCGCCCAGGTAGACGACCGGGACGAGGACGTCCTGGCCGGCCACCTGGCGGGTTTCCAGCCAGACGATGTCACGCGACAGCGCGGCGACCTGCTCCTGCGTCAGGGCGACGCCCGGGGCGAGCTGGAATTCGCGGGCGAATTCGGCGCCGGATTCGAGCAGCGCCTGGTACTCGGCGTTGAGCGTGGTGCCCTGCCGGTAGTCGGTCTTGCCGCGCAGCTTGAGCAACTGGTCGCGCACCAACTGCTGCTCGTAGTAGGCGTCGCCCAGGCGCTTCTGCGTGGCCAGGGGGTCGAGGCCGAGCTGGGCGAGCATGTAGTCGCTGCCGATGAAGTTGCCGAACTGGGTGAAGCGCGGGTCGGTCTCGACGATATAGCGGGTGCTGCCGTCGGGATTGACGGTGTAGAGGCCGCCGGCCGGCAGGCCGAACAGGTAGGCGCCGGGATTTCCCAGGTTGCCGATCCGCCCGGGGTTGAAACCGCCCGCGGGCATGGACCCGGCGCCGGTGACGCGGTTGCTCACCGTATGCGTGTTGAGGATGTAGTTGCCGCCCGCGGTGATCGTGGAAGCGGGCGAGTCGGCGGTTTCGGTAAGGTTGCTGTCGGTAACCTCCGCCGTCCAGCGGAAGCCGCCGCCGTCGTGGCAGTAGCCCAACTGTCCGGGTTCGTCGCCGTCGATGTCGCCGCAGGCCGCGCTCCAGAGCGTTTGCCGGCTGCGGTTGAGGAGCCGGGCGCCATCGTTCTTGACCGTGCCGCTCACATTGGCCGTCAGGTCGCCGCTGGCTTCGAGGCGGCTGGCGGCGTTGTTGATGGCGCCGGCATCGATGTAGACATTGCGGCCGATGATGCGGCTTTCCGGGGAAGCGGCAACGAGCGTGTCCTGCAGTTGCTCGGTGACGATGGCGTAGCGGCGGGCGATCCGATCCAGGTTCAGGATCGTGAAGGTCGGGATCGAGGCAGCGTTGCCCACGTTCCAGTCGCCGGCGCCGTAGGGCACGAAGACCGTCCGCGTCACTTCGGTGGGTACGAGGTCATAGGGCCAGTCGGGGTTGCGAACCATGACGGTGTCGGTTTCCTGGTAGGTCCAGCCGTTGGCAAACGTCCTGCCGACCAATTCACCTTCCCAGTCGCCATCCAGTTCCTGCGCCAGCAGCGTGCTGCTGTCGACCACCGTCGTTTCGAAATCGAACGTGGTGCGCTTGTTGTCAATGACGGCAGCGGCGATCTCAATATCCCCTTCGGCCAGGATGTCGGCCGAGCTGTTGAGGAGATGCGCAGCCTTGGCCGTGAGCCGGCCGTCTGCGCCGCGCTCGGCACTGCCGGCGATGGCGAGCGTGCCGCCGCTGTAGATCAATGCGCCGTCGAGGTTTGATAGGGTATCGGTGACGTAGAGGCCGGCCGAGTTGCCGGCGGCGATGACCCCGGTGCCACGGTTGGTCAGGTTCGCGGCCCTCAGGGTGATGTCCCGGCCGAACAGGCTGCCGGTGTTCTCGATGTCGCCTGGGGTAGCGATATCGAGCCGGTCGCTGGCGGTGATGACGCCGCCCTGGGTGATACTGCCTGCGGCATCGAGCCGGAAATCGCCGGCCAGCGCCACCAGCGTGCCCCGGTTGTTGACCCCGACGCCGGCTTCGGTGGCGACGAGGTGGATCCTGTTGGCGTACATGCCGCCCAAGGCGGCCACATCGATGGCCGTGGCCGGCGCCGTGCCGGTGCCGGCGACGGGGGTGGCGGCGAGGTCGGCGTAGGCGACCTGATTCGCTCCGGCGACCACGTTGAGGCTCTGGGCGCGCACGCTGCCCTGCACGGACACGACGCGGGCCAGGAGGTCGATCTGGTCGGCGTAGCGGCCTTCCATGCCGTTCTCGCCTATCTCGATCGCGCCGCCGGTGACGCGGAAGGCGTCGAGGCTGCCGCTGCCGCCGAACACGGGCGTGCCCGTAGTCAGGACGCCGCGACCGGTGTTGATAAAGCCGCAGCCGTTACAGGTAATGCCGTTGGGGTTGGCGATGACGACGTCGGCCTTGGCGCCAGCCACTTCGGTGAAGCCCTGCAGGTCGCTGGGGCGGGTGCCGCTGACCTCGTTGAGGATGAGCCTCGCGCTGCCCGCGGCGAGATTCGGGTTGCCGGCGATGTAGCCCGCCTGCTGGGTAGCGACGACGACCTGGCTGTTGTTGAGGACGACGCCGCGGGCATCGACGCTGTAGCTCTGATAGACGTTGTGCGAGACGCCGGCGCCATTGGGCGCGACGATCTGCACCAGGGGCACGCCGTTCTGTGCACTCTCTACCGTCGGCCGGCCGGCGCCGCTGGCGGCGACGACCTGGGCGTTGGCCGCGATCGGCTCGACGATCAGCAGGACGCAGAGCAGGCCCGCCAACAGGCGGGCGGCAAGTGAGGAACTAGTCGTCGAATGCATGGTGGTGCTCCACGATTCAGTATTGGAGGGAAAGCTGGAAGCCCGCTGCGGGCCGGGCCGTGGTCAAGCCGGCGGGCTTGGACAGGGCCCAGGCGGCGAAGAGGTCGAAGCTCAGGGTGACGTCGTTGCGCAGGTGGGCGCCGCGCAGGCCGACGGCAGCGCCGGACAGCGAGCGGCCGGGCAGGTTCGCGGTGCCGGGACCTTCCACGCGCCCGGCGTCGAGTCCGAGGTACAAGGTGTTGCGGCCATCGCCGAGCGGCGCCTCGAAGTCGTTGCGCCAGTACAGGCCTCGTTCCGCGGCGAGGGTGTGCTCGCCGTCGAAGCCGCGCACGGTGTAGCGGTTGCCGATGCCGAAGTAGTCCACGGCATAGAGGGTGTCGCTGGTTTGCTGGGCGCGCAGCGCGCTGTTCCAGCGCAGGGCGCGGTCGGCGATGCGGAAGGGCACGAGCAGCGCCGCATCCAGGGTATTGACGCGGTAACGCCAGGTGGCGGTGGCGCCCGGAACATCCTCCTGGCCGCCGAACCAGGACACGCCTTCGCGATGGGCGAGCGTCAGGTCGAGTTGCGTCCTGCCTAGGTAATGCCGATGAACGGCGCCGAGCTCAACGGCGGTCGTCTGGCGATGCTGGGTGACGAGGTCGACGCCGTCGATGGCGCTGCGCTGAGCACGGATCTGCAGGCGACCGTAGAGGGAGGTTTTCTGTGTCTGGCCACGGTGGACGACCCGCTGGAGGCGCAAGTCTCCGCTGGTCGAATCGCCGCTCGACACAAAGGACTGGTTGATGCCCCGCACGGTTTGCCGGTAGCGCGAGGTACCGGCATTGAGCGATGCCGTCCACCAGCCCCAGGGCAACGAGTAGTTGAGTCCATAACCTTCGGTGCCGCGCGTGTCGCGGTCGTTCCAGAGGTCGCCATTGACGCTGGCGGAAAGCAGGTCATTCAAGCCCAGTGGGTTGTCGAGCGCAATGCTGGCCGAGCCCTGGTTGCGGCCGGTAGCCCTGGAGCCGCCGTCATCGGCCGTGAAGCCGACGCGCCATGGCTTGGTCTGCTTGAGGGTGATGACCACATCGCTTTCGCCGGGCAGCGCACCCGGTGCGATGTCGATGGTCGCGTCCTGCGAGGGTACGCGTTTCAACTGTTCGAGCGCCTGCTCGATATCGCGCAGGTTGAGCAGGTCGCCGGGCCGGGCGGGGAAGGCGCTGCGCCAGGAAGTGTCCGGGTCGGGATCGGCGAAACGGACCGCGCCGATGCGGCCCGGGACCACCTCCAGTTGCAGGATGCCCGCGCTCAATTCCTGCTCGGGCAGGCCGACACGGGTGGTGATATAGCCATCGCCGATCAAACGGCCGGACAGCCGGCGGATGATGAGTTCGATGCCCTTGCGGCCGAGGCAGCGGCCGTCGTAGCGGGCCAGCCAGGCGGGCATCCAGGCGAAGGTGTCCGGTGCTGTTTCGGTCAGCAGCACTTGCGCAACCGGGAAGCACGGGGTCTCGCCGGGCAGTTCGATGGATTCGACGTCGAGCGGCGGTACGGCTCGCGGCAGGCGGACCGCCGGCTCCTGCTGCCGACGCTGGCGTTCTTCGGCCTCCGCCTGGCTGCGGCGGCGAAGCTCCTCGAGATCCTGCAGGGTTTGGGCCCGCGCCGGCACAGTGAATGGGATTGCCAGCAGCCCCACGATGGCGGCACTCATGTGCCGTTTGCATATAGCCATAACGGGCGAATAGTATTGCCGATCATGCAAATGTCAAGCAATGAACGTGTTTGTTCGCCTCTGGCGTGAATCCCTGCGCAGGCTGCTGCCGCAGGACTGCCTGCTGTGCGGCTCGCCGTCGGGCGATGCCCTGCTCTGCCCCGTCTGTGACCTGGACCTGCCGCGCCTGCCGGCCGAGGTCTGCCCGATCTGCGCGGAAGCAGCGCCGGGTGGCGCGACCTGCGGTGCCTGCCTGAGCGATCCGCGGCATTTTGACGCAACCGTTGCGGCGTTCCGCTATGGCTTCCCGGCCGACAAGCTGGTTCAGTCGCTGAAGTACCAGCGGCGTATCGCCACGGCTGACTTTTTCGCCGGAGCGATGTTCGCCGGACCGCGGCCCGACGGGGATCTGATCGTGCCGTTGCCGCTCCACCCCGCGCGACTCGCAGAACGCGGCTTCAACCAGTCGGTGGAAATCGCCCGGCCGCTGGCCCGGGCACTCAGGCTACCCCTTGAACTCGATGGCTGTACGCGCAGCCGGGACACCGCGCCCCAGGCCAGCCTGCCCTGGAAGGAGCGCAAGAAGAACATCCGCCATGCCTTCGAGTGCGCCATCGACCTCTCCGGCAGGTCGGTGATCGTGGTGGACGATGTGATGACCACGGGTGCCACGCTGGACGAGTTCGCGCGCACACTCAAGGCGCACGGCGCCGTACGCGTCGTCAACTGGGTTGCGGCTAGGGTGCTGCGCGATTAGCGCAGCCGCTGCTCGACTGCGGCGGCCAGTTCCGGCGGCAGGTTGCCGAGGTCGCGGGCGCGCGTGAAGGCGGCGCGGGCTTCCTGGGGTCGCTGCAGTTTTTCCAGCAGCAAGCCGTGGAAGGCCTGGTAGTCGGGGCTGCGCTCGCCGTGCGCGGCGTGCGCGGCCATGGTCTGCTCGGCTTCGGCGAGTTGGCCCTGCTCGACTTGCAGGCGGGCGAGGATCATCGCCCAGCCCGGCTGGGCGGGCACCAGCGCCAAGCCCTCGGTGGCGGCGGCCTGGGCTTCCGGCCAGTGCCGCTGTTCGAGCAGCAGGCTCAGCAGCGCCTGACGGGCGGAGACGTGGCGGGGATCGAGGCGCAGCGCGTTCTGGAATCCTTCGGCCGCCTCGTTCGGCCGGCCCTGGCGGTAGGCGGCGAGTGCCTTGCGGTATTCGCCCTCGGCGCTGTTGGCGGGCGGCGCCAGGGGCCGCTTGTCGATCTGCGCAGGCTGCGCCGGCGCAGCGGCGACGGGCGCGGCCGGTTTCTCGGCGGACCGCGACTGCTGACTTATCCGGTAGTCCAGTTGCAGCGACTCTGCAGTGGCCGCGACAGTGGATTCAGTCGCCGCCTCCGCAGGCTCGGTCGGCATGGGCACCACCAGGACCGGCATTGCCATGGCGGCGGGCGACGGGGCGATCGGCATCGGCGGCGCGCTCGGCGCACTGGCCGCTGCCGGCGAGCTCGCGTCGTGCGCCAGCCAGATGCCGGCGGCCGCGATGCCCGCGCCGACGGCGATCGGCAGCACGCTCGCCCACGGGAAGCCCTTTTCGCGCGGCAGGGCGCGCACCTGGGCGGCCATGCCGTTGCGCTCCAGCGCCGAGGCCTCGCGCTCGTCGAGGTCGCGCAGCATCTGGTTGATCAGGCTCACGCAAAGCCCCCCAGCAGGGACCAGCCGACCTTGTGCGCGCCCTCGGTATCGCGCGCGGCGGCGCGCACATGGCGCAGGCAGACTTCCTCGCTGCCTTCGCCGAAGGCGGCCAGCATGGCCTTGTGCGACAGGATGTTGACCAGGCGCGGCGTGCCGGCCGAATAGCGGTACAGGGCCCGGCGTGCAAACGCCGAGAACAATCGGCCACCGTGATAGCCGGCCACGCGCAGGCGGTGATCGACGTAGGCATCGAGTTCGCGGCGCTGCAGGCCGGGCATGCGGTAATGGAAGACGATGCGCTGGCGCAACTGGCGCACCGACGGCTCCGCCAGCCGCTCGTCGAGCTCCGGCTGGCCGAACAGCACGATCTGGATCAGCTTGCGCTTCTCGGTCTCCAGGTTGGAGATCAGGCGCAGCGCCTCCAGGGTCGGGATCGGCATGGTCTGCGCCTCGTCGATGCACAGCACCGCCGTCTTGCCCTGCTGCGCGATTTCCAGCAGGCGACGGCCGATGCGCCTGACGAGGTGCACGTTGTTGTCGTCATCGCCGCAGGTCGCCCCGAGTTCCTCGGCGGCCTCCAGCAGCATCGCCCGGGCATCGAACTGCGGATTCGGTATGTAGGCGGGCACGCACTCATCGCCCAGCGTGGCCAGGAAGCGCCGGCAGAGCAGCGTCTTGCCGGTACCGACCTCGCCGGTGATCTTGACGAAGCCCTCGCCGCCGCGCACGGCCAGCAGCAGCGTATTGAGCGCTTCCTGATGCGAAGCCGCCGAATAGACGAACTGGGTATCCGGCGTGATGCTGAAGGGAAGTTCGGTCAGCCCGAAATGGCCAAGATACATGGCGCCGCCGCTCAGCGGTCTCCGCCCATGAACTCGCGCGGATCGAGCTTCTGCATGCGCTCGCTGGTGCCGTCGAGGTCCTTGAGCCAGGCGCGGTCGGAGGCGATCAGCGTCGGCTTGATCAGGATGACCAGTTCGCGCTTGCTGGCGCTGGTGGCGCGCTGGCCGAACAGGTAGCCGGCGCCCGGCACGCTGCCCAGGCCCGGCACCTGGCTGCGGTCCTGCGTCTGGGTCTGCGCCATCAGGCCGCCGATGGCGACGATGTTACCGTCGCGCACGCGCACGATGCTGTCGGTTTCATTGACGCTCGACGAGGCGAGCGGTAACTGGAAAGTGCCCAGGGTCGTGCCCAGGTCGATGATCTTCTCCTTCTCCTTGACCACGCTGACGGCCGGGTGGATGTGCAAGACGATGTTGCTGTCCTCGTCGATCTGCGGCGTCACGTCGAGCGAGATACCCGAGAAGTAGGCCTGCAGCGTCAGGGTCGGCGTGGTCAGGTTGCCTCCTGATGCGCTGGTCGTGGTCGTCGTGGTAAGGCCCGTGACGAAGAGTTCGTCGGTGCCCACCTTGAGCACGGCCTTCTGGTTGTTGATGGTGGCGATGCGCGGGCTGGACAGTACGGTGACCGTGCCTTGCTCCTCGAGGAAGTTGAGCAGCGCCGCGAAGTTGGAGGTCTGCAGCGCCAGGCCGGTGAAACCGCTGCCGAGTGCGGTCGCCGCCACCGTACCGAGCCGGCCCGGGGTGACGGTCACGGAGCCGTTCGTCAGCGTCGCCGGCGTCCCCGAGGCGGCATTCAGTGTGGTGCCCGGCGCGGCGATGCCGATGGCGCTCTGGCTGTTGGTGCTGCTGCGGAAGCCGGCCCAGTTGATGCCGGCCTGGAAGTCCTGCGCCAGCGCGACGTCGAGGATCTTGGCCTCCAGCATCACCTGCCGGTCGACCACGGCCTGCGTCGCGCGCAGGTAGTTCTCGACCTGGCGGATTTCGCGCGGCAGGGCACTGATGACGACGATGCCGGACTGCGGATTGACGACCACCTTGCGGCCATCGGCATTGCCGACGATAGCCGAGAGCGCCGTGTTCAGGCTGCCCCAGAAGTCGGCGTCGGTCTCGGTGCGCACGCGGCTGGTCAGGGTCGCGGTCCCCGTCTGGCCCTGCGGCGGCGTATTCGTGCTGCCGGACGAGGTGGCCCCGCTGGCCGGCGTGCCGCTGCCGATCGAACTCGATGTGACGCGCAGCTCGCTGGCGCCCTGGCGGCGCGAAGCAAGGTAGTTGATCTGGAAGATGCGGGTCTGCATCGCGTTCGACTGCACGGTGATGCGGTTGCCCTTCACCGCATATTCGTACCCATACAGTTCGCGGATCGCGTCGAGCGCCTCGCGCACCGTGACGTCCTTGAGGTTGATGGTGATGGTGCCCGCGACATCCTGCGGCACCAGCATGTTGTAGCGCGTGCCGGTGACGATGGCCATGAACACCTGCTGGGCCGGCGCATTGACCACCGACAAATCGAAGCGCGGCTCGGCGGCGGGGCCGGTGGGCACCTTGGGCATTTCGGCGGCAAGCGGCGGCAGCAGGGCCTTGTCGGTCGCGGCGTCCTTCGCCGAACGTTCCGCCGTCGCCTGTTTCAGTTCGGCGCCGATGCTGTCGTGCACCGCGCCGCTGCGGAACTGCTGTGGCGCGCAGCCGGCCAGCAGGACGGCGGCGGCCGCCCAGGTCATGGTCAGGGTTCTGGTCATCATGGCTTCGCCTTCTTCTTGCCGATACCCGGCGTGAGATACATGGTTTCGCGTCCGCTGGCCGAGCGCAGCACGACGAAGTCCTCGCCGATGCGTTCCAGGCGGGCATCGCCGACCTTGCCGCCGAGCTCGACGTACTGGCCGTTGATCACGGCCGCTGACTTGCCCTTGTCGCGGCGGATGATCGATTGCAGGCCGCTCGGCGCGGCCGTCGCCGCCGGCTCGCCTTCGAGGAGGACCGGTGGTCGGGTCGGATCGGGCAGGCCCTGGGCATGCACCGTACCGGCCAACGCCAGCAACAGCAGGACACTTCGTTTCGCGTTCATACGGCCAACCAGTCCCGCTCGCGGCTGAGCGTGTATACAGTCAAGGTCAGTTCGCTGCGCGGCCAGGTCGTCACCTTGAGCGCCATGCCGCCCCAGAGCAGGCGCTGCGGGGCGCGCTCGAGTTCCGCAACATAGGCGTGCAGGTCCCCATAACTGCCGGAGATACGAATCTCCAGCCCGTGGCGCCAGATGTTTTCCTGGCGTACCACCACGGCTGACTTTGCTGCGGCATTCTTCTTTTCCTCGGGAGGCGCCAGCAGCGGCTCGGGCGCCAAGGAACGCAGGCTGACCAGCGACAGGCCGCGATGGCGCGACAGCACGGTCTGCAACACCTTGCCCATCTTCTGCGGCGGCACCAGCTTGTCGTCGAGGCTGCCGATCTCGCCGTCGATCGACGTCAGCCGGGCCTGCAGCTCCGCCAGCGCCCTGCGGTTGGCGGCATCGGGATCGACCAACTGCGCCTTGAGCCCGGCAACCTGTGCCTGAAGCGCATCCAGTTCCTTCTGCTGGGTGTCGAGCTGGGTGCGCAGCGTGCTCGCGCGCTTGCTGGGCGGATCGACCCATAGCGTCAGCGGCAGGAAGAAGACCGCCGCGAGGATCGCTGCACCAATCAAGAGTTGCTCGCGCCGGCTCAGCGACCCGTAGCGGTCGGCCCACTTGCGCCATAGGGCGTTCATCGCGACCCTCCCGCCGGGGTGGGTTCCAGCTCGGGCACCAGGGCGAACTCGAGCCAGGGCGGAACTTCCGCGGCGGCGGCGTTGGCGCCCGGCGCAGGCGCCGGCTTGCCGAGGTTCAGCGCGGCGAAGCGATGGCCGCGGAACGCCGGTTCGGCATTCAGACGGCGGATGTATTCGGGCAGCAGCGCCGGATCGAGCGTGCGGCCGCGGATTTCCATGCGCGTGCCGTCAGGACCCACCGAAAAGCCGGTGAGCCACAGGTTGGCGACGCTCTGGCGGGCCAGCCCGCGCAGGTAGTCCGCATGGCCGACGGTCTGCGGGGTCGCCTGCTGTCCGAGCGCAGCGAGGATCTCCTGGCGCACGCCCGTCAGTTCCTTCAGTGCCGCCAGATCCAGTTCCAGTTTCGGGTCGGCGCGGCGGTTCGAGAGCTGGTTGCCGAGCGCCACCGACTCTTCGCGCGCCGCCTTGAGGCGGTTGTCGAGCGCCGCGGCCTGTTGCGCCAGGCCGGCTGCATCGATGCGTGCCCAGGCGCCCCAGCCGAGCATGACGGCGAAGACCAGCACCAGTGCGAACAGCAGGTTGTTTGCCGTCAGCCATTCGCGCCGGCGCAGCAGCGCAGCATCATAGAGGTTGATGTGGTGCGTCATGCCGGCGCGACTCCTTCCTCGCGCAGCGCGGCGCCGATCGCCAGCAGCGCCTGCCCCTGGGCGGCCGGCTTGGCCAGCACCGGCACCTTGGCGATATCGACGTGCTTGGCGAAGTCGAGCATTTCGACCGGCTGGTAGAGGTTTTCGCGCAGGTAGTCGACGAACTTCTCCGCTCCCGGCGGCGGCGCCACCAGCACGCGCGCGATCGGGATATTGCTGTAGCTGCGGTCCACGTTGTCCAGCGTGCGCTGCACGTCGAGCAGCACGCGTTCGTAGAGCGCACCGGGCTCGACGCTGGCATTCGCCATGTCGGCCGTCACGACGTCGATGTGGCGCGAGAAGTAGAGCTCGCCCTGAAAGGTGAAGCTGAGCCGACCGCCGCTGTCGTCGAAGGCCAGCAAGGCCAGGCCACGGTTCTTGTCCTCGAACAGGGCCGACACGTTGCGCTGGGCCAGGTCGGTGACGTCGATCGCGTGCAGCGGCGCCTTGGCGTCCTGGAACAGCCGCACCCAGGATTGCAGCACGCTGCGGCTGGCCGCCACGGTGTAGATCTGCCCGGCGCGCGCGCCTGCCGCCCGTGGCAGGCACTCGATGCCGGCATCCTCGACCGGGAAGTCGACCATGTCCTTGACCTTCCAGCGCACTGCGTTGCGCAACTCTTCGGCGGCGACCGCCGGCGCATCGACCTGCAGCAACTGGTACTGGCCGTGCGGCAGCAGCAGCGTGCAGCGCCCGGCGCCGAGCCGCTTGCCCGACCGCAGCCGCTTGACGACATCCAGGTCGCTGCCCTCGCGCGGATACGACTCCCAGCCGACCAGTTCGGGACGTTCGTCCGCCCGGCGGCGGATATGGGCAAGCTGCACCGTGCGGCCCGAAAAGACCACCGATGTCCAGCCATTGCCGCCCAGCGCTTTCAGCCCAAAAGGCCACATACGGTTCCGCTCCGCCCCCAAGTCAAGCCGCCGCCGAAAACACGGCGGTCGATTGCAGCATTAATAAAGGAAACGCGGCCGTTTGAAACCTCAAATACCGCGTCAATCCCGTGGTTCCTTTTCTCCTGCCTAGCCGATCACGGCGGCCCGATGCACGCTGCGCCCCCCCATTGGCAGGCGGCGACCGCAACCCTCTGCCTTTCGACATAGCCTGCGCCGGCCGATGCGGCGTTGTCCGGACAGGCCGCCGCGGTGCCGTTGCAGGCGGTTGCGGTAATGTTGAAGACCCGCAGCACCCGGGCAGTTCCCGCCGCTATCTCGCCGTCGTTGTAATCCGTCGAGGCGCAAACGACAGTTACGCTGAATGCCGGATAGTCCGGACTCACCCAGGTTCCGCCGCAGGCCGCCCCGCTCATCGCCTGGTCGATGCCGCCCCGGCTGCCGGCCATCGCCACCTGCCAGGCCTGCGCCGACAGCACGTCCTGCGCCGAACTCATGTGCTGGCCGGTCGACAGGGAAACGATCGCCGCCGACAAGCCGCCGAGGATCACCAGGATCATGATCGCAGCAATCAGGCCGAGGCCGGTCTGGTGGCGTCTCATGGCACGTTGCTCACATGGGTGCCGTGGCTCAGCCCCATCGTCTCGCCGCCCGCGGTCAAGTCGATCTGCATGGACACGAAGCCGGCCGCCTGGGTTGCACTCGTGGCCGGGTTGTAGGTGAAGGTGCAGGCCTCAACAGTGCTCGCCAGCAATTCGCCGCCGACCGGGCAAACCGCAGGCACTGCCGCAGTAAAAGCGCGCACCAGCCGCCGCAGTTGGCCGGTGCCGTTGCCCCCGGCTACACCAGTCCCGCTGCATATGTAGAACACGCTCTGCTCGATGGCGTCGACCACCTGGAAGCGGCCGCCGTCGTAACCGGCGGGGAACTGGGTCGCGGCGCCGAGCGTGATTCGCCCGGTGCCGACGGCCGCACCCGCCGGGTTCGGCGTCGCCCAAGTGGCGATGATGCCGCGATTCGTGCCGTCGTAGACGTCGTTGCCGTTCTGGTTGCCGATGACGACGAAGTCGTTGCCGAACACGCCGTTCATGGGCGACAGCACGTCGAAACTGATGTCCGGCTGGGTGATGTCGAGCGGATCAACGCCAGCGTTGACGATGTCGGCCGCGCGCCGATACAGCCCGCCGGCCTTGGTCGGCACCAGTTCGAAGCACTGGTCGCCGACGATCCGGATCGAGTTCGGCACGGCGCGGCGCACGTCGCGCGCCATTCGGCGCAGCGCGGTGTCGGCGGTGTCGGTCATTTCGGCGCGCCGCCGGGTATCGAAATAGGCGTTGATCGCCGGCACGAAGAACACGGCGATGCTGGCCGCCATGATGCCGGTGATCATGATCACCACCACCAGTTCGATCAGCGTGAAACCGCGAGTCCGCTTCATGGTCAGGCCCAGGCCGTGCGGTAGCCAACCAGCGTCAGCGTATCGGCGCCGCGCATGACGGTTATCGCGATACGCAGCGCATTGACGCCATTGGGCAGTGTGGTCGCCGTGACCGCCACTTGCACTCTGTAAGCGCCCAGCGACGCAATGGCAGTGCCATCGATGTCGCAGATGCCCGTTTGGTCGTAGCCGTGGTAGTCCCGCGCATCGTCGTGGGTGGCGCGCGCACAACCGGCAGCAGGAACGACCGGCTGGACCGCAAACGGCTTCAGTGTGACCTCCTCCATCATCTCCTCGGCGATGGCGAGCATCTGCTTGCGCACCATGGGATCGGCGGAGCGCACTACGGCCTGGTTGTAGGCCACGAGCACGCCGGCCAGACCGACGCCGATGACGACGATGGACAGGATCAATTCCATCAGCGTCATGCCGCGCGCGCGGCGGCGCGAGTCAATTGACATGGCCGGTCCATCCATTCACGGTGATCGGCGCCTGGCCGGTAACGGTTAGCACGTAGGTGGTCTGAACCAGTCCTGCCGCATCGCTGGTCACCGCACCCGAAGGCTGGAAGTGGAGCGGACCGGCGGGCACCGCAGTCAGCGGCGCACTGGCCGGGCCCGTTGCCGCCGGGTTCGCGCCATCAGGCCCCGCTAAGGCACTGGCACAGGTACCGGCGCCAAAGGCCGCATCGACGGTCAGAGTCAGGCTGCCCGGTGCGACAGTTGCGCAGACCATGCGGCGCTTCGCCACGGCTGACTTTTGCGCAAAGCGCAGCGACGCCGCAACGCGATCGCGGAAGCTGGTAGCGCCAAAGCCCTGCGTCTGGCTGAGGTTCGGCAATGCGACGACCGCGAGGATGCCGATCAGAATCATGATGGTGACCAGTTCGACCAGCGTGAAGCCGCGGTCGGCGCGCCCACCTGCCATCAGTACATCTCCCGGTTGTAGATGCCGCGCCGGACATCGGGGCTGAACACGCCGAAGGTGGCGGTGGCGGACGGGTCGTTGTCCCAGGTTGCCGCGCCCGGCCAGCGCGATTGCAGCCAAGGCAACGCGGCGCTGGTGGCAACGCAGGTGACACCATGGTCCGCGTCAAGGTCGGCGCAGACCATGACGCTGCCCGGCCCGGTCGGCACGAGCTGGATGTTGCCGCCGACGATGGCGACGCCCCAACCGGCCGGCGACAACGAGATGTTGTTCTGCGCCAGCACCGTGCAGGTATCGGCGGCGTTCCTGATCCACGAATTGCCGGTCCAGTACTGTCGTTCCACCGGTACCGTCAGTGGCGTGAGCGAGCCGTAGACATTCGACAGGCGCAGGCGGCCGGAGCGGACCACGGTGGTACCTTCGGTGCCGCCGCTGGATGTCACGCCTTCGGCATCCGTGGCGCGCAACTTGAGCGGAGCTGTGGATGGTGACTCCATTGGCGCCGTGGTCTTGGTGGTGAACGTGTACGTCGGCGTGTTGGCCGTTGCCACGCCGTTGTTGAAGCTGGCAGCCGCAACGGCGGAATTGCTCAGGGTGCCCAGGGTCGTGCTGTTGTTGGTCGCGCTGTTACCGTCCGACAGGGTCACTGCCTTGGCGAATCCGCCCTGGTAGTTCTGAGTCGTACCATTGGAGGAGTTGAGCGCGGTGACGGTCGCACCGAAGGGCTGCCCGGAATAGGTGAAGGAGCCGGCGGTGCAGCCTTGCGTCACGGCGGTGTCGAAGTGGTGCGGAATGAAGCGACCGAAGTAGTCTGTGTTGGCGAGATTGCCGAACTTGCAGCCAAACTTGCCGCCCACGGCCGTGTTGGAGAAATCGTCGGTACAGTCATCTGGCTGGTCGATGGCGGTGAAGCCGATATCGATCACGCCGAACGGCGCGAACCGGAAGTAGCCGACTTCGTTGTAGGCGAAGGCAGCGCCGGAGCTGATACCAGTCAGCACGTTGCCCGCGGAGAAAGCACCTGCAATGGAACCGGTGGTTGCGGCACCCGAATGGGCTTCCACCTTTGTGGCGTCGATGGTCGGCGTTCCTGTGTAGCCCACCACGCCCGTCGCCGACAGGGTGAAGCTGCCCCCGGCCGCCGCCGTTGGCGTCGCGCTGGTGTTGGCTCCTGCCGTATCGGCGTTCATGGCCGAACTGATGGACAGGGATTGCGGACGGATGGCAAAGCGGTCGCTCGAACACGCAATGACGCTGGTATTGGCGTCGGTAACCCGGCATTGCAGGCTCGGGTAAGCATTGTCGACCGCGGTGAAGGTGACCGCCTTGCGGCCCTGGTCGGTAGGCTGGCCGGCCTTGGTGTAGGTCAGAGTCGCCGACTTCACCGACGTGCCGCTCGCGCATGCAGCCGTGCCGTCGATCAAGTCCACCGCGACCGTCTTGTCGGCGTCCGAAGCATAGCCGGTCACACGGTTTCCGGAAGAATCGAGGGCGATCACGTCGAACGAAAACGCCGCGCCGGCGAGCTGCGTGTAGAGCGGGTTGCGCGCTGTCGAGGGCGTCGTCAGGTTGTTGTAGGTCAGGCCGGTGGCGAGGCATTCGTAGGCGCTGACGCAGGAGCCGAAGGTCAGGTCGGCATCGCAGACCGTGCCAAACGTGTAGTCGGGAGCAGAGCAGGTAGCCGCGACGTAACTGTGCTCGGTGATGCTGCCGGAACTGACGTTGATGTTGACCGTCTCCGTAAACGGGTTGGTCAGGGCGAACACGACACTGGCTTCGTTGGCGAACGTATAGCTCGCTATTCCGCCGCCGAGGTTGACGACCGGGTTGATCGCCGTCACCGCCGACCAACTGCCATGCCCGGTGTTGGTCGCCACCGACATCGTGCTGCCGGCCAGGCTGAACAGGGCGTGATTGAGGTCGTGCGCCTCGATGGTTACGTTGGCGGCACCGCAGGCGGCGCTGCCGTTGTGGATGATGTGGAAGTGGTCGAGCGCGGTACAGGTCGGGCGCGTCAGGTTCATGTCGGCATCGATCTGCGGCTCGCTGACGTCGATGCCGTAGACGTAGAACTCGTCGATGATGCCGTTGGCGCTGTTGCCGGTGCCCTGGCTGGGAATGACGCCGGCTGTTCGATTGTCGCCGACGTACAAGGTGCCGAGCGACGGCAGCGTGCCGTCGGTCGTTCCCCGGTCGGTTGCCGCCAGGTTTCCATCCAGGTAGATCTGGATCAGGCTGAGGTTGGTACCGCCACGGATGTTCCAGGTCACTCCGACGTGATGCCATGTGTTCGCGGCGTAGTTGTGCGTCGAGGTCAGCGCCTCCATCTTGTTGCCGGTACTGTCTGACACTGCGAAGTAGAGCGCGCCATCGGCCTGCTTCATCAGGAAGAACGGGCGATTCTGTGACAACGTGGCATCGAACAGCATCGCCTGCGACGAACTCGCGTTCCAGGCCGAGTCAGACCGGAACCAGAAGTCGATCGAGCCGGCCTGGCCTACCGTCAATGGCGTCGCCACCGCGTCGATGGTGTCTGCCGAGGTATTGCGCGGAATGTCGGCGGCCCGGCACAGCCGTCCGTTGGCCGTGCTGGCAGCGGCGCCGACGCGCGAGGCGTCGCGGCTGTTGCCGGAGGTATCCTTGATCTCGCCGGCCACGCCGGTCCAGACGCTCTCGTCGAAGCGGTATTCAGCGGCCTTGGTCGCCAACTGGTTGGCCGGGTACCAGAGGATGGCCGTGCCGTTGGTGGTGTCGATGAACTGCTGGTTGTAGGAGTACTGCGTGTAGTCGGTGGTCGAGATCTGCACGCCGACCGTCGCGTTGCTGCCGTTGCTGGACCCCGAGGTGTATTGGTAACGGAAGTTCCCGTTGGTGCCGGCAGCGCTTTCGTAGAGGGCGATCTGGAAGTTGTAGCGGGTGGTCGTGTTGTAGAGCTTGACGTTCACCCAGGAGATGACGAAGCGCCGGTTCGGCGCCGTGCCCAGCATTTCGTACCTGACCGAGGCGCCGCTGGTGCCGTTGGCCGTGCCGGCGACGATGTCGATCCAGTAGGCGAGCATCAGGTTGACGGGTACTGCGCGCGGACATCCCGAGTAGGCGACCGGCGGGCCCGTGATTGGCAGCGCCTGTGGCGAGTAGTCGCGATGGAAACCGGAAACGTCGGTCCCGAAGGCAAGAATGCCGTTCGAGTACACCCGTACACCCGAGTAGGCGGTGCCGCCGAAGGTGAAGGTGAAGCCGGACGGAAAGGCGACATCCGCCCAGTCGTCGTCGCCGTTCGGATACTGGGTGCAGCCGGGCGAGGCACCGCTGCTGTGCCAGCCGACCGTGGTGGCACTCCCTGACGGCGTGTCGTAGGAGAAGGTGTCGTTGCGGTAGGCGTAAGTAGCCGCCTGCGCCGCGCCGGCCAACAAGGCCAGCGCGGCCGCGAGCCATGCTCCCCGCCACCCGCTCATCAGGTCAAGGCTCCGGTGCGAAGGGTGCCGCGGCAACTGCGCCGCGAACTCAGCCCCCCGGCATCGATAACCGCGTTAGTTGGTGCAGATGGCCGTCACGGCGAAACCGGCGGCCGTGGCACCCTGCGAATGCCGGACCATGCACGACGTGATGTCCGTTCCGCCCGCTCCCGCCGGGTTCGTGCAGGTAATGGCGGCGCCACTGTTGACAAACGAGACGTTGGTTGGGAAGGCGCCGCCTGCCAGGAGGGCAGTGAGCGCGTTGCAGGTTGTCGTACCGGACGTAATTGCGGTTCCACTGACGCCGTTGGTCGCCATGCGCTGTGCATAGTTCAAGGCCGTCGCTGAGGACAGCGCGCCAGCCACGCCCTGTGCGCTGGCGTCGCCAGCCTGGCCGCTGAGATTGATGAAGCGCGGCAGCGCGACCGCGGCCAGAATGCCGAGGATGACGATGACGACGACCAGTTCGATCAGGGTGAAGCCCTTCTGTATCTGCTTTTTCATGCTGTGCCTCCGTGGTGACTAATATGACCAAAGAAATAATAGACCGAATCAGCAGCCATCGGTGGCGACGCGCACTTCCGCGCCGATGATGCTGCTCCCCTTGAGACCCGCCTCCAGATAGGTCACGCTGCACTGAGGCGTGCCGCCGCCGCTGACTGTGTAAGTGCGGGCAGCTACGCTGATGCCGAGACTGTTGGTTTCCGTGCCATTGCTGGCCACCAGGCCGTCGGCCGCCAGGTTGAGGTCGGCGGCGACGTCGATGCCGTCCGCCGAGGCGGCCGGAAAGTGATGGACGATGCGCACCGGGTGGCCGTCCATCTCGACCATCGGCGGCGTGTCGTGACAACTGACTTTCCCCGGCGTCGGCGTGCCGGCCAGGTCGAGTTCGCAGCGGGCGCGCGCCAGCGACGATGCGGAGCGCAGCGAGCCGTAGATGGCCTTGGCCTTGGCAGCGCGGGCGTCGCGCTGGGTTTCGATCAGGCGCGGCAGGGCGACGGCGGCCAGGATGGCGATGATGGCAATGACCACCACCAGTTCCATGAGCGTGAAACCGCCTTGGCGCACTGTCTTCATTTCTTCATCGCCACCTTGCCGAGGTCCCACATGGGCAGGAAGATGCCGAGCGCCAGCACCAGCACCAGGCCGCCGAGCAGGACGATCAGGATCGGCTCGATCTGCTGCGAGAGGGTCTTGAGTTCGTACTCGACCTCGCTCTGGTACATGCCGGCGATCTCTTCCATCATCTCGTCGATGGTGCCGGATTCCTCGCCGACCGCGATCATCTGCAGCACGACCGGCGTGAACACGCCTGCGCCGATGGCGGCGCGCAGGATGGTCTCGCCGCGCTCGATGCCGTCGCGCATCTGCTCGACCTTGTCGGAAATGTAGGCGTTGTCCACCGTCTGCGCCACCGTGGTCAGCGCCTGGATCAAGGGCACGCCCGAGCGCAGCGCCAGCGCATAGCTGCGCGCGAAGCGGGCCAGCGTCGCCTTGCGGATGATCTTGCCGGCGACGGGAATGCGCATCTTGACCCTGTCCCACTTGTAGCGGCCGTCCGGCGTCGCGATCCAGGCACGGAAGGCGAACACCGCCGCGATGACGCCGACCAGGATCAAATGCCACCAGGCGACGGTGAATTCGGAGAAGCCGATCAGCAGGCGCGTCACGAAGGGCAGTTCGGCGTTGAAGCCCTGGAAGACCTTGGCGAAGGTCGGGATCACCCAGATATTCACCACGAACAGCGCCACCGCCATGGCGATGATGACGAAGCTCGGATAGCGCAGCGCCGACTTGACCTGTTCGCGCATGAAGCGCTCGAACTCCATGTGGTCGAACAGGCGCAGGAATATCTCCTCGAGCCGGCCGGTCATTTCGCCGACCCGCACCATGGACAGGTAGAAGTTCGAGAATGCCGAGGGGTGCCGCGCCAGCGAGACGGACAGTTCGCGGCCGCTGTCGAGGCTCTGGCGTACGTCGCCGAGCATCGTCTTCATCGCCTTGTTCTGGCTCGACTCCTGCAGGCCGGCCAGGGCGCGCATGATGGGCACGCCGGCCTTGAGCAGCGTATAGAGTTGGCGGGTGAAGAGGAGGATGTCGACGTGGGCGACCTTCTCGGCGAACAGCTCGAAATTGAGCGTGCTGCCGACGGATTTCGATTCCGCCGCGCCCGCCGGCGCCGGCTTGATTTCCAGCGGCGTGATGCCGGTACCGAACAACTGGTCGGCGACCGCCGCCGCGTTGTTGCCGTCGAGGATGCCTTCGACGGACTCGCCGGCAGCGTTGCGGCCGCGATAGGCGAAGGCGGCCATCACTCTTCGTCGATCTGGCTGGAAATGCGCATCGCCTCTTCGGGCGTGGTGCGTCCCGCCGACACCAGGCGCACCGCGTCGCGGCGCAGCGTTTCGCCGGCCATCTGTTCGCGGCCGAGGCGGATGAACTCGTTGGGATCGCCGTGATTGACGGCCTCGACCAGCGTGTTGGTCATTTCGAGGAATTCGTAGATCGCCTGGCGGCCCTGGTAGCCGGTGTTGGCGCAATGCGCGCAGCCGCGGCCGTGGCGGTACTGGACGCCGTCGACGCGGTCGCCGAGTTCGTAGCGCAGCCATTCGCGCTCGTGCGGCGCCAGGGTATGCGGCTCGGCGCAGTACTCGCAGACGACGCGGATCAGCCGCTGCGCCAGCACCATCTGGATCGACAGCGCCACCATGTAGCGCGGCACGCCCATGTCGAGCAGGCGGATCGGTGTCGATAGCGAATCATTGGTGTGCAGGGTGGACAGCACCATGTGGCCGGTCATGGCGGCGCGCATGCCGATCTCGGCGGTGTCCTGGTCGCGCATTTCGCCGACCAGGATGATGTCCGGATCCTGGCGCAGGGTGCTGCGCAGCACGCGCGCGAAGGAGAGGTCTATCTTCTCGTGCACCTGCACCTGGTTGAGGCCGGCCAGGCGGTATTCGACCGGGTCCTCGACGGTGATGATCTTCTTCTCGGGCGTATTGAGTTCGTTGAGCGCGGCGTAGAGCGTGGTCGTCTTGCCGGAACCGGTCGGGCCGGTCACCAGCACGATGCCGGACGGGCGGTGGATGGCGGCGCGGAAGCGTTCCAGCACGCGCGGCGGCATGTTGAGGCGGCCGAGTTCCATCAGCGAGGCGTTCTGCACCAGGAGGCGCATGACCACCGATTCGCCGAACTGGGTCGGCATGCTCGAGATGCGCACGTCGATCGGCGTGCTGCGCAATTGCAGCGC
>JACRIZ010000010.1 GCA_016235765.1 Rhodocyclales bacterium | reverse complement strand
GACGATCATGCCCTCGCCGGCGATGGCCTCCGTGCCCGCGCCGATGGGAATGGTCACGCCGGGCTGCACGTCCGGATTGCCGGCCTTGCCGATGGCCCAGATGCGGCCGTTCTTGAGGCCGATGTCGGCCTTGACGATGCCGAGCACCGCATCGACGATCAGCGCATTGGTGATGACCGTGTCGGCGACCTCGGCGGCGAGGCGCTGGCCCTGGCCCATGCCGTCGCGGATGACCTTGCCGCCGCCGAACTTCACCTCCTCGCCGTAGATCGTGTAGTCCTGCTCGACCTAGATCCAGAGTTCGGTGTCTGCGAGGCGCAGGCGGTCGCCCGTGGTCGGGCCGAACATCTCCGCATAGGCTTGTCTGGAGATTTTCATTTCAGCGCTCCCTGCACTTTGCCCTGGAAGCCATACACCTTGCGGGCGCCGGCGTAGTCGACCAGCTCGACCGTGCGGCTTTGGCCCGGCTCGAAGCGCACCGCCGTGCCAGCCGCGATGTTGAGGCGCATGCCGCGCGCCGCGGCGCGGTCGAAGTCCAGCGCCTCGTTGGTCTCGAAGAAGTGGTAGTGCGAGCCGACCTGGATGGGGCGGTCGCCGGTGTTCGCCACGGTCATCGTCAGGGTGCGGCGGCCGACGTTCAACTCGATCTCGCCGCTGTCGACTTTCATTTCGCCTGGAATCATTTGGCTCTCCTAGACGATGGGGTTATGGACGGTGACCAGTTTGGTACCGTCGGGGAATGTGCCTTCCACCTGGATCTCGGGGATCATTTCCGGCACGCCTTCCATCACCTCGTCGCGGCGGAGCAAGGTCGCGCCGTAGCTCATCAGCTCGGCCACCGTCTGCCCGTCGCGTGCGCCTTCGAGGATGCCGGCGGTGATGAAGGCCACCGCCTCCGGGTAGTTGAGTTTCAGGCCGCGCGCGCGGCGCCGCTCGGCGAGCAGTGCGGCGGTGAAGATCAGCAGCTTGTCCTTCTCGCGGGGTGTGAGTTCCATGGGTTCTCCTCTACGTGTTCCAGATGCGGGGCACGACCATCTCGCGCCCGATGAAGGGGGGGCGCAGCGCGCGCCAGAGTTCGACGAACCAGGCGCGGGCGGCTTCGGATGAATGGCCGAGGTAGCGGCCGACGAAGATCTGCGGCATCGCCGTGACACCGTATTGCGCGCCGGCTTCGGTAGGAACGGCCCGCCGGCAGGCGGCCAGCGTGTCGGCATCCACGTCGGCGCCGGCGGCGATGATGGTCGAGCAGACGGAAAAACCAGCCAGCCCGATCGGCGAATCGAGCAGGGCGGAACCGCCCTCGATACGCCCGCGCTCGCGCCACAACAGCCTGCCGGCTAGCCGGATGTCGGTGGCCAGTTGCAGCGCGCCGCGCGAGAAGGTCTCGCCGCTGGCGCGCCGGCCCAGGCACAGCGTCTCGACGCCGATGTAGCGCGCGCCTTCTTCGAGTTCCACGGTGGTGCGCATGCGCGCCTGCGCCGCGTCGAAGACGATGCTCTCCTGCGGCAGCCACTCTGCCGTACCGCCACGGCTGACTTTCAGGCTCACGGCCTGCTCCGCCAGGGCACCGGCCGAGCGGTACCACTTCCCCGCACCGGGCGTGGTGAGCAGGGCCTGCGCCTCGGCACCGACCTCGACGTCGATGAGCAGCCGGTCGCCGCCGCAGATGCCGGCCGGCGGATGCAGGACGATGGCGTGGCAGAGCCCCGGCCCCTCGGGGAACAGCGCCTTCTGGATACGCAGCGGCCCCTCGTGGCGACTGGCGGCGAGGATCGTGCCGTCGCCCCGGCGCGCGAAGCGCAGCGCGAGGTTCGCCTGCCAGGGCATCGCGGGTGTCGGCATGGAAGCGGGCAGACGGGCGGTCATGGCCGCATTATCGGCGCAGCCGGGCGCGCGCGGAATACGTCAGATTGCGCAGCCCGCCTTGTTGGCATACCGCCGCATAAGCTGACGATCAAAGCATCCCCCTTGGATTTCCTGCTTTGGCGGCGTATAGTTATAACAATGTAAAACCTTATTGGAGATGATCATGCGCACCGCCATTCGCAAGATCGGCAATTCACAGGGAGTATTGATCCCGAAGCCCATGCTGGCTGAAACCGGCCTGGAAAACGATGTCGATATCTCCGTAGAGAACGGCGCCATCGTCCTGCGCCCCATTCGGGATCACGAACCGCGGGCCGGCTGGGCCGATGCGGCACGCGAGATCGCTGCGCAAGGCGCCGATGCCCCGGTCTGGCCGGAATTCGCCAACGCAGGGGATGCGGATTTGCAATGGTGAAGGTGAAACGCGGCGACATCTGGCTGGCCGCGCTCGATCCCACCGTCGGTGCCGAAATTCAGAAGACACGCCCCTGCGTGATTGTCTCGCCCCCCGAAATTCATGACTGGCTGCGCACCGTGCTGGTTGCTCCCATGACCACCGGCAGCCATCCGGCACCCTTCCGCATTCCCGTCAGCTTCGGCGGCAAGAAGGGCTTGATTCTGCCCGAGCAGATGCGTGCGCTCGACAAGACGCGGCTCGTCAAGCGCATGGGCAAGGTGGACGCAGCAACCCTGTCCGCGCTTCTGGGGGTGTTGCGCGATACCTTCGAGGAATAGTCGTGCGTGAATGTCAGTCGTGGTAATACGCCACCCCGGCTTAGGTCACACCGCCAGCAGTTCCCGCACCCCGTCCTTCTCGATGTCTGACCCTGCGCCGCGCTTGATGATCTCGCCGCGCCCCATGGCGAGATGTCGTTATGACCAAGAAAATCAATAGATAGACTTTCGATATTCATGGTAGAGTTTTCGCCATGATCGAACGCCCAGAACACGCCAGGCAGATAGTCGACCTGCTGGCGGACTTTCCTGTCGTCGCCATCGTCGGCGCCCGGCAAACCGGCAAGACGACGCTGGCGACCCGCATCGGCGAGGGCTTTGCCGGCGCCGTGCATCGCTTCGACCTCGAAGACCCGCGCGACGAGGCGCGGCTCGCCGCGCCGATGCTGGCGCTGGAAGCGCTCGAAGGACTGGTGGTGATCGACGAGGTCCAGCGCATGCCGGCGCTGTTTCCGGTCCTGCGCGTGCTGGCGGACCGGGCCGGGACGCGCGTGCGCTACCTGATCCTGGGCTCGGCGGCCCCGGAACTGATGCGCGGCAGTTCGGAAAGCCTGGCCGGCCGTATCGCCTACCATGAACTGCCGGGGCTCGATGTTCGCGAGGTCGGCACCGAATCGATCGACACGCTCTGGCGGCGCGGCGGGCTGCCGCGTTCCCTGCTCGCCGCCAGCGACGCGGCCAGCCTGCGCTGGCGGCGCGAGTACATCCGCAGTTATCTGGAACGCGACATTCCCGCGCTCGGCTTCCGACTGGCGCCGAGCACGCTGCGCCGCTTCTGGAACATGCTGGCCCACTACTCCGGGCAACTGTGGAACGGTGCCGAACTGGCCCGCGCCTTCGGCGTCACCGAGCCGACGGTTCGGCACTACCTCGACATCCTGTCGGCGACCTGTATGGTGCGGGTATTGCCGCCCTGGCACGAGAATCTGGGCAAGCGGCAGGTCAAGGCCCCCAAGGTCTATCTGGCCGACAGCGGTCTGCTGCACGCGCTGCTCGACGTCGGCACCAGTCAGGAGGCGCTGCTCGGCCATCCGCGCGTCGGCGCCTCGTGGGAAGGCTTTGTCATGCACCAGATTGTGCGCGCGCTCGGCGTCGAGTGGCAGGACTGCTACCACTGGCGCCTGCATACCGGCGCGGAACTCGACCTGCTCGTCAGTCAGGGCGGCCGGCGCCTGGGCTTCGAGATCAAGCGAACCGACGCGCCGCGCCTGACGCCTTCGATGAAGTCAGCACTCGATGCGCTGCGCCTGGACCGGCTGTTTGTCGTCCATGCCGGGGCGACCTCCTGGCCGCTTGCCGAGCGTGTCGAGGCGCTGCCGCTCGGCGAGCTGTTCGAGCGCGCGGCACAGTTGCGTTGAGCGGCGGGTCTCGCCGCGCTATCATGCCGTCCGCCGCATCGACGCGGCTGTTCGCTCTTCGGATGCACCTTTAACTTTATGTTGGACATTGCCGCAATCCGGTAACCCGGACCCCCTGGTCTTGCCAGGTTTCGCGTTACCGACAAATGACTTGACCGCCGGTGGCTGCCTTTTCAGGCCAGCCGCCCGTCTCGCATTCGATTGCCGGAACAACATCCAACATGAACATCTCAAGACCCGAGCAAAGGACCTTGCACGTCCTCGCCAAAGGCGGCCGCATCGTGCACCAGCGCGACAACAGCGGACACATCACCGCCATCACCTGCTACACCCGTGAAGGACTGGTCCTCACCGACTGCACGCTGGCCGTCTTCCGCAAGCTGAAGAGCAAGCGCCTGATCGCCTCGCGCAACGGCCAGCCGTATTCGATCAACCGGTCGGGCCTGTGCGCCGTGCGCCCGCAACTCGACAACCAATAGCCTATCCGTTCGCGCACGCCGCCCGCGCTTCCCGTGGGTGGCGTGTCGCCACGGCTGACTTTGTCTGGCGGCTCGTGGCAAGGGGCGGACAGTTGTCATAACTGCGGGTATGCTGTCGGCGTTTTGCAGTTCGGCCGCTCCCTGAAACATGAGTCTGGCCACTTTCAATGCAGACAGGAGTTGCCAACGATATGAGCAATGATGTACCTGTAGGTGGGGAGCAGACAATAAATACACCGGATCCACTCGTCAGAAAGCTTGTTCGAGCGGCATGGGCGCTGTGGCTTCTATCACTCCTGCTTCCGGGATTTGTGTCAGTCGGCGATGGTGTTGCGTATGGCTTCATGATCTTGTGGGCCGGCATTTTGTTCGGTTGGGCGGTAATGGGCTGGGCCGCATACGCCAACATCTTCTTCTATCGTTTGGCGCGAAGACTACAGTCTGGAAGGCCAGCTGACATGTCGGGCGTGCTTATGTTGGCCCTCGCGGCGACTTTGCCCATGTTTCAAGGGGTCATACAAAACGAAGGATCGATGGCTGCCTCACCCGTAGCTAGCTGGGGCTGGGGTGTGATTTTGTGGTTGATATCGTTGGGATTCCTTGCCTGCGCAGCCGCCATTCGAATGGCCCCCGAACGGCGCAAGTTATGGCTGTCATTGCTTGGAGTTGGCGTGTCATTGGCCGCAGTTCCTGCGGCGATCGTTCACGATATTCAGTGGCGAAAGGCTAACGTTCAGGAGCGTGAGGCATATTTGTCTTTGGGACTCGCATTTACCGTACAGCCACTTTGCGGGATCGATATTAATTGGCCGCAACAGCCGCTTATCGACCCGAGCGAAGTCGTCGCAATTGAGGTGGCGCCGGATCTTATCGATCCGCCCAAGGGACTTCCACGTCTCTGGATGCCTAGCTTTCTGGCGTATCAAGAAGGAGAATTCGATTGGCGGGTCTACAGCGATCCAGTTGATGTCACGAATTGGTCTCGAATTCGCGTCAGAACTCCGGCCGTGCGACATCGATACGCTATTTCCGCCACGGGCAACACCAACGTGGACGGAGCTGTAATTCAGCTGCTGGACAGAAATGCGAACAACAAAGTGCTCTACGAGCAGCGCTTGCGGTACGTCTTCGACGACAAAGGCCAACGCCATTTTTGTCCATTTCAAACTTACAAAGACTGGATGTCAGTTGGGTACGACACGGCGCTTCTATACGCGATTGGTCAATCAAAACAGCGCCAAGATACGTTTGTGTTTGGCAACGCAGTCCTTGACGTGCCATGCGAAGTAGGCCCTCCGACAAAAAGCGGAAACTGGATGAATCTCCGTCGCTGGGATGACCGGGATATTGTCGTTACCGAAGCGGACCCATCAATTGCCGGACTCTGCTCTGCAAATTATGCAGCCATGGTCTACGCATGGAATGTCCGCCCGACAACCGGCGAAAACCAACTGAATACGGTGGTTCACCTGTTCGAGAGAAGCACTCTGAAGCCAATTGCACTATTCAATAACCCGCGCCCCAATCCGCCTGGTAGCAACAGGCTTCCCGTAGACTCGATAAAGTCAGTCGAAATTCAAGGAGACTCGGTAACGGTTAAGACCGTAATCGGCGACGCCCGGGCAACACGAGTGGCG
Source organism: Rhodocyclales bacterium (assembly GCA_016235765.1). GTDB lineage: Bacteria > Pseudomonadota > Gammaproteobacteria > Burkholderiales > Rhodocyclaceae > Fen-999. Next base: position 289 of record JACRIZ010000010.1, on the reverse strand, counting down.
CCCTTCACTCGCTGACTTCCGCTTACTTTTTCGACTTCCCGTAGGCTCACCATCCGGATACGCCAGACGAGTTGGTTCAGTGAGCGGCTTGTCTCGAAGAGTCAGCCGTGGCGGTACGGCTCCCCGATACGGACTAAACCGCCAACAGCTCCCTCACCCCATCCTTCTCCATATCCACCCCCGCGCCGCGCTTGATGATCTCGCCGCGCTCCATGACCAGGTACTGGTCGGCGAGCGAGCGGGCGAAGTCGTAGTACTGCTCGACGAGCAGGATGGCCATGCTGCCTTC
>JACRIZ010000094.1 GCA_016235765.1 Rhodocyclales bacterium | reverse complement strand
GCGCAGGATCACCGGGCACTGGAAGCGCTCGGATAGCTCGAACGCAGCCTTCGTCATCTCGTAGGCTTCCTGCGAATCGGCCGGCTCGAACATCGGCAGGTGCGCGAAGCGGCCCCAGTAGCGCGAGTCCTGCTCGTTCTGCGACGAGGACAGGCCGACGTCGTCGGCGATGGCGATCACCAGGCCGCCGACCACGCCGGTCAGGGTCAGCGTCATCAGGGCGTCGGAGGCGACGTTCATGCCGACGTGCTTCATGGCGCAGAAGGAGCGCGAGCCGGCGAAGGCGGCACCGATGGCGACCTCCAGCGACACCTTCTCGTTCACCGACCATTCGGCGTAGATGTCGGGATAGGTCGAGATGACTTCCAGCATCTCGGTCGACGGCGTGCCGGGATAGGCGGCCGCGACGCGGCAGCCGGATTCCCAGACGGCACGGGCGACGGCCTCGTTACCGGAAAGCAGAAGCCGGCTGGCCGCCGGCTGGGGCATCACTGCTGCCATGGGATCTCGCACTCTCGTTATTGGGACGAAAAAGGCTAACCCGTGTTGCGGATTAGCCCTATGACTCGGGTCAAGAAACCCGGATTATCCGGGTTCCCCGCCCGCCGGGCAAGCCGCGATTCCCCGGCGGATCATGCGGCCGCCGTGGCGGACAAAATGAAGAGTATGCTGATTCACGTCTACAGGCTGCCGCATCCGTTCGGCGGCCCGTGAAGGAGGGACACCATGAAGACCGTTACTCCTCAAACAACCGGGAACGCAGGCCGCACGCGCATCATCGAACGTCCGGACGGTATCTACTGGCGGGATGAGGACGGCATCGAGTACGGCCCCTTCGCCTCGCTGGCCGATGCGATGGCGGACCGGGAATCAGCCAAGGCCGCGGAAGCCGAAGAACTGGAGGGAGCGGAGGCCGACGGCGAGTTCGATGTCGCCGACTGGGTCGATCCCGATACCGGCGAACTCGCCGAGGCCTCGGTGCCGCACATCGAAGACCACTGAGCGGCCGGAGGCACGGCCGCGCTATCGAGAAGGCGGAGACGGCGCGGGTGTCTTCGCCGCCAGGTAGGCCAGGATGTCGTCCAGTGTGACGAGCTTCCGGTAGTCCGCTTCGGGAATCTCGACGCCAAGCTTCTTGTTCAGCCCGAGCAGGAAATTGAGCCAGTCCATCGAATCGAGGTCGACCTGGTTGCGCAGCGGCCGGTCGCCGCGCAGTTCACCGGCCTCCACTTCCGGCGCGATGGCCTGCAGCGTGGCGATGACGACGGCGCGGAGTTCGTCGCCGCTCATTGGTCGATCTCCTCCGGACGTTGCAGCAGGTCGGCGAGGTCGCGCAGGAACAATGCGCCGCGATGGCCGTCGGATACGCGATGGTCTGCGGCAAGGCTGGCGGAGACCACCGCCAGCGGCTTGACCGCGCCGTCCTCGACCACCGGCCGCTCGGCGATGCGGCCGAAGCCGACCAGCGCCACCTGCGGCGGATAGATGATGCCGAACACCGCTTCGCTACCTTGGTCGCCGAGGTTGGTCACGGTGATTGTGCCCTCGCCCAGCTCCGAACTCCTCAGCGAGCCGGCACGTGCCCGTGCCACCAGGTCAGTCATCTCCTGCATCAGTTGCGTCAGCGGCTTGCTGCCGGCGTCGAGCAGCGCCGGCGCGATCAGGCCGCCTTGGCGCAGCGAGATCGCCACGCCGAGGTTGACCTGCGCCGCCGGCTGATAGGCGCCGTCGCGCCAATGGCCGTTCAGCTCGGGATAGCGCTTGAGTGTCACCGCCACCGCCTTCAGCAGCAGCGCGGCGGGCAGCAGGCGCTCGGCCATCGGCCGCGTGGCGTTCGCCGCCTGCAGCCAGGCCAGCGCCTTCGCCAGCACAATGTCCTCGGCGACGTAGTAGTGCGGTATCTCGCGCTTCGAGCGCGCCATCGCGGCCGCGATGGCCTTGCGCATTTCGGCGGCCTTGTCGGTGGGCGGCGCAATTCCCGGCGCCGCCTTCTCGACGTCCTCCAGCGTCACGGCGCCCTGCGGTCCGGTGCCGGCCACGCGCCCCAGGTCGACACCCCGCTCCGCGGCCGCCTTGCGCGCCGCGGGCGAGACCATGCGGCGCGGGGGTGGCGTCCCGCCACGGCTGACTTTCGCTCCAGGCTGCTCTCCCGGTTCGAGCAGCGTGGCCATCAGCGTGCCCACCGGCATCTTGTCGCCCGGCTGGGCGACCAGTTCGTGCACCGTGCCGTCCTGCCAGCACTCGACGTCCACCGCGGCCTTGGTCGTATCGACCACGGCGACCACCTGCCCCTTCTTCACGGCATCGCCGGCCTGCACTTTCCACTCCAGCAGCGTGCCTTCGTCCATGTCGGCGCCGAGCGCCGGCAACTTGAATTCGATCATGAGAACAGTCCCTTGACGGCCGCGACGATCTTCTCCGGCTGCGGCAGCGCCGCTTCCTCGAGGTGCCTGGCGTAGGGTATCGGCACCTCCTCGCTGCACACGCGCGCCACCGGCGCATCGAGCTCGAAGAAGGCATTCTCCATGATGCGCGCCGAAACCTCGGCGGCCAGGCTGCCGCTGCGCCAGCCCTCGTCGACGATCACCGCGCGCCGGCACTTCGCCACCGAGGCGACGATGGCCGCGGTATCGAGCGGGCGCAGCACGCGCAGATCGACCACCTCGGCGGCGATCCCCTCTGCGGCCAGCATCTCGGCGGCCGCCAGCGCCTTGGGCAGCGAGCCCCCGTAGGTGATGATGGCCACCGCCGTGCCGTCGCGCCTGACCTTGGCGCGGACGATGTCGACCGTGCATCGGTCCGGCACTTCGCCTTCGAGGTTGAAGAGCCCGGCGTGCTCGAAAATCACCACCGGATCGGGGTCGGCCAGCGCCGGCGCCAGCATGCCGCGCGCATCCTCGATCGTCGCCGGCGCCAGCACCTTGATGCCCGGGATGTGGGCATACCAGCCTTCCAGGCTGTGCGAGTGCTGGGCGGCGACCTGGCGGCCGGCGCCGGTGGCCATGCGGATCACCAGCGGCACCGAGAACTGCCCGCCGGACATGTGCCGATAGAGCGCCGCGGTATTGACGATCTGGTCGAGCGCCAGCAGGCTGAAGTTCACCGTCATCACCTCGACGATGGGCCGCAGGCCGCCGAGCGCCGCGCCGATGCCGGCGCCGACGAAGGCGAGTTCCGAAAGCGGCGTGTCGCGGATGCGCGCCGGACCGAACTCCTCGAGGAAGCCCTTGGAAAAGGCGTAGGTGCCGCCGTAGCGGCCGACGTCCTCGCCCATCAGGAAGACGCGCGGGTCGTTCTGCAACGCCTCGTGCATCGCCTCGCGCATCGCTTCGCGGTAACTGAGTTTGCGGGTCATGGCGTGTGCACGTCCTTGAGCAGGTCTTCGACGGGTTCCCAGGTGCCGGCCTCGGCGAAAGCGACCGCCGCCGCGACCTCGGCGGCGACGCGGGCGTCGAGGGCGAGGAACTCCGCTTCCGTCAGCTTGCCTTCGGCCTTCAGCCGCGCAGTGAAGGTGTGGATCGGTCCGCGCGTCTTCCATTCCTCGACTTCGGCCTTCTGCCGGTAGAGTTCGGCGTCGAACATCGAGTGCGCGCGGTAGCGGTAGGTGCGGTACTCGACGAACACGGGGCCCTGCCCGACCAGCGCGAGCGCCTCCTGCGTCGCCTGGTACACGGCAACGACGTCCATGCCGTCGCAGGACAGCGCCGGCATGTTGTAGGAGCGGGCCTTGGCGGCGAGGTCGGTCTGCGCCTCGGCGCGCTCGACCGCCGTGCCCATGCCGTAGAGGTTGTTCTCGCAGCAGAACAGCACCGGCAGCTTCCACAGCGCCGCCAGGTTCAGCGACTCGTGGAAGGCGCCCTCGGCGACCGCACCGTCGCCGAAGAAGCAGGCGGTGACGCGATCCTCCTTGCGCAACTGCGCCGCCAGCGCCAGCCCGGTGGCGACCGGCAGGCCGCCGCCGACGATGGCGTTGCCGCCGTAGAGCCGGGTCGAGGCATCGAACAGGTGCATCGAGCCGCCGCGGCCGCGGGCGCAACCCTCGCGCTTGCCGTACATCTCGGCCATGATGGCGGCCATCGACATGCCGCGCACCAGCGCGTGGCCGTGCTCGCGGTAGGTGGCGACCACGTTGTCCTCCGCGCGCAGCGCATGCAGCGCGCCCACGGCCACCGCCTCCTCGCCGATGTAGAGGTGCAGGAAGCCGCGGATCCTGCCCTCGCCGTACAACTCGGCCGCCTTCTCTTCCAGGCGGCGGATGCGCAGCATGTCGGCAAGCAGCGCCTGCGCGAAGTCCTTGTCCCACGGCACGGGGCCGCTCGGCGGCGGCGGGGCGGGATGCTCGATGGTCGTCATGCGCCGGCCTCCAATGTCGAAACGTCACCCTCGGGCAAGCCCAGTTCACGCGCCTTCAGCAGCCGGCGCATGATCTTGCCGCTGCGCGTTCTCGGCAGCGCCGGCAGGAACGCGATCTCCTTCGGCGCCACCGCGGCGCCGAGGCGCTTGCGGGCATGGCCGAGCAGCTCCATGCGCAGCGCCTCGTCGGCCGCGAAGCCGGCCTTGAGCGAAACGAAGGCCTTGACCACCTCGCCGACCACCGGGTCGGGTTTGCCGATGACCCCGGCCTCGGCCACGGCCGGGTGCTCCATCAGCGCACTTTCGACCTCGAACGGACCGATCAGGTGGCCGGCTGACTTGATCACGTCGTCGGCCCGGCCGACGAACCAGTAGTAGCCGTCGGCGTCGCGCCGGGCCAGGTCGCCGGTCAGGTACCAGTCGCCGGCGAAACACTTGCGGTAGCGTTCCTCGGCATTGAGGTAGCCGCGGAACATCGATGGCCAGCCAGCCTTCAGCGCCAGTTCGCCTTCGACGTCGGGCTCATCGACCACGGTCACCGTGCCGTTCTCCTGCCGCTTGACGATTGCCGCCTCGATGCCGGGCAGCGGCCGCCCCATCGAACCGGGCTTGATGTCGAAGGCCGGCGTGTTGGCGATCATGATGCCGCCGGTTTCCGTCTGCCACCAGTTGTCGTGGATGGGCAGGCCGAGCACTTCCTTGCCCCAGCGCACCGCTTCCGGATTGAGCGGCTCGCCGACGCTGGCGATGAAGCGCAGTTGCGGGAAGCGGTACCTGCGCGGGATGTCGGCGCCCGCCTTCATCAGCATGCGGATCGCCGTCGGCGCCGTATACCAGACGGTGACCGCCTGTTCCTGCAGGATGCCGTACCAGCGCTCGGCATCGAATTCCTCGCGGTCGATGATGGAGGTGACGCCGTGCAGCAGCGGCGCGATGATCCCGTAGGAGGTACCCGTCACCCAGCCCGGATCGGCCGTGCACCAGAAAGTATCGTCGCCGTGCAGGTCGAGCGCATACCGGCCGGTCGCCTGGTGGGTGACGACGGCGCCGTGCACATGGACGGCGCCCTTGGGCGTGCCGGTGGTGCCGCTGGTGAAGTGCAGCAGGGCCATGTCCTCGGCGGCGGTCGGCGTCACCGGGCACTCGTCGCCGGCGACGGCCATCAGCGCCGCGAGATCGAGCGTGCCCGGCACCGCGGTGCCGCCGCCCTCTTCTGCGACCAGCAGCACGTGTTCGAGCGTCGGCATCCGGTCGCGCCATTGGGCGACCTTGCGCGCGTAGAGCGCGTCGGTGGTCACCAGCACGCGGCCGGCGCCCAGGTTCACGCGCGTGGCGATCGGTTCCGGGCCGAAGGCCGAAAAGAGCGGCGACACCACCGTGCCGTTGCGCAGGCTGCCCAGCACCGCCACGTAGAGTTCCGGAATGCGCCCGGCCAGCACGAACAGGCGGTCGCCCTTGCCCACCCCCAGGCCGCGCAGCACGTTGGCGAAGCGCGCAGTCAGCCGCGCCAGCTCGCCATAGCCGATGTCGCGCGCCGGGCCGCTGCGCGACAGGAAGCGGAAGGCGGTCTTGCCGGCCAGGGTGCGCGCCTGCCGCTCAACGGCCTCATAGGCGATGTTGATGCCGCCGCCCGCCAGACCGGCCATGCCGGCGCGTGCCGCATCCCAGGAGAATGCGCGCCGTTCGCCGCCGAAGTCCTGCCAGTTGGGGGGCACCCGGAGGTCGGCAGCGGTCTTGCGGATGAGCGACGGAGAATCCACCTTTGCCTCCCTTCCACATCAATATAGTCCCGCCGGGACCGGGACGGAAGACCATGCGCCTTGCCGATTCCGGATGCACCGCATATGCTGGATGGCTGGCTGGCGCAATGCGTGGTGGACGTGTGAGGCGAAGATGGACCTGAAGCGGCTCAAGCAGCGCGGCGAGTTCGAGTGGGAAGTGCCGAAATCCGGCGCCATGCGCGTGCCGGGCGTCATCTTCGCCTCGCGCGAACTGGTCGAGGCGATGGACGAAAAGGTGCGCGAGCAGGTGACGAACGTCGCCGGCCTGCCCGGCATCGTCGCCGCTTCCTACGCGATGCCCGATGCCCACTGGGGCTACGGCTTCCCGATCGGCGGCGTCGCCGCCTTCGACGCCGACTCGGGCGGCGTGGTGTCGGCCGGCGGCGTCGGCTTCGACATCTCCTGCGGCGTGCGCACGCTGCACACCGGGCTCAAGCTCGCCGACATCGAGGCGCACCAGGCGCGGCTGGCGGACCTGCTCTACGCGCGCATTCCCGCCGGCGTCGGCAGCACCGGCGCCCTCCGCCTCGACGCGGCCGGCATGGCAGCTATGCTCAAGGGCGGCGCCCGCTGGGCCGTACAGGAAGGCTACGGCTCGGCAGCCGACCTGCCGCGCATCGAGGAGCACGGCTGCGTTACCGGCGCAGATCCCGGCGCGGTTTCCGAGCAGGCGAAGCAGCGCCAGCGCGACGAGATGGGCACGCTCGGCTCCGGCAACCACTACCTGGAAGTCCAAGTCGTCGGCGAGATCTTCGACGCCGCCGCGGCCGGCGCCTACGGCCTCGCCGCCGGCGACGTGGTGGTGAGCATCCACTGCGGCTCGCGCGGCCTGGGCCACCAGATCGGCACCGACTACCTGCGCGAGATGGTGGTCGCGGCGCCGGCGGCCGGCATCGCGCTGCCGGACCGCGAACTCGCTTGCGCGCCGCTGAAGTCGGCCCTGGGACAACGCTACCTCGGCGCCATGCGCGCCGGCATCAACTGCGCGCTGGCCAACCGGCAGATCCTCACCCACCTGACCCGCGCCGCCTTCGCCGAAGTCTTTCCCGGCGCAAAGCTGCCGCTGCTCTACGATGTCTCGCACAACACCTGCAAGGAGGAGACGCATTCCATCGACGGCCAACCGCGCCGGCTGTTCGTGCATCGCAAGGGCGCGACGCGCGCCTTCGGTCCCGGCCATGCCGAACTGCCGCGCGAATACGCCGGGGTCGGCCAGCCGGTGCTGATCGGCGGCAGCATGGGCACGGCGTCATGGGTGCTCGCCGGTTCCGCCGGCACCGGGGAACGCGCCTTCGGCTCCGCCTGCCACGGCGCCGGCCGCGCCATGAGCCGCCACGAGGCGACCAAGCGCTGGCATGGCCGCGCGCTGATCGACGAACTCGCCGCGCGCGGCATCCTGATCCGCAGCCCGAGCTGGCGCGGCGTCGCCGAAGAGGCGCCGCTCGCCTACAAGGACGTCGGCGCCGTGGTCGATGCCGCCGACCGCGCCGGCCTGGCCCGCAAGGTGGCGCGCCTGGCGCCACTGGTCTGCATCAAAGGATGATGCCTGCGAGCACCGAATTCAACCGACCCGGGAAGAATATCCGGCCATGCAACCCATCGATGAACTGCTTGCGCGCATCCGCTGGGACGCTGACTTCGCCCGGAGCCGCTTCGTCATCGGCTATTGGGATCGGGTGGCGGGAAAAGTGCTGCACGTCGACCTGCGCAGCATCGCCCGGGATGCCGAAAACCCATCCTTCTTCGACCTGGTCGACGAGGACGGACTCAGCCACAGCATCCCATTTCACCGCATCCGCGAAGTCTGGCGCGATGGCACGCTGATCTGGCAGCGGCATCCCGAGGGGTAGGGACTGCCCGGTCAAGCCGGCAATCGGCCAGAAGGACTTGCCCTTGAACCAAGGTTTGATTCTGCTGCTCGGCCAGAACGGCCGTTCACGGTCATGCCTACGATCCCCCAATGTCGCCCCAGGGCAGACCCTCGACCTAAGTGAAGCGGACGCTCAATGTCCAGGTCTAGGAGTCTGCCGCCGATTGGCAGAGCATCCTCTGTGGCGCCTGGTTAATGCTCACGCGATACTCAATGGGTTGCTGCGTTGAGTCCGTCGTATAGGACCGCAAGATCGTCAGCTTCCTTTCCACAGGCAGTATTCGCCAAGAGCGCTGTAACCAGTAGCCGAACGTCATGTGCATACCAACGCGGAAGAATGGCCAGATCGTTTGCGGCCATGAAGGCGAGGAACTCAGTTGAAAGGATGCGGTGTGACGATTCGTTGGCAGCCTTTGCGGATGCAATTAGTGCGTCACGGATTTGGTCATCACCCTGCCAGTTTGGCCCGAATGCCTTGTTAAAGCCCCATTCGAAAGCTGCGTGAATAACTGGCCGATATTCGCCCTCGCCTTCAAAGCGAGCCAGATGGGTGAGAAGCGCAACTACCTCAGCGGTACCTGTTCGTAGTTCCGGTTTGTCTGTCCGCAACAGATCTTTGAGGCGGTTGACCAAAAGGAGCTTCTGCCCGCGAGGCTTCGCAGAAAAGTCTTCGGGTGACATCTGCCGAAGGGCCGCGGCAATCTCGTGAAGGCGCGCCTCGGTCAGAAGAGAGGAAAGAGGAACGTCGCTGCGAAATGCAGAGCGAATGCGTTTGATGAACTCCTGAGCAGATGAGATTCGAGCAACCTTGTCTTGAACGAGGCATTCTTTAATCAATTCGTCGAACGAGGGAGGGATGGTTTCATTCTGATCCGCCAGTGACTGATAGCCACCAATGTGGGGCAAGTGACCAGATAATGTTTCATACAATGTAATTCCCAACGAATACAAATCGGACCGACCATCGAGAGTCTCCCCAGTAGCTTGCTCGGGAGACATGTATTGTGGAGTACCGATCACGTACCCGTGCTTTGTGAGGCTCTGCGCATCATCAGCGCTTAGAGCAATTCCGAAGTCGACTAGCGTCGCGTTCTCGTGATCGCTGGAGACAATGATGTTTTCCGGTTTGATGTCGCGATGGATAATGTCTTTTGAGTGGGCGTGTTCAAGAGCGCCGGCGACCTGCGTAAACCAACGGCGAGCCTTCTCAACAGATAGTGCCGTTCCCGACTGGATTAGCTCGCGCAGCGTCTGACCTTCGATGAACTCGAAATAGATCATCATCTGCTCGTCATTGAATTGAACGTCATAGATCGCAGGAACGTTCGGGTGACTCATCCGTGCGAGAGCTTTGGCCTCTCGCTTGAATCGCTCGCGAGCCGCTGCATCGTCAAGCATATGTAGTCGTTTGACTGCGACTAGTCTTTCAAGAATTCTGTCGCGATGTTTTGCTATTTGGCCAAATCCGCCCTTTCCATGCGAGTCATCAATGATCTCGTAGCGTTCCTCAAGTGCCATGTGTTCTCCTTTCTAGTGCCAACGAATGAAATGGGCTCTCCCTTACTTGGGAGGTAACCGGTCTTCGGAGCCGTGCGGCGCCGGAGGGAACTGGCAGTCGCAGTGTACGGCCGACCCCGCTCGACGAAGGTTATGACGCCTAATCACGGACTCGCACGGTAAGTCCAAGTACTGCATCGATGGTTGCTATCAAGCTATTCGTCGTATAGGCAAGAAATAGGATCGGCAAGAATAGGCTGTATCCTTTTTCTGTTTCGGCCGTTTTTAGCCCAAGCAAAATAATCCCAATCAGGCAAATGGAGATCAGAACAAGCAGCCCCGCTCCTTTTGCCTTAAGCGACAACTCATCTCCTGTTGCGGTGACCTCAACGTCTAGTTTTGTGTGCCGACTTTCATCGTTCATGTGCGGTCCTTATGGATTGAGCCCTGACGTGTTCCGGGGAGCAGGCTTGCGCGACAACTTGGACGACTGCGCCCGAGCTTGGTCAAGCAAATCTTCCCGCAACCTGCGCTAGCAAAGGCGCGAAGTGGCATAGAAGGTGGTTTTGAACGGCGCCAAACGAAACGTGACAAGCGGCGGGATTGCGAAACGCCGATAGCATACCTTCAACCGGCCTGAATGTCCGCTCTACGTCAAAGTGAGTAACTACCGTTTGCAGCCAGATACGGTCGCCCGGGTATTCGTTTTCCTACGGCCGTTCAGGCCGAGCAGCGGATTCACTCATTCCACGATCTTGAGGCTGCCAAGGGTCGGAACGAGCCAGATCGCAGTGCGTGGCCCGGCCAAAGCTGGTGACGTCAACGGACGACTGGCCGAGTAGACTGCTCTTGTCCAAGGGATTG
>JACRIZ010000095.1 GCA_016235765.1 Rhodocyclales bacterium | reverse complement strand
TTCTTGCCGGTCGCCACGGGCAGCGACACGGCGCTCCCGCCGATCGCCAGCAGGGTCAACTGGCCGAACATCGACAGCAGATCCTGCGTGCCGGCCTCGAGCGGATAGTTGCGGCCGTTGTCCAGTCGCACCTGCCCGGCATCCCAGTCCAGGTGGCCGGCCTCGCCCTTGCCGTTGTCGCGCCTGACCCAGTACTCGCGCGGCCGCAAGCCGCTGGCGACCACGTCGCCGGCCGAGACATTGACGATCCGCGCCGGCCGGAACAGGCTGACGATGCCGGTGGTCTCCGCATCGTTGCGCATGGAGTACTGGACCCCGTCGTGGCGGATTTCCTGCATCGCGCGGCCGATGGGGAAGGCAGCCTCGCCCATGGTCACCCGATACTCGATGCGCACGTAATTCGGCAGGGTCATGGTTGTTGCCGGCAACGCCTCCGCAGCTTCCGCCAACGGCGGCTCGACGGCCTCGGCGACCGGCTCGGGCGGCGCAGGCTCGGCCGCGGGAGGCGTGCTCCCACGGGCATTCCCTCCGGACACACCGCGGCTGGCTTCCTGCGCTTGCGGCACTACCGACTTCGGCTTGTGCGGCTTCGGCCGCGCCGGCCGCACGGCCACCGGTCCGGGATGGGCGAGCAGGTGGGCGTCCAGCGTCGGCCCCGGGTCCGGCTCCAGCAGTTCGGCCAGGGTCGGCAACTGCCACCTGGGCCCGGTGATCACGAAAAGGTGCAGGGCGAAGGAAATCGCCAGCGCGGCCAGGAAGGGCCGCTTGAGTATCATCCGGCCGGCGCGACCAGCGCGCCGGCGGTCGTTGCCTCTCCCTCGAGCCGAACGCGGCCGTCGGCAAGCCTCAGGCGTCCCTCGAGGAACCAGCGTACGGCCTGAGGATAGATCCTGTGCTCCTGCTCCAGCACGCGCGCCGCCAGCGCCTCGGCCGTATCGCCGGCCAGGACGGGCACGGCCGCCTGGATGACGATGGGCCCGCAGTCGAGCGTCGGGGTGACGAAATGCACCGTCGCGCCGTGCAGGCGCACGCCGGCGGCCAGGGCCGCCTCGTGCGTCTTGAGGCCAGGGAAGCTGGGCAGCAGCGAAGGATGGATATTGAGCATGCCGCCCTGGTAGCGGCGCACGAAGTCGTCGCCCAGCACGCGCATGAAGCCCGCCAGAACGACCAAATCGGGCGCGTGGCGGTCGATCTCGGCGGCCAGCGCGGCATCGAAGGCGGCCCGCTCCGGGTAGGCCTGATGGTCGATCACCGCCGTGGCCACACCGCGTCCGGCGGCATAGGCCAGCCCCGTCGCACCGGGCCGGTTGCTGATCACGGCGGCGCACCGGCCGGGCAGGTCGGCAGCCAGCATCGCTTCCATGTTGCTGCCGCGCCCCGAGATGAGGATGACATAGCGCTTCATCGCAGGAAGGGTACGGGCAGGAAGACGGCCGAAGCCACGTTCTGGATCACCTTGACGACGCTGCGATTGGTCTTGTCGGCGATGATCGTCGACAGGATGTCGACGCTGCCGATCAGCTTGCCGAACTCGCGCTCGAAGCTGAGGTTCTGCGCCGGCTGCATCTCGTTGGAGACCAGCAGCAGATTGCCGGCCGCGTCGCGGGCATGGGCGAGCTTCCAGGCGGCGATCTCGATGTTGCGGGCACTGTTGTAGAGCTTCTGCGGATCGAGGTCGTCGAGCACGTAGAACTCGGCCTGGCCGTTGAAGGCGGCGTTCAGCATCCCGCCCATGCCGCCGATCAGCGCCGCCACGCGGTCGCCCTGGAAGTCCTCGCGAAAGCCCGCCGCAATGGCGTCGACGCCGCGCTTGCCTTCCAGCGTCGGCAACCAGATCAACTGCGGATCGAAGATCTGGGCCAGCGCCGCCTCCATGTTCGGGTGGCCCGCCTTCCGCCACTCGCGCGGATTGCGGCGATAGAGCTTCTCCGCCAGCGTCTTCAGGCTGGCGAAAGCCGCGCGGCGGTGGGTCTCGGCGACCCGGTCGATATCGGTCTTGGCGATCTGACCCGGGGCAAAGTCGCCGTTGCTGGCGCACGCCGACAGCAGCAACGCGGCGAGCAGGACGAGGGCGCGCATTCGACTAGTGGGCCAGCCGCTGGCGCAGCCAGCCGATGGCGATGGGCAGCACCGAAATGCCGACGATGGCGAGGATCACGAACGACAGGTTGTTCTTTACCACCGGCAGGTTGCCGAACCAGTAGCCGGCCAGGCTCAGGGACACGACCCAGATCACGCCGCCCAACAGGTCGAACAGGAAATAGCGCAGGTAGGTCATGCGCGCCACGCCGGCGACGAAGGGCGCGAAGGTGCGCACCAGGGGGATGAAGCGGGCCATGGTCATGGTCATCGGCCCGTACTTCTCGTAGAAGCCGTGCGCCTTGTCGTAGGCGTCGCGATTGAAGAAGCGCGGCGCGCCCTCGCCCCAGTGCAACACCTTCTTGCCGAACCAGCGGCCGATCCAGTAGTTGGTGTTGTCGCCGATCACCGCCGCCGAGAGCAGCACGGCGATCAGCACGCCGATGTCCATGCCACCGGTCGCCGCCAGCGCGCCGGCGACGAACAGCAGCGAATCGCCGGGCAGGAAGGGCGTTACCACCAGTCCCGTCTCGCAGAAGATGATGGCGAACAGGATCGCGTAGATCCAGGGTCCGTACTCGGCGACCAGCACCGCCAGGTGCTTGTCCAGATGCAGGACCACATCCAGAAACTGCGCGATGAATTGGGGGAGGATTTCCATAGGCTGCGTAGTGTACCCGACGCCCCCTATAATCTTGCGATGTCGCGCATCCACCCGCTTCCCGACCTCCTGATCAGCCAGATCGCCGCCGGCGAAGTCGTGGAGCGGCCCGCCTCGGTACTCAAGGAACTGATCGAGAACAGCCTCGACGCCGGGGCCACGAAAATCGACGTGCAACTGGAGGAAGGCGGCGTCAGGCTGATCCGTGTCGCCGACGACGGCAGCGGCATCGAACCCGACGACCTGCCGCTGGCGCTGGCCCGCCACGCCACCAGCAAGATTGCCAGCCTCGACGACCTGGAACGCGTCGCCAGCTACGGCTTCCGCGGCGAAGCGCTGGCCTCCGTCGCCTCGGTGGCCCGTGTAACGCTATTCAGCCGCACCACTGCGCACCCCCATGCCTGGAAAGTCAGCCACGGTGGCACGCCAAGGGAGCCCGCGGCGCTGGAGCGCGGCACGGTGGTCGAGGTCGCCGACCTCTACTTCAACACCCCGGCGCGGCGCAAGTTCCTGAAATCCGAGAGTACCGAGTTCGCGCACTGCGACGAGGTGCTGCAACGCATGGCCCTGGCCCGACCCGACGTCGCTTTCAGCCTGATGCACAACCGCGCCGTGAAGCGGCGTCTTGCCACGGCTGACTTTGGCCGCCGGGTGCGCGACCTGCTCGGTGACGAGTTCCCGGTCCATGCTCGCGACGTCGCCGTCCAAGCCGGCCCGCTCAGCCTAACGGGCCTGGCCGCCCTGCCCGCCTACTCAAGGGCCTCGCGCGACGAGCAGTACTTATACGTCAATGGCCGCTTTGTCCGCGACAAACTGCTCGCCCACGCGGTACGCGAAGCCTACGCCGACGTGCTGCACGGCACGCGCCATCCGGCCTACGCGCTGTTCCTGACCCTCGACCCGGCGGCCGTCGACGTCAACGTCCATCCGGCCAAGACCGAAGTCCGCTTCCGCGATTCGCGCGGCGTGCACCAGTTCGTCTTCCACGCGCTGACGCGGGCGCTGGCGCAACCGGTGGTCCAGGAAACCGGGGACAGACCACGTTTTTCTGAATCTCAAAAACGTGGTCTGTCCCCGGTTTCCTTCCAGCAATCGTTCGCGGTGGAAGAACCCCGTGCCACCGCCGCCTACCTCGACTTCGCCCGGCAGGCCTATGCGGAACCGGTGATGCCGCAGCCGCTCGGCTACGCCATCGCCCAGTTGCACGGCCTCTACATCCTGGCGCAGAACGAGGCCGGGCTGATCCTGGTCGACCAGCACGCGGCGCACGAACGCATCCTCTACGAGCGGCTGAAGAACCAGGTCGAGGCCGGCCCGCCGCCGACGCAGGCGCTGCTGGTGCCCGCCGTAATCGAGGTGAGCGAAAAGGACATCGCCACCGCCGAGGATCAAGCCGAGGCACTGGCCGCACTCGGCTTCGAAGTGTCGACCGGCGGGCCGCGGCAACTGACTTTGCGCGCCGTCCCCGCGCTGCTGGCCTGCGGCGATGTCGGCGCGCTGCTGCGCGCACTGCTGTCCGAACTCGCCGAGCACCCGGCCAGCCGCGTGGTCGAAGCGCAGCGAAACGAACTGCTGGCCACCGTGGCCTGCCACGGCGCCGTGCGCGGCAAGCGGAGTCTCTCGCTGCCCGAGATGAATGCCCTGCTGCGCGAGATGGAAGCCACCGATCGCGCCGACCAGTGCAACCACGGCCGGCCGACCTGGCGGCAGGTGAGCCTCGCCGAAATCGACGCGCTGTTCATGCGCGGCAAATGACACTGCCGCCCGCCATCCTGCTGATGGGCCCGACGGCCAGCGGCAAGACCGCGCTGGCCTTCGAGATTGCCGACCGTTTCCCGGTCGAGCTGGTCAGCGTCGATTCGGCCCAGGTGTTCCGCGACATGAACATCGGCACCGCCAAGCCCGACGCCGCCACGCTGGCGCGCTATCCGCACCGCCTGATCGACCTCATCTCGCCCGAGGAAAGTTATTCCGCCGCGCGCTTTCGCAGCGATGCGCTGGCCTCGATGGCCGAGATCACCACCGCCGGCCGCGTGCCGCTCCTGGTCGGCGGCACCATGCTCTACTTCAAGGCGCTGCGCGAAGGACTCGCCGACCTGCCCGACGCCAATCCGGAACTGCGTGCGCAGATCGACGCCGAAGCCGAACTGCTCGGCTGGCCAGCCCTGCATCAGGAGCTCGCGCTGTCCGACCCCGAAACCGCCGCGCGCCTCGCTCCCACCGACGCCCAGCGCATCCAGCGCGCCCTCGAAGTCGTCCGCCTCACCGGCAAGCCGCTGGGCGAATACTTCGCCGCCCACCAGAGCGAGCCGTTGCCCTACCGCCTGCTGCCGCTGGCATTGATGCCATCGGATCGCGCCGTGCTGCACGAACGGATTGCCCAACGCTTCGGCGAGATGCTCGACGCCGGACTGGTGATGGAAGTGGAGCACCTGCGCGCCAAGTACAGACTCCACGCCGACCTGCCCTCGATGCGCTGCGTCGGCTACCGCCAGACCTGGGAAGTCCTCGAAGGCCTGCTCCCCCCCGACGAACTCCGCGACCGCGGCATCTTCGCCACCCGCCAGTTCGCCAAGCGCCAGATCACCTGGCTGCGCTCCATGAGCGATCTCGTCACGCTGGATTCGCTGGACTCATCCGCGACGGAACAAGCACTGAAGCTCGTCGCGGACCTCCTACTGGCCGTCTAATCGGCGTACCGCCACGGCTGACTCTTGTTGTCTTGCGGATATGACCATGCGATGATTCGCGACGCCAATGCGTATCAGTTTGCACAATTCAAATCGATTGATGACCTCATCATGCCGCGCCATGTTGTACCGCCAAACTCGGGCCCCTATGAAGTTGTAACTTCGCGCGCCGGTACGCCGTCGATCTGCAATGCCTACACTGGTCGGCGCAAAGTTCTCATTCCATGCCGGACACAAGAGCAGGCAAGAACTGTGTGCCGAGAGCTGAACGAGGGTAAGCATGGGGAGGTGTTCGTGTGAGCCTGAAGCGCCCCCTCAACCCCATGCCCGCCTTCGTGCGCGAGGCGCTTGAAGCGAAGGGGCTTGTAGCGGCCTACGAAGCGCGGCCTCCGTACCAGCGCAACGACTACCTTGGCTGGATCGCGCGGGCGAAGCTGCCGGCGACGCAGCAGAACCGGCTGGCGCAGATGCTGGGCGAGCTCGGGCGGGGCGATGTGCATATGAAGATGGCCTGGCGCAGCAGCGGCAAGCTGTAGGGTGGCGTATCGCCACGGCTGACTATTGCTACGCGGGAGCTAACTCAACCGATCCAGCCACAACTCGGTCAGCGGCCGCAAGTCGCCGCCATCCGCGCTGCGCAAGGCCGCGAAGTACGATTGCCGATCCGCTTCGCCTGCCGCCGGATCGACCGGTGGCAAACCAAGCCGATAGGCCAGAGCCACCAGCAGGATGCGGCCGACACGGCCGTTGAAGTCCTTGAACGGATGTATCCACTGGAAGCGCCAATCCACCCAGGCCAGCAATTCCGCAATGGATTGAACGCCGCCGATGTGGCGCAGGCGCTCGTCGAGGTCGAGGCAGAAGTCGCGTACGCGCACCGACACGTCGTGCGGCGGCGGCGGCAAGTGCGTTCCGACCTGAACTTCCGTGCTGCGCCAACGCCCCGCCCAGTCCGGAAACAGCTCGCTGGCGATACGGCTGTGGATTTCTCGCAACCAATCAGGCGTAACGACGATGGCCGTGGGGGCCAAATCTAGCAGGTCGTCGATGCAATCGGCGACCTTGGCAGCAAGGCGTTCAGAGACTTCGGTATAGGTCAGCGCACCCGCCGCGCTGGCGAGTTCGCGGGTCGCGTCTAGCGGCTGCGTCGAGTCCGTAGCGCCTGCACCCGTTCGCGGTCCACCGGTTCGTTCTCCAGCGCCATCGAGTTCAGCGTGAACTCCAACACCTTTGCCCGATACGCGGCCCGCAGGCTGGCCGCGTCCGCGTGGCGGGCGCGCCATTGGCTCAGGCGTTGGTCGAGTTGCTGGAGTTGGCGAGGGTTCATGGCCGCTATCGTCGCATGGAGCCGCCGCTTCGGCAAGCGGCGGCATCTTGTCGGAGCGGCGTTTGGTCATGTGCCGCCGCCGATCGCGCCTAAACGACGATCGTCTGCGCCTCGCCGTCCGCGCAGGTCTCGATGCGGCCGATGCGAAACACCTGCTCGCCGGCGGCGGAGAGGAGTTCGGCGGCGGGTTTTTCGTTCTCGGGGGAGAGGACGATCACCATGCCGATGCCGCAGTTGAAGACGCGGTGCATTTCGGCGTCGGCGACATTGCCTTCCTTTTGCAGCCACTGGAACAGCGGCGGCAGGACCCAGGAATTCATATCGAGAAAGGCCTTGAGGCCGGGCTGCAGGATGCGCGGCACGTTGTCGACCAGGCCGCCGCCGGTGATGTGGGCGAGGCCCTTGACCGGCATGGCCTGCATCAGCGCCAGCACGGACTTCACATAGATGCGCGTCGGCGCGAGCACAGCCTCGGCGAAGCTCTGGCCGTGGAAATCGGCCTTCATGTCGGGCTTGGCGCGCTCGATGATGCGCCGGACCAGCGAGTAGCCGTTGGAATGGGCGCCGCTGGAACCGAGGCCGAGGACGATGTCGCCCGGCTTGATGGTGGTGCCGTCGATGATCTCGGACTTCTCGACTGCGCCGACGGCGAAGCCGGCCAGGTCGTATTCGCCGGGCGGGTACATGCCGGGCATTTCGGCGGTCTCGCCGCCGATCAGCGCGCAGCCGGACAGTTCGCAGCCCTTGGCGATGCCGGCCACCACGGTGGCGGCAGTGTCGACGTCGAGCTTGCCGCAGGCGAAGTAGTCGAGGAAGAACAGCGGCTCGGCACCCTGCACCAGGATGTCGTTCACGCTCATGGCGACGAGATCCTGGCCGATGGTGTCGTGCTTGTTCAGCTCGAAGGCGAGTTTGAGCTTGGTGCCGACGCCGTCGGTGCCGGAGACCAGCACCGGCTCGCGATACTTCCTGGAAATCTCGAACAGGGCGCCGAAACCGCCGATGCCGGCCAGCACTTCGGGGCGCATGGTGCGACGGGCCAGGGGCTTGATACGGTCGACGAGACTGTCGCCAGCATCGATATCGACGCCGGCATCGCGATAGGTAAGCGGGGAAGAAGCGGCTGTACTCAAGTTGAGTTCCTCGGGCGGCACGGCTAAAGTTGCGCCCTCATTGCACTATATTTGGCCGCAATCACCGTGAGATACGGTAAACGGCGCGATTTTACCGCAAATGCCCATCGACCATCGCCTGCAAACTGCCCTCTGGATCGCTCTCGGCCTCGCCTTCGTCTGGCTGGTCGCCCTGCTCAGCCCGATCCTGACGCCCTTCCTGCTGGCCGGCATCCTCGCCTACGTCTGCAATCCGCTCGTCGATCGGCTGCAAGCCTGGCGCCTGCCGCGCCTGGCGGCCGTGCTGGCCGTCATGCTCCTGCTGCTGGGCATGCTGGTCGGCCTGGCGCTGATCATGACGCCGCTGCTGGTCGAGGAAGCCGGCGTGCTGGCCGCCCGCCTGCCGGACGCGCTGGCGCTGGCCAATGAGAAACTGTCGCCCTGGTTGCGCGAGACCTTCGGCATCAAGCTGCGCCTTGACCCCGCCTCGCTGAGGAAACTGGCAGCCGACAACGTGACCAGCCTGCAGGGCATGGCCCAGCACGTCTTCGAGTCGCTGAAGATCGGCGGCGTCGCGCTGGTCGGCCTGCTGGTGAACCTGTTGCTGGCGCCGGTGGTAATGTTCTACCTGCTGCTCGACTGGCGCACCCTGCTGGAACGCATCGAGAACGCCATTCCGCGTGCCTGGCACGAGAAGGCCGTAACCCTGGCCCGCGAGGTCGACGTGGTGCTGTCGCAGTTCCTGCGCGGCCAGGTGCTGGTAATGCTGACGCTGGCGGCCTACTACAGCCTGGCGCTGTGGATCGCCGACCTGCCTTCGGCGCTGGCCATCGGCCTGCTCACCGGTTTGCTGATCTTCATCCCCTATATCGGCTTCGCCACCGGTTTCCTGCTCGCCCTGCTGGTCGCAGCGCTGCAGTTTGCCGGCTTCGGTCCGATCATTGCCGTGCTGGCGATCTATGGCGTCGGCCAGTTGCTGGAGAGCTTCCTGCTCACGCCCTTCCTGGTCGGCGAACGCATCGGCCTGCATCCGCTGGCGGTGATCTTTGCCCTGATGGCCTTCGGGCAGTTGTTCGGATTCTTCGGCGTACTGCTCGCCCTGCCCGCCTCGGCCGCCCTGCTGGTCGGCCTGCGCGAACTACGCACGCTCTACCTCGCCAGCCGCTTCTACCGCGGCCCGAATGCATGAGCCAACTGTTGCTGGACCTGAAGCCCGAACAGTTGCCGACGTTGGACAACTTCGTCGCCGGCGCCAACACCGAACTCCTGGGCCGCCTGCACGACCTCGCCGACCGCGAAAGCTACGAGGCCGTGTACCTGTGGGGCCCGGAAGGCTGCGGCAAGTCGCACCTGCTCGCCGCGACCGTCGCCGCGGCCGCCGGCCATCGGCCGGCATCTTTCGTCGCCGCCGCCGACGTCGGGGCCGAAATCGCCACGCCGACGAGCATGCTGCTGGCCATCGACGACGTGCAGCATCTTAATGACGGCGCGCAGGTCGCACTGTTCCGCGTCTTCAACGCCGCCCGGCTGGCCGGCCTGACGCTGGTGCTGTCCGGCGACGAGCCGCCGGCGCGACTGAAGCTGCGCGAGGACCTGCGCACGCGCATCGGCCAGGCGATGATCTACGAGATGAAGCCGCTCTCCGACGAGGAAAAGTCAGCCGCGCTGACGCGCCATGCCCTGCTGCGCGGCATGAAGGTCGACCCCAGCCTGGTCCGCTACCTGCTGTCGCACGGCCGGCGCGACCTGCCCTCGCTGATGGCGGTGCTCGACAACCTCGACCGCGCCACGCTGGAACAGCAGCGGCCGGCGACGCTGCCGCTGCTCAAGGAAGTCATGCAACTCCAATTCGAAGAAGACCATGAACCTCGTCCTGTTTGACCTCGACAACACCCTCCTCGACGGCGACTCGGATTTCGAGTGGGCCCAGTTCCTGATCTCGAAAGGCGTGCTCGACCGCGAGGTGCACGAAGCGCGCAACGTCGAGTTCTACGAGCACTACAAGGCCGGCACGCTCGACATCCATGCCTTCCTCGACTTCCAGTTGGCGCCATTGGCACGCCACCCGCGCGCCGAACTCGATGCCTGGCATCGGGAGTTCATGACCTCGCGCATCCGGCCGATCATCGGCGCGCCGGCGCGGGCGCTGGTACGGCGCCACCTCGACGAAGGCAGCCTCGTCGCCATCGTCACCGCCACCAACAGCTTCGTCACCGGCCCGATCGCCCGCGAATTCGGCGTCCCGCACCTGGTGGCGACCATCCCGGCGCAGCAGGACGGCCGCTTCACCGGCAAGCCGCGCGGCACCCCCGCCTTCAAGGCCGGCAAGATCGAGCGCGTCGATGCCTGGCTGGAGGAATTGGGCACCTGGTGGGGCGCCTTCGACGA
>JACRIZ010000097.1 GCA_016235765.1 Rhodocyclales bacterium | reverse complement strand
CGAGGCGCTGAAGCGGGACGTGAAGGCGCTGATGACGGATTCGCAGGACTGGTGGCCGGCGGACTGGGGCCACTACGGCGGGCTGATGATCCGCATGGCCTGGCACTCGGCGGGCACCTACCGCATCGCCGACGGGCGCGGCGGCGGCGGCACGGGCAACCAGCGCTTCGCGCCGATCAATTCCTGGCCGGACAACGCCAACCTCGACAAGGCGCGGCGCTTGCTCTGGCCGATCAAGCGCAAGTACGGTAACAAGGTCTCGTGGGCCGACCTGATCATCCTGGCCGGCACGCTGGCCTATGAGTCGATGGGCCTCAAGACCTTCGGCTTCGGCTTCGGCCGCGAGGACATCTGGCATCCGGAGAAGGACACCTACTGGGGTGCCGAGAAGCAATGGCTGGCGCCCACCGGCAGCGAAGGTTCGCGCTACTCCGGCGAGCGCGACCTGGAGAACCCGCTGGCGGCGGTGATGATGGGCCTGATCTACGTGAACCCGGAAGGCGTGGACGGCAAGCCCGACCCGCTCAAGACGGCGCGCGACGTGCGCGTCACCTTCGCGCGCATGGCGATGAACGACGAGGAGACCGTGGCCCTCACCGCCGGCGGCCACACGGTCGGCAAGGCGCACGGCAACGGCAGCGCCGCTAATCTGGGTGAATCGCCGGAAGGCGCGGGGATCGAGGAACAGGGCCTGGGCTGGAACAAGCGCGAGGGCCGCGGCGTCGGTAGCGATGCCGTCACCAGCGGCCTCGAAGGCGCGTGGACCACGCACCCGATGAAGTGGAACACGGGCAAGGGCGGCTACTTCGACCTGCTGCTCAACCACGAGTGGGCGTTGCAGAAGAGCCCGGCCGGCGCCTGGCAGTGGGAGCCGGTTGACATCCGCGAAGAGGACAAGCCCATCGACGCGGAGAACCCGGCGGTGCGCCGCAACCCGATCATGACCGACGCCGACATGGCGATGAAGATGGACCCGGCGTACCGCAAGATCTCGGAGCGCTTCCAGAAGGACCCGAAGGGCTTCGAGGACGCCTTCGCCCGCGCCTGGTTCAAGCTCACCCACCGCGACATGGGCCCGAAGGCGCGCTACATCGGCCCGGACGTGCCGAAGGAAGACCTGATCTGGCAGGACCCGGTGCCGGCCGGCCGCAAGGACTACGACGGCGCGGCCGTGAAGGCGAAGATCGCGGCGGCCGGACTATCGGTCAGCGAGATGGTGTCGACAGCGTGGGACAGCGCGCGCACTTTCCGCGGCTCGGACAAGCGCGGCGGCGCCAATGGCGCGCGCATCCGCCTCGCGCCGCAGAAGGACTGGGCAGGCAACGAACCGGCGCGGCTGGCGAAGGTGCTGGCGGTCTATGAAAAGATCGCCGCCGAGACGGGGGCGAGCGCGGCCGACGTGATCGTGCTGGCGGGCAATGTCGGCGTGGAGAAGGCCGCCAGGGCAGCGGGCTTCGATGTGACGGTGCCCTTCGCGCCAGGCCGCGGCGATGCCACGGCGGCGATGACGGACGTCGAATCCTTCGAGGTGCTGGAACCGCTGGCCGATGGCTTCCGCAACTGGCTGAAGAAGGACTACGTCGTCACGGCCGAAGAGCTGCTGCTCGACCGCGCCCAGTTGATGCGCCTCACGGCCGCCGAGATGACGGCGCTGGTCGGCGGCATGCGGGTGATCGGCACCAACCACGCCGGTACGCAGCACGGCGTGTTCACGGATCGCGTCGGCGCGCTCTCCAACGACTTCTTCGTGAACCTCACCGACATCGCGTACACGTGGAAGCCGGCGGGCAGCAACCTCTACGAGATCCGCGACCGCAAGTCCGGCGCCGTGAAGTGGACCGCCACCCGCGTCGACCTGGTGTTCGGCTCGAACTCCATCCTGCGCGCCTACGCCGAGGTCTATGCCCAGGACGACAACAGGAAGAAGTTCGTCGACGACTTCGTCGCCGCCTGGGTGAAGGTGATGAACGCGGACCGCTACGACCTGAGGTAAGGCCCCAGGTGGCGTCCCGCCACGGCTGACTTTTGCGCAGCGGTGGCGGCGAGGCTCAGGCGGCGGCGCGCAAGGGCTCGCAGCGGGCGAGCAGTTGCCGGGTCAGCGGGCTGTGGCCGCGCGTCGTCAGGCGTTCGGCGCACAGGGCCGTGGCCAGCGCCTGCTGGCCGCTGCGCAGCGCGGCTTCGATCAGCGTCAGGTCGAGGAGATCGCGCTGGGCGTGGCTGCCGCCGAAGCGGTGGGCGATGCCGCGGATGTTGCG
Organism: Rhodocyclales bacterium; assembly: GCA_016235765.1. Taxonomy (GTDB): domain Bacteria; phylum Pseudomonadota; class Gammaproteobacteria; order Burkholderiales; family Rhodocyclaceae; genus Fen-999. The sequence continues at coordinate 22,442 of JACRIZ010000097.1, read as the reverse complement.
GATCAGGCGTACGCACTCGTCGTAGCGCCCCTGGCCGAAGGCCTTGATCGCCAGGGCCAGCGGCTGGCCGACTTCGCGGGTGAAGGCTGCGTTGTCGCCCGCGCCCTGCATGACCCGCTGCTGCGTTTCGAGCACCGCCGCGACGCTGTCGGGGCGCTGGGCGCCGACGAAGGCCATCACCGCGTGCACGTCGTTGAAGGCGTAATTACCCGCGGTGGCGATCGGCTGCCAGCCGTCGGCGACGGTCGCCCAGCGCTGGCCGACGTTGACGCCGCGCAGTTGCAGGCGCCAGAGCATGGCCGAGGCGTCGATCATGTCGAGCACGACAGTCGAGCGCGCGCCGTGGATCGGGCCGTCGAACAACGCCAGCACTTCGTCGATCTCGCCCAGTTCGAGATGGTAGAGGGCGAGGTGCCACCACAGATGCACCTTGAAGAAGCTGTCGGCCGACCAGAGGTCCGCGCTGTCGCCCAGCCAGGCGATGCCGTCGCGCGTGCGGCACTGCATTTCGATGACGTGGGCGACGGCGTGCCAGGCCCAGCCGTTGCGCGGTTCGAGTTCGACCGCCGTCCGGCCCTGTGCTTCGGCGCGGGCGTAGTCGGCCATTTCTTCGAGGCCGAAGGCGTGCATGCCGAGGATCGCGTGGTAGCCGGGCATGGAAGGCGACCAGGCCGGCAGGGCGCGGGCGATGCGGTCGCGCAGCAGGCGCGAATTGCCGACGTAGAAATCGCACAGGTGGCCGGCCTGCAGCGCCAGGCTGTCGCGCGGGGTGTCGATAGCGACGTCTTCGAGCGTGCGCCCGGCGCGGTGCCACTGGTCGTCCAGCATCTGGCCGATGGCGGCCAGGTGGCCGCGTTCGCGGGCATTGGCCGGCAGCTTGCGGGCGGTGGCGAGGCAGTCGGCGGCGACGAGGATGGCCGCGGGCTCGGTGCCGAGCAGGTGCAGGTAGGCCTTGAAGACATGGGCCATGACGAAGTCCGGGCTTTCGGCGAGCGCGGCTTCGACGCTGGCCAGCGGGTCCTCGATGTAGCAGGCGAACTGGTGCAGGGCGCGGCGGTAGTGGGCGAGGCTGTCGACGCTGGCGCCGGAATGGGCGAGGCCGAGATCGTCATTGATGCTCATGGGGTTTCTCCTAGGGGATCGACATGTTTTTCGCGCCGGAAGTCGAGCGCAGTGCTAAGGTATTCCGCTCATGTCGTTGGCGAAATGCCCGAGGCGCCGGAAGCTTTGACCGGGGCGCCGGACCTTGTTCAAGGAGGGGAATATGGACGTCCTTTCCGAAGTACTTGCCGCAGTGCGCCTTTCCGGTGGAGTCTTTCTCGATGCCGAATTCACCGCGCCGTGGTGCATCGTCTCGCAGGTCGGGCCGGAGGAGTTCGATCCCCAGGGGCGGATGCCGGCGCAGCTGATCGCCTATCACTACGTGATCGACGGCCGGCTGCTGATCCGCGTCGAAGACGGGCCGCCATTGCCGGTGCTGGCCGGCGAAATCGTGCTGCTGCCGCGCAACGACGCGCACGTGCTGGGCAGCACCGTGGACCTGCGCCCGGCCATCATCGACGACCAAGTGCAGCCGCCACGCGACGGCACGCCAGCGGTGCTGCGCTACGGCGGCGGCGGCGAGCCGACGCACATCATCTGCGGCTATCTCGGCAGCGACACGCCCGACAACCTGCTGTTGAAGGCCCTGCCGCCGCTGCTCAAGCTCGGCGTGCGCGACGGCGCCGGCGGCGCCTGGCTGGAAACCTCCTTCCGCCATGCCGCCGAGCAATTCGCCGTCAGCAGCAGCGGCTCGGCGGCCGTGCTCGGCAAGTTGGCCGAGCTGCTGTTCGTCGAAGGCGTGCGCCGCTACGTGGCGGCCCTGCCGGAAGGCCAGAGCGGCTGGCTGGCCGGCCTGCGCGACCGCGCGGTCGGCCGCGCCCTGGCCCTGCTGCACGGCCGCGCCGCCCATCCGTGGACCACCGAGGAACTGGCGCGCGAAGTCGGGCTGTCGCGCTCCGCCTTCGCCGAGCGCTTCACCGGCCTGATCGGCGTGCCGCCGATGCGCTACCTGGCCAACTGGCGCCTGCAACTGGCGGCCGCCCGGCTGCGCGAAAGCGCCGCGGCAACGGCGCAGATCGCCGCCGACGTCGGCTACGAATCGGATGCCGCGTTCAACCGGGCGTTCAAGCGTGCTTTCGGCACGACGCCGGCGGTTTGGCGGAACGGCGAACGCTATGATTCGGCGTCCCGCCACGACTGACTTTCAGACATGCTTGAAAAGACCTTCCTCGTCCTCGGCGCACTGAGTGCCGCCATCTCCGTAGCGCTCGGCGCGGCCGCCGCGCACGCGCTCGCCGGCTTGCCGCCCGCTGCGCAGTCCTGGTTCCACACGGCGCTGCAGTACCAGCAGTTCCACGCGCTGGGCCTGCTCGCGGTGGGCCTGGTCGCCGGTCGCAAGCCGTCGCCGTGGGTCGCCGCCTCTGGCTGGCTGATGGTCGCCGGCACGCTGCTCTTCAGCGGCAATCTCTACCTGCGCAGCTTCGGCGACTTCCACGCGCTGCACGCCGTGACGCCCTTCGGCGGCGGCGCGTTCATGCTCGGCTGGCTGGCGCTGGCTATCGGCGTGGCGACGCGGCGCTGACCGGCGCGGCTTCGACGCCCGGCGGCCAAACGCCCTTGGCGGTGGCGCGCGGGCCGTCGAAGACCAGCCAGCTCTGCTTGCCGTAGTGCGGCAGCGGCCGCGCCAGCGCCTTGAGTGCAGCGACATCCGTCACCGACACCACCGCGTAGGCTCGACCGGCGCGATCGCGGCCGGCCCAGACGCGCGCGCTGCCGACCTGCATGGCCGGTGGCGGCGGCAGTTCCTGCGCGGCCAGCCAGGCCTCCAGGCGCCCTGCCTTGCCCACGATCAGCACCGGACCCCGCCCGGGCAGCGTCGCGGCGACCGTGTCCGGTTTGGCGTCGAGCAGGCGCGCCGCAAGCGCCAGTGCCGGTACGCGCAATTCGTCCTCGTCCCCGGCCAGCACCACGCTCGCCTGCGGCGCAACGAAGACCTCGCGCAGGATGGGCGGGAAGACGGCCGGATCGATGCGCCGCCAGACGCGGAAATCCGGGTCGGCGCCGGCGAAGGGTGGTGAGCCGGGCTGTTGCACCCATTGCCGGAAGAAGTCGCGCAGCGGCTCGCCTGACGCCTCGGCGAAGGCGGTTTCGAGCTCGGCCCAGCCCGCGGTCTTGAAGCGGTGGCGTTGCCAGAAAAGCTGCAGGCCGCGCTCGAAGGCGTCGCGGCCGATCCGGTCGCGCAGCATGAGGAAGACCATCGCCGCCTTGTTGTAGCCGATGATGGAGGCAATGCCGTGCTGGCGCGAGGTGAAGTCCTTGAGCGGGAAATCCTCGCCCGGCGGCACGGCCGCGTAGTCGCGCAGCCAGCCCATGCGCATCTCGCGCGCCGCCGCCTCGCCTTCGTCCTCCTTGTAGGCGTAGTCGGCGAGGAAGGTGGTCAGCCCCTCCGCCCAGTTGCCGCGCCGCCAGTCGGGATAGACGCCGTTGCCCCACCAGTTGTGCAGGATCTCGTGGCCGAGCGAAGTGGCGCGGATGAAGGGCAGGCGCAGCACCTCGCGGCCCAGGTAGGTGAGGCTGGGCATGCCGAAGCCGGTCGGCGTCGGGCTGGAAACGACGCTGAACATGGCGAAGGGGTAGTCGCCGATCAGCCTGCTGTAGCGCTCGATGTAGCGCGCGGAGTCGTCGAGATAGCCGGGCGCGAGTTCGGCGATCTCCGGGTGGAACCAGGTGCGCACCTTGACGTAGCGCCCGGAGGGCAGCTTCAGGCGGTGTTCGGCGAGAACGTAGGGGCCGGCCATCAGGTCGATGCTTTCGGCCGGTTGCGGAAACGCGAATTCGGCGCGGTAACCATCGGCGCCCTCGTCTTCCTTCACCAGTTCGCCGGGCACCAGTCCCTTCTGCCCGGCCGGCAGCGACAGCGAAACGCGATAGGCGAACAGCGCGCCGACGTCCGGGTACCAGCCCGCGGCGGCCGGCAGGAAGCTGCCTTCGGGCGCGGCGGTGGCCGAGCGGTCAGCCAGCACTTCACGGTGGTCGAGCGCGGCGAGCGGCTTCAGCATGGCGCGGTAACGCACATCCACTTGCCGGGTGCCACGCGGCAGCGTGACGACGGCGCCGCGGCGGGACAGCTTGGCGGCGCGGCCGTCGATGGCCAGCGCGACGATCTCGAATTCCGGCGCGAGGCGGAAGCCGCGCAGGCCTGCGGCGTCGGCGAGGCGGGCGCTGGCGGTGAGTTCGCGCGTGGCCGGGTCGAGGCGCACGTCGAGGTCGAGTTGCGCCAGCGCTGCGGCGATGCCCGGCCAGGCCAGCAGCAAGACGAGAAACCGCCTCATGAGCCGGCGGGGAAGCGGGCGACGATCTCCAGTTCCGTGTCGCCGCGCCTGACCTTGATCGGCAGCCAGGTGCCGGGCGCCTGCCGCTGCACGGCCGCACGCACGGACATGAAGTCCTTGACCGGCCGGCCGGCGATTTCCAGCAGCACGTCGTCGGCCTTCAGCCCCGCCTGCTCCGCGATGCTGCCGGCGGTGACTTTGGCAATGCGGACACCCTGGCGATCCGGGCCGACGTTGTCGGTGGCGATGCCCAGGCGCGGCGGATTCTGCTTGGGCGGCGCGACGACCTGCACGGCGTCGGCGATACCCTTGGCGATGTGCTTGCAGGATTCGTCATGGTCCCAGGTGAGCAGGCCGCTGACGCGCTTGACGGCCAAATCCGCCAGTTGGTGGGCGACACCACGGCCGTGGCGGACGTGGCCGGCGCCGAGGATACCGACCACCAGCGCGTCTGGATGCTTGGCGAGGTGCCCGGCGATGCTCTGCGCGAAGGCGCGGTCCCAGGCCGTCTGCGCCTCGACGAAATAGGGGAAGGCCGCCTCGCCCCTCTGCTTGGCCGGGTGATGATCGAACACCATGCGCAGGTCCTTCAGGTATTCCTCGCTGGGTTCGGCGGGCCGGCTCACGCCTTCCTTCTGCGCTTCCGGCACCGCGTCCCAGCCCGACTTGCCGATGGCCTCGGGCAGGCTGCGCTCGACGTTGGCGGCCAGCATGGGCAGGCGGTGCATGCGCGCGAAGTGGAAGATCGGCAGGTAGTCGCGGGCGTCAAAGGTCCAGACCTTGTCCCACTCGGTGCGGACGAGGAATTCCTGCTCGGCGAGCTTGCCTGCGACCCAGTCGTCGAGCACGGGCTGGATGCGGCGCGGGAACATTTCGAGCGCGAGCGCGATGCGCGGCTGGCGCGCGTGGAGCTGCGCCAGCGTCTGCAACTGCCAGCGATGGTCCTCGGCGCTGTCGTGGGACTCGCCGAGCAGCACCACCTGCTGCCCGGCCAAGCGCTGCAGCAGCGCGTCGGCAGCGAGTGGCGACGAGGGGTCGGCCGGATTCAGCCACTGACCGGGCTGGCCGCAGGTGGCGTGCGGGGATGCCGAACAGGCGCCCGACAGGGCGGCGACGGCGAGGAAGGCAGCGAGCGGGGCGTGGCGCATGGGCTAAGGTTAGCAGTGAATGACGCCGAGAGTCAGTCGCGGCGACACGCCGGCTGGCAATCGGCCCCGGCGGTGAAACAAAAAGGGCGCCCGCAGGCGCCCAGGAACGAGACGGCGCGGCGACTACTTCTTCGCGAACGGCGTCGGCCGCGGCGTGGCGTCGCTCGAGGGTGGCAGGACCGGCAGCGTGAAGGCGGGCTGGTCGCCGGTGAGCGTCTTCAGGAAGGCGACGATCCTGGCGTTCTCGTCCTTGGTGAACTTCTTGCCCAACTGGATGCGGCCCATGGTGTCGACGGCTTCGGTCAGGGTGTTGGCGGCGCCGTCGTGGAAGTAGGGGTAGGTCATTTCCACGTTGCGCAAGGTCGGCACCTTGAAGTTGAAGCGGTCGGCGTCCTTGCCGGTCACGGCGGCGCGTCCTTCGACGCCCTTGGTGTTGCCCTTGTAGGGCTCGACCAGGCCCATCTTCTGGTACGAATTGCCACCGACGGCCGGACCGTTATGGCAGGCGGTGCAGCCGCTGTCCTTGAAGAGCTTGTAGCCGGCCAGCTCGTCGGCGTGGAGTTCGTCCTTCTTTCCCAGCAGCCACTGGTCGAAGCGCGAATTCGGCGTGACCAGGGTCTTCTCGAACTCGGCGATGGCCTGGGTCACCTGGTCGATGTCGATCTTGTCCTTGCCGAAGACGGTCTTGAATTCGCGCACATAGGCAGGAATGGATTCCAGCACGCCGAGCGCCAGGGTGTGGGTGAAGGCCATTTCGCCCGGGTTGGCGATCGGGCCGCCGGCCTGCGCCTTGAGGTCGGCGGCGCGGCCGTCCCAGAACTGGGCGACGTTGAGGCTGGAGTTCAGCACCGTCGGGGCGTTGATCGGACCCTGTTGCCAGTGGTCGCCGATCGAGGTCGGGATGTTGTCGGTGCCGCCCATCGACAGGTTGTGGCAGGAATTGCAGGAGATGAAACCGGACTTCGACAGACGCGGGTCGAAGTAGAGCTTCTTGCCCAGTTCGACCATGCCGAGGTTGATCTGCTTGGCCGGCTGGATGGGCTGGATGGGCTCGTCGCTGGCCGCCCAGGCAAGCGGCAGACCGACAACGAGAAGCGAGGCTGCGAGAATACGTACTTTCATGTGGCTCTCCTATCGACTCGAAAAAACGCATATGCCAGGTCAGTGGCGCAATGCAACAAAGGTCTTGACAGTGGAGCGCAATCTACCCCTACAATGCGTAGGGCTGTTGACGTAAGTCAATGATTTATTTGTAGTTTTTGTCTATCCTGTTTATAGCTGTTCCCTATAGGGGCTTGCCATGAAGCTGTCTGCATTGCGTTATCTCGTTGCTTTTGCGGACGAAGCTTCGTTCAGTCGCGCCGCCGAGCGCTGCCATGTCAGCCAGCCCACCTTGAGCGTCGCCCTGCAGAACCTCGAGGCGGAACTCGACGTGGTCCTCATCGAGCGGAGCAAGAGCCATGTGGCGCTGACGGAAATCGGCCACCAGGTCGTCGCCCAGGCGCGGCGGGCACTCGACGAAACGCGTCGCATCGAGTTGATCGCCCACATGGACAAGGATCCGCTGCATGGCGAATTCCGGCTGGGCGTGATCCACACCATCGGCCCCTACCTGCTTCCCGACCTGATTTCGTCGCTGCGCCGGCTGGCGCCGGACCTGACGCTCTACATCGAGGAAAGCATGACGGCCCTGCTGGCGGATTTCCTCAAGTACGGCACCGTCGATGCCGCCATCGTTGCGCTGCCCTTCGACGTGCCCGGGGTCGAAACGCAGGCGCTTTACGACGAGGCTTTCCATGTCGTCGTGCCGAAGGGCCATCCCTGGGCGAAACGAAAAGTGATGTCACGGCAGGAGGTGCGCGGTGACGATGTGCTGGTGCTCAAGGCCGGCAACTGCTTCCGCGAACAGGTGCTGGACGCCTGTCCGGACATCAGCCATGCCGAGGGCTCCTTGCATCAGGGGCACTCGATCGAGACGATCCGCTGCATGGTCGCTTCGGGCTACGGCATCTCGGTGCTGCCCGAGGGGGCGCTGTCGGGGCCTTATCGTTCCGAGATGGTGGTGCCGATCCCGTTCAAGGAACCCGCGCCGACGCGCCGCGTGGCACTGGCCTGGCGGCGGGGATTCCCGCGGCCGAAGGTCATCGAAACCATCATCGCCGCCGTGGCGGCGATGAACAACCCGTCCTATCGGGTCGTCAAGGACTGAGGCGAGGTTGCGCCGATCAGTTGGCGCTGCGCAAACCGCCGCCGAACATGCGCGACAGGCCGCGCACGACCAGCATCGGCACGAGTACCGGTAGCGCGCCGATCAGGAAGCCAAGGATGATGGGAGAAAACGTCACGCTGAGGGCGGTGTCGAGAAAACCTTCTTGGCGCTGGATGTCGTTCATGGGGTGTCTCCTGAAATTACGATCTTATGCACCCATAAACAACATGCGTGCCATCGCTTCCGGTTTTCGCCAAATAGTTCCTATCACTTTGTTATGGATAAGTAATTTGAGACGCACGGGGCGAATCGACGCGCACGATATTCACTCGTTGTACAAATGATTGGTGACAACGGTGTCACTCGCTCGTGACGGGACTAAGATAGCGCTGTCAATAATGACATGGCGGAATGCATATGGGATATTCCCTCAGGTCGCTGCCGGAGCTGCTTTCCTTCCTCGACGGGCAAGCCGAACCGCGCATCGTCATGGACGCCGATTACCGGATCGTCGCCGCGAACCGCGCCTACGTCGAGGAGTTCGCCCGCGACAACCCGGTGCAGGGCCGTTATTGCTACGAGGTATCGCACCATTTCGATGTCCCCTGCGACCAGGCCGGCGAATCCTGTCCGCTGCGCCTCAGCCAGGAAAGCGGCCAGGTCCATCGAGTGCTGCACCTCCATCACACCTCGCGCGGCGAGGAACATGTCGACGTCGAGACCACGCCCTTGCGCGACGAGCACGGCAAGGTCATCTACTTCGTCGAGACGATGCGGGTGGTCAAGCAGGCATCGAGCCGCCCGGCCGCCGAGGGCCTGGTCGGGCGTTCAGGCGCGTTCAACAGGATGCTCTCGCAGGTGACGCGCGTGGCGCCGACCTGCGCCAGCGTCCTGCTCCTGGGCGAGACGGGCACCGGCAAGGAGCTCCTGGCGCAGATGGTGCACGAAGCGGGTCCTTGCCCGGGCGGCCCCTTCGTCACGGTCGATTGCTCCGGCCTGACCGAGAGCCTGTTCGAGAGCGAACTGTTCGGCTACGAAAAGGGCGCGTTTACGGGTGCCGCCCATCGCAAGATCGGCCTGATCGAGGCCGCCCATGGCGGTACCCTGTTCCTGGACGAGGTTGGCGACATCCCGCCGCCGATGCAGGTGAAGCTGCTGCGCCTGCTGGAGAACGGCACCTTCCGCCGCGTTGGCGGCATCGAGACGCTGCGTTCGCAATTCCGACTGGTTTGCGCGACGCACCGCGACCTGCAATCCATGGTCGAGCAGGAGCTGTTCCGCTCGGACCTGTTCCATCGCATCAGCACCTTCCCGATCCATGTGCCGTCTCTGGCAGAACGCGACGACGACATTCCGCTGCTGGCCAACTCATTTCTCAAGCGGGTCGCCGGCGAACGCAGGTTGCGCCTGTCGCCAGCGGCGCTGGCTGCGCTCAAGCGCCGCCACTACACCGGAAACATCCGCGAGCTCCGCAACCTCATCGAGCGGGCGACCATCCTGGTCGATGGTGACGAAATCGAGGCTGGCCATTTCGACGCGCCCGCCCTGCGCAACCGGCAAGTCGAAGTCGCGCAGTCGCCCAACGACGCGTCGGCCTTCGTGGTCGAGCGACCGATACCGCTGGCCGAACTCGAACGCCGTTACGTTGCCTGGGTTGCCGAGCGCCTGCCCGGCGATCGCGGCGCGCAGGCGGCTGCGCTCGAACTCGGCAAGCGCACCTACTATCGCAAGCTCAAGGCGGCGGTGACCGGGTAGCTCAGGGGTCCGGGCTCTCGGCGAGCTCGCGCAGCTTGCGGAACAGGGTCCGTTCCGAGAGGCCCAGGCGCCGCGCCAGGGACGATCGGTCGCCCTCGTGATTGCGCAGTGCCCAGGCCAGATAGTCGCGCTCGTTCTGCTCCAAAGTCAGCCACCGCGGCACGCCTTCTGAGCTACGGACCGGCGTGGCCTCGGGCGCCAGGGTCTCGTCGACGTCGACCAGGTGCCGTGGTTCGATTTCGTCGCCGTCTGCCAGCAGGCTGGCGCGCTCGAGCAGGTTGCGCAACTCGCGGATATTGCCTTCGAATGGCATCGCCGTCAGTGCTTCGAGCGCCGCTCGCGTCAGGCGCAGCCTGCGCTGCGGCGCGACCCGGGCGAGCAGCGAGTCGACCAGCAGCGGCAGGTCTTCGGGCCGTTCGCGCAGCGATGGCGTGCGTACCGGAAAGGTGTTGATGCGGAAGTAGAGGTCGCGCCGGAAGGTTTCGGCCTTGACCATCGCCCCGAGGTTGCGGTGGGTGGCTGATACGACCCGAAAGTCCGCGCGCAGGGTCTCGATGCCGCCGACCCGGCGGTAGGTTCCCGTTTCGAGCAGCCGCAGCAGCTTGACCTGCAGCGACAGCGGTAACTCGCCGATCTCGTCGAGAAACAGGGTGCCGCCGGACGCGGCCTCGACGAGGCCGAGCTTGCGGTGCGTGGCGCCCGTGAAGGCGCCCTTCTCGTAACCGAACAGTTCGCTCTCGAAAAGGGTCTCCGTGAGCCCGGAGCAGTCCACCGCGACAAAGGGCCCGCCCGCCCGCGGGCTGGCTTCGTGGATGACGCGCGCGACCAGTTCCTTGCCGGTGCCGGTCTCGCCGAGCAGCATCACGGCGGCCTCCGACGGTGCGCCGCGCATGACCAAGGCCAGCATGCGCGCAAAGGCCGGCGAACGACCCACCAGCCCCTGGGCCGCCGGACGGCCGCTGGCGTGGCGCACGACGCGCATCGTTTCGACGAAGTAGCGGATATGGCCAACTTCGTCGCGGACCGGCGTGGTTTCGACATCGACATGTTCTTCGCCGCGCGGTGTCTGGTGCAGGTGCAGGACGCGCCGGGTCTTGCCGTCGGCCCGGCTGCCCTGGAGCGGGCAGGACTCGCCGGCTTGATCGCAAGGCACCGTGAAGTGGTGCGACACCTCGTAGCAGAGCCGGCCAATGATGGGACGACCGCCGCCGAACTCGCGGCTATAGGCCGCATTCGCCGCGACGATGCGGTAATCCGCATCCATGACGATGCGCGGCTCGCCGAGTCCGTCGAGAAACGAGACGAGTTCGGGAAGGTTGCGGGCAGCGGGGTGGGCCATATGAGCTCCGGTAAGGGGAAGATGGATGCCACAAACGGCATCCATCTTCCCTGGAAAACTGCCGCCATTATTGGCATGACCGCTGCCTCCGGCAAGCCCGGCCATTCGAACTTACATTGTTTCAATGGCTTACATGTCTGTCCTGCTGCCGCCTTCCCGGCACGATTCTTGGGTAAACCACCCCGAATGCCGTAGCTCCCCCAACCCCAGGAGACAGAACAAATGACTGCCTGTGCAGCAGCCAGCCCGATGGACCCGAGGCGTCGCCAGTTGCTGGTGGCGACCAGCGCCGCTGGCGCCGCCGCCGGATTGGGCATTGCCATTCCCCTCGTTGCCAGCCTGATGCCTTCCGAGCGTGCGAAGGCTGCCGGCGCCCCGGTCGAGGTCGACATCTCGCGGCTCGCGCCCGGCGAGATGATGACCGTCGAATGGCGCGGCAAGCCGGTCTGGATCATCCACCGGACGCCCGAAATGCTGGCTTCGCTCAAGCAGGTCGACCAGCAGCTTGCCGACCCGGAATCGCGGGAGCCGCAGCAGCCGGAGTACGCGACGAACGAATTCCGCTCGATCAAGCCCGAGATCATGGTCGCGATCGGCATCTGCACCCATCTGGGCTGTTCGCCGACCGAAAAATTCAAGCACGGCGACGCTCAGGGCATGCAGGCCGACTGGCAAGGCGGCTTCTTCTGCCCCTGCCACGGATCCCAGTTCGACCTCGCGGGCCGCGTCTACAATGGCATGCCGGCGCCGACCAACCTGGAAATCCCGCCCCACCAGTACCTGGCCGAAGGCCGGCTGACGATAGGCGAGGACGGCAAGACGACCTAGCGAATCCCGGCGTTGGCGACCAAGCACTTTCGGCAGTTTCGCGATCCCGCGACCGAGACCTTTTCCTATCTGGTCGGTTGCGGCGACGCCGCGCGCGCCGTCCTGATCGACCCGGTGGCCGGGCAGGTGCCGCTCTATCTCGGCGTGCTGAAGGAGCTGGGCCTGGCCCTCGATTGGGTGCTGGAAACGCATTGGCACAGCGACCACGTATCCGGCGCCGACGCCCTGCGGGACGGCACCGGTGCGCGTATCGCCGCGAGCAGGCAGTCCGGCATCGAGGCCGCCGACAAGTTGCTTGCGGATGGCGACACGCTGGTCCTCGGCATGCAGAGCCTCGTGGTCATTGCCACGCCCGGCCATACCCCGGGCTGCCTCACCTACTGCTGGGACGACCGCCTGTTTACCGGCGATTCCCTGCTGATCGGCGGCTGCGGCGACCTCGAAGCGCCGCGCGCCAACGGCGTCGCCCTCTACGACAGCGTCACCCGCCGCCTGTTCTGCATGTCCGACGAAACCCTGGTTTACCCGGGCCATTGCCGGAACGGACGCCGGGTCAGTTGCATCGGCGAAGAGCGCGACGGCAATCCATTCTTCCATGGCATCAGCCGCGACCGCTTCGTTGCCGTGTTGAGCAGGACGCGCGCCAACGACCACCTCGAACAACAGTTCTAAGCCACGCCTTCGGGCACATTTCCTAAAAGGGGGAGCAATGTTGAAGTTGATCATCGGGATCGTCCTGGGGGCGATCCTGTCTGTCGTCGCGATCTGGCAGACCGCCGGAAAGCTGATGTTCGAGGAGACGGTGAGTCCGTTCACCGTCGAGGAAACCGTCGCGCGCATCCAGCACAACGTGCAGGCGGCCGGCAACGGCTGGGCACTGTTCGGCCTGCGCTATCCGACCCGACCCGTCGAGGCGGAAGGCGTCAGCGTCCTGCCGGTGATCGCGATCGAGGCCTGCAGTCCGAAGTACTCCGGTCCCATCCTCAAGGATGACCGGACGCGCTTCCTGTCGCTCCTGATGCCCTGCAAGATCTCCGTCTACAAGAAGAGCGACGGCAAGGTCTACATCGGCACCATGAACGCCGGCCTGATCGGCAAGCTGTTCGGGCCGCTGGTGGCCGAGACGATGGAGCATGTCGTCGCCGACCAGAAGAAGTTCCTCGAGTTCGATCCGACCAAGCCGGCGCCGGCGCTGATCCTGCCCAAGGCGGGCGGCGAGGGCGGTGGCGGCGGCGCAGCCGCCGGCGGTTGCTGACGAGGTGACCGCGATGAACTGGAAAACACTGGCACGAGCGGCGGCACTGCTCGCCGGCCTTGCCGCATTCGGCGCCCAGGCGGTGCCGTCGCTGGGCGACAAGTTGCCCAGGGTGGCCAAGGGCACGGCCGACCACGGCAAGTTCAAGGAGCTGCAAAGAGTCTTCAAGTCCGGTCCGGACGTGACCAAGGCCTGCCTCGCCTGCCACACCGACGCGGCGCAGCAGGTGCAGCACACCCGGCACTGGACCTGGGAAGTCGTCGATCCCAAGACCGGCCAGATGCTGGGCAAGAAGAACCTGATCAACAACTTCTGCACCACCACGGTCTCGAACGAGAAGGACTGCATGGCCTGCCACGCCGGTTACGGCTGGCAGGACAAGTCGTTCGACTTCAGTCGCGAGGACAACGTCGACTGCCTGATCTGCCACGACAGCACCGGCACCTACCGCAAGCTGCCGGGCGATGCGGGCCATCCCGTGTACGTGCGCAAGGAGTTCCCGGCCGGTTCCGGCAAGTTCGTCGAGGCGGTGGATCTCGCTACTGTGGCGCAGAAGGTGGCGATGCCCAGCCGCGCCAACTGCGGCTCCTGCCATTTCTTCGGCGCGGGCGGCGACGGCACCAAGCACGGCGACCTCGACAGCTCGCTGAAGAAGCCCGGCAAGCATCTCGATGTGCACATGGACGCTGCGGGCCTCAACTTCAGTTGCGTGGCCTGCCACAAGACGGTGGACCACCAGGTGCCCGGCAGCCGCTACGAGTTTGCGGCCAGCCGCTCCGGGCCGCCGACGCCGCGCGGCAAGTACGACGCGGAGCCGGCCGCCTGCCAGGCCTGCCACGGCGACAAGCCACACCACGAGAACCCGCTGCTCATGGACAGGTTGAACGTCCACACCGACAAGCTGGCCTGCCAGACCTGCCATGTCCCGCAATTCGCCCGCAATGCCATCGGTACCGAGAAGAGCTGGGACTGGTCGACGGCGACGAAGATGGGCCCGGAAGGCAAGCCGATCGTGGTCAAGGACAGTGCCGGTCGGCGCGCCTTCGATTCGAAGAAGGGCAACTTCGCCTGGGATTCGTTCCTGATTCCCGAGTACCGCTGGTTCAACGGCAAGGTCGCGTTCAAGACGCTCGGCGAGAAGATCGATCCGGCCGGTGTCGTCGAGATCAACCGCCCCGAGGGCAAGCCCGGTGATCCCGGCGCGCGCATCTGGCCCTTCAAGGTCCACCGCGGCAAGCAGGCCTACGATCCCGAGTTGAAGAACCTGCTGGTGGTGCATACCGCCGGCGAGGACCATACGGCGCTGTGGCACAACTTCGACTGGCCGAAGGCCATCGGTACCGGCATGCAGACGGCCGGCCTGCCCTGGAGCGGCAAGTACGACTTCGTGGCGACCGAGATGAGCTGGCCGATCACGCACATGGTGGCGCCCAAGGGCGACGCCGTGACCTGCGCCCAATGCCACACCGGCGAAGGCCGCCTGGCCGGCGTCGGCGGCGTCTGGCTGCCCGGCCAGCACCGCAACGCCATCATCGACACCATGGGCTGGGCCGTCGTCGGGCTGGCGCTGCTCGGCACCCTGATCCACGGCGGCATCCGCGTCTGCGTACTGTGCCGTCGCAAGAAAGGAACCAATCCGCAATGAGCACGAACCGCATTTTCCTGTACAAGCGCTATGAGCGCTTCTGGCACTGGTCGCAGGCCGCGCTGGTGATCTTCATGCTGATCACCGGCTTCGAGATCCACGGCGCATACGAGAATTTCGGCTTCCGCCGCGCGGCGGATCTTCACACCTACGCCGCATGGACGCTGCTGGTGCTCTGGGCCTTCACCATCTTCTGGCAGTTCACCACCGGCGAGTGGCGGCAGTACATCCCGACACTGAAGAAGGTCGACGCGATGATCCGCTACTACATCCTCGGCATCTTCAAGGATGCGCCCAATCCGTTCCAGAAGACCAGCGTCAAGAAGCACAACCCGCTGCAGCGCCTGGCCTACCTGGCGCTGCTGGCCTTCGTGTCGCCGATCATCTGGGGCTCGGGCATCTTCTACCTCGGCTATGCCTACTGGCCGGACTGGGGTGTCGACGCCTGGCTGAGCCTCGAGGCCGTGGCGCTGACGCACACGATCGGCGCCTTCATGATGCTCACCTTCTTCTTCGTGCATGTGTACCTGACGACGACGGGCCACACGCCCTTCGCCCACATCAAGACCATGATTACGGGCTGGGAAGAGGAAGAACACCACTAGGCAGGCGCACCGCCACGGCTGACTTTTCTGGCGGTCAGCCGTGGCAGCCGCAGCCCTCGTGGCTGTCGTGGTCATGGGCTTCCGGCGCCTTCACCACACCGGCCAGAAAACCCCGTATCGCCGCTTCGGGATCGGTTTCCCCGGTCGCGACGACGCGCACGCCGCGCTGTGCCAGGCGCTGCTTGAAGCCTTCGCCGGCGCCGCCGGTGATCAGCACATCCACGTCGTAGAGCGGGTGCGGCTGCCGGTCGTCGAAGCCGTGGATGGCGAGTTCCTTCGGCAGATCGAGACGATCGACGAGATCGATCGAGTTGGCATCGTGGACCTTGAAGACGAGGAAGCGTCGGGCATGACCGGCGTGTCCGGTCACTTCGCGGAAGTTCTGGCTGCTGACTGCGATGTGCATGATTTCTCCTGAACGAAATTCCTTCGCACGCCATCACTATCAAGATGCGTGCCAATTTGCCACATGGCATCGGCACGCTTCTTGATACATGATCACGGCACCCTCAACCCCGGCAGGGAAAACTCCGTGAAGATATCGATGCGCCGACAGAGCGCCGAAAAGTCAGTCATGGCGACACGCCACCTGCGCCGCGAGATCGCCCTGATGCTGGCGATCAAGGCGGCGCTGCTCTACGGCATCTGGTTCGCATTCTTCAGCGAGCCGCAACTGCCGAAGATGAGCGAGGGCATGGATCCCGGTCGCGTTGCCAGCACCCTCATTCCGCCCAAAACAACAGCCACCTCCCCCAACCCCTGATCCCAACGGAGTTTCCGCATGGTCACCGAAGAAGTTGTCGACCTCTCTCGATTGCAGTTTGCCGCCACCGCCTTCTACCATTTCCTGTTCGTCCCCCTCACCCTGGGACTGTCCTTCCTGCTGGCCATCATGGAGACCACCTATGTCATGACCGGCAAGGAGATCTACCGTGACATGACCAAGTTCTGGGGCAAGCTGTTCGGCATCAACTTCGCGCTCGGCGTCACCACCGGCATCACCATGGAGTTCCAGTTCGGCACCAACTGGGCCTACTACTCGCACTACGTCGGCGACATCTTCGGCGCGCCGCTGGCGATCGAAGGCCTGATGGCCTTCTTCCTCGAATCGACCTTTATCGGCCTGTTCTTCTTCGGCTGGGAGAAGCTGTCGAAGCGCCAGCACCTGACCATCACCTACCTTACCGCGATCGGTTCCAATCTCTCGGCGGTGTGGATCCTGATTGCCAACGGCTGGATGCAGAACCCGATCGGCGCGGAGTTCAGTTGGGTGACCATGCGCATGGAGATGACTTCCTTCTGGGATCTCGTCTTCAACCCGGCGGCACAGGCCAAGTTCGTGCATACCGTCTCGGCCGGCTATGTCACCGGCGCCATGTTCGTGCTCGGCATCTCTTCCTGGTACCTCCTGAAGGGCAAACACGTCGAATTCGCCAAGCGCTCCTTCCGCATCGCCGCCGCCTTCGGCTTCGCCTCGGCGCTGTCGGTGATCGTGCTCGGCGACGAGTCCGGCTACGCTGTGACCGAACACCAGCAGACCAAGCTGGCGGCGATGGAGGGCATGTGGAAGACCGAGGAGGCACCGGCCCCCTTTACGCTGTTCGCCATTCCGGACGACGACAAGCGCCAGAACACTGCCGAAGTGAGGATTCCCTACGCGCTCGGCCTGATCGCCACCCGCTCCACCGACAAGGTGCTGCCCGGCATCGACCAGCTCGAAGCACAGGCGGCCGAGCGCATCCGGCGCGGCATCGTCGCCGTTCAGGCGCTCGAGTCATTGCGGGCGAAGACCGTGAGCGAAGAGACCAGGGCAGCCTTCGAAGCCCACAAGGCCGACCTCGGCTACGGCCTGCTGCTGCGCAAGTACACCGCCGACGTCGGTGCCGCCACGCCGGAGATGATTGCCCGGGCGGCGCGCGACTCGATCCCGAAAGTGGCGCCGATGTTCTGGACCTTCCGCATCATGGTCGCGCTCGGCTTCTCCTTCGCACTCCTATTTGCCCTTTCCTTCTGGTACTCGGCGAAGAACACCTTCACCGAAAAGCGCTGGCTGCTGCGCTGGGCCGTCTGGTTCATCCCGCTGCCCTGGATCGCCTCCGAGATGGGCTGGTTCGTCGCCGAGTACGGCCGCCAGCCCTGGACCATCTACGGGATCCTGCCGACCCACCTGTCCACCTCGACGATCTCCGCGACCAGCTTGTACGGCTCGCTGGCCGGCTTCCTGTTCTTCTACACCGGCCTGCTCGTCGTCGAGATGTACCTGATGTTCAAGTACGCCCGCCTCGGTCCCGCCAGTCTCGGCACCGGCCGCTACGAAGGCGAAGCCGACTACCAACCCGCCCGCTGAGGAAACCGCAATGCTCGATTATGAAACCCTGAAGATCATCTGGTGGCTGCTGGTCGGCGTCCTGCTGCTCGGCTTCGCCGTCATGGACGGCCACGACATGGGCGTCGGCACGCTGTTGCCCTTCGTCGGCCGGACCGACGTCGAACGCCGGGTCGTCATCAACACCGTCGGCCCGCACTGGGACGGCAACCAGGTCTGGTTCATCACCGCCGGCGGCGCGATCTTCGCCGCCTGGCCGCTGGTCTACGCCACCGCCTTCTCCGGCTTCTACTGGGCCATGCTGGCAGTGCTATGGGCGCTGTTCTTCCGGCCGGTCGGCTTCGACTACCGCTCCAAGGTCGCCGACCCGCGCTGGCGCACGGCCTGGGACTGGGGCCTGTTCGTCGGCGGCGCGGTGCCGGCGCTGATCTTCGGCGTGGCCTTCGGCAACCTGCTGCTCGGCGTGCCCTTCCACTTCGAGGACAACCTGATGCCCGTTTACACAGGAACCTTCTGGGCACTGCTCAATCCCTTCGCCCTGCTGGCCGGCGTGGTGAGCCTGGCCATGCTGACCTTCCACGGTGCCAACTACCTGATGGTGCGCACCGAGGGGCAGGTGTATGAACGCGCCCGGCTGGCTTCGCTGATCTTCGGTGCCGTCATGCTGGTTGCCTTCGCCGGCGCCGGCGTCTGGGTGGCCTCGGGCATGAAGGGCTACGTCATCACCTCGGTAGTCGAAGCGGGCGCGCTGCCCAATCCGCTCGACAAGTCCGTGGCCATCCAGGCGGGCGCGTGGCTGGGCAACTTCCGGAAGGCGCCGCTGCTGTGGCTGGTGCCGGGCGCAGGCTTCGCCGGCGGCCTGCTGGCGCTGTTGCTGGCCTGGGCGAGAAAGCCGGTGCTGGCCTTCATCGGCAGCGCCGTCGCCGAGCTGGGCGTGATCGGCACGGCGGGGGTGGCGATGTTCCCCTTCATCATGCCCTCGTCGTCCGATCCACGCTCCAGCCTGACGGTCTGGGACAGTGTTTCCAGCCACCTGACCCTGTCGGTAATGTTCTGGGCGGCTCTGATCTTCACGCCCATCGTCATCGCCTATACCGGCTGGGCCTACAAGATGATGGCGGGCAAGGTCACTACCGCCTTCATCGAGTCGCACGACCGTTCCGCTTACTGATCGAGGAGAAACGCAATGTGGTATTTCGCCTGGATGCTCGGCCTGACCATGGCCGTGCTGCTCGCCGTCGTTAACGCCATGTGGCACGAGTTCGCCTTGGACAACGAGGAATGATGGTACCGTGGGCGTGAAAACCGCTTCGCGCCCACGGTTGATTTCGCCACGCCGGGCCAATAACATAAGTAGTCACTAATATTCCGATGACTTCGCCGGTACCCGACATGAGCGACACCTCCTCCCGCCTGAAGAATTTCCCCATCTCCTGGTTTGCCATGATCATGGGCATGGCCGGTTTCACCATCGCCTGGAGCCGCGCCGAGCACATCCTCGGGCTCGGCTTCGCGCTGAGCCCCGTCCTCCTCCCGATTACGGCCGCGCTGTTCGCGCTGCTGGCGACCACCTATCTGGCCAAGATCGCCAAGTATCCGCAGGAGGTGCTCGGCGAGATCAATCATCCGGTCAAGGTGGCGTTCGCGCCGACGATTTCGATCGCGCTGATCCTGTTGTCCATCGCCTTCCTGCCCGATGCGCCCGAGCTGTCGTTCGGGCTGTGGGCGGTCGGGTCTGTCCTGCACCTCGTCGCCACGCTCTACGTGATGTCGTCGTGGATCCACCATACGAAGTACGAGATCGCCCACCTCAATCCGGCCTGGTTCATCCCGGTAGTGGGCAACATCCTGGTGCCGATCGCGGGCGTGCATCACGCCTCGCCGGAGATTTCGTGGTTCTTCTACAGCGTCGGCATCTTTTTCTGGCCGGTGCTGACGTCGATCATCTTCTACCGCCTGATCTTCCACGGCAGCCTGCCCGATCGATTCATGCCGACGCTGTTCATCTTCATTGCGCCGGCGGCGGTGGGCTTCATTTCCTACTACAACCTGATCGGCGGCCTCGATGTCTTCGGCCGCATCCTCTACGGTATCGCGCTGTTCTTCACGCTGCTGCTGTTCGTGCAGGCGAAGCTGTTCGCGCGGCTGAAGTTCTTCCTGTCCTGGTGGGCCTATTCATTTCCGCTCGCCGCCATCACCATCGCGACGCTGGTCATGGCGAAGGAAACGGGACTGGCGCTCTACTCGTGGCTGGCGATCGCCCTGCTGGCGATCCTCAGTGCGGTGATCGCCATGCTGCTGATCCGCACCGGCCTGGCAGTGGCGCGGCGCGAGATCTGCGTCGAGGGACACTAGGCAGCGGCCTTCTTGACCACCTTGCGCGCCGGCTTGGCGGCCGGCGTCTTTGCCGCAGGAGGCGTGCCGCCGCCACTGACTTTTGCCGCCTTCGGCGCCTTGGGTGCGCGCGCCTCGAACTCGAAACCGACCTTGCCGTCGGCGCCGCGCACGAGGTAGGCGGAGAACTTCTTCTTGGTGCGGTTGGAGACGAAGCCCTTCAGCAGCGTCGTCTTGCCGGTTTCGAGCAGCTTGGCCATCTCGGCGCGCGACACTTCCTGCTGCAGGATGATCTTGCCGGAGCGGAAGTCGCAGGACTTCGCCGCGCCGGTCGCCTTCTCGCAGGTGTAGGCCATGCCGTGCTCGAACACGCGCGCCTGGCACTTCGGGCAAGGCCCGAGCGGCTCCTGGCCGGAGAAATCGACTTCCTCCGCATCGCCCTCGTCGGCATTGCCGAAGTCGAACTCGGGCATGTGCTCGGCGTTGAGCTTGATCATGGCGGCGAAGGCGCGGCCCATCTTGCTGCGGAAGCCCTGCAGCGGACCGATGACCCGCTTTTCCAGCAACTCCTCGATCTCTTCCGGTTCCCACTGGCGGCTCGCCACCACCTTCCACAGCTTGTAGTCGCACTTCTCGCACTCGAGGCGCTTGTAGGTCTCGCGCAGCGTGCCGCCGCAGCGCGGGCAGGGCGCCTTGAGCGTGCCGAAGGTGCCTTCCGGCAGGTCGCCCTTCTTGATGCGGTCGACCATCACCTGCGTCTGCTCGACGATGTGGCCCATGAACTCGTCGCGCTTCAGGCGGCCGTGTTCCATTTCCTTGAGCTTCCACTCCCACAGGCCGGTCAGTTCGGGCGAGCGGATTTCGTCGACGCCGAGCTTCTCCAGCGCGAACAGCAGCGAGAAGGCCTTGGCGGTCGGCTGCAACTCGCGGCCGTTGCGATGCACGTACTCCTCGAGAATCAGGCCCTCGATGATGGCCGCCCGCGTGGCGGGGGTGCCCAGGCCGCGCTCGGACATCGCCTCGCGCAGTTCCTCGTCCTCGACCAGCTTGCCCGCGCCCTCCATGGCCGACAGCAGCGTCGCTTCGTTGAAGCGCGGCGGCGGTTGCGTGGCCTTGGCCTTCACATCGACGTCATTGGCCCAGACGCGCTCCTTGGGCTGGATGGGCGGCAGGTTCGGATTCTCGTCCTCCTCCTGCGCCTCCTTGCCATAGACGGCCAGCCAGCCGGGGGTGACCAGCACCTTGCCTTCGGTCTTGAAGGCTTCCTTCTCGACCCGCGTGATGCGCGTCGTGACGTTGTACTCGGCGGCCGGGTGGAAGATGGCCAGGAAGCGCTTCATCACCAGGTCGTAGAGCTTCTGCTCCGGCTCGGAGAGGTGCTTCGGGATCGTGCCGGTCGGGATGATCGCGAAGTGATCGCTGATCTTGGCGTTGTTGAAAATGCGCTTGTTCGGATGCACCCAGCCCGAATCCAGGATGTGGCGGGCATGCGGCGCGTAGGGCGTTTCAGCCAGCGCCTGCAGCGTCTCCTTGACCGTCGCCAGGTAGTCTTCCGGCAGGCAGCGGGCATCGGTTCTCGGGTAGGTCAGCGCCTTGTGCTTTTCATAGAGCGCCTGCGCCAGGCCCAGCGTGTTGCGCGCCGAGAAGCCGAAGCGGCCGTTGGCTTCGCGCTGCAACGAGGTCAGGTCGAACAGCAGCGGCGACAGCTCGGTCTTGGGCTTGCTCTCGTCGGTGACGTCGCCGTGTTTGCCCAGGCACTTGGCGCGCAGGGCGTCGGCTTTGGACTTCTCCCATAGGCGCTCGGCCCTGGCGTGCTCGTCGTCGCCCTTCTTGAACTTCTCGTCGAACCAGCGGCCGCGATAGGTGCCGGCGACCGCCTTGAACTCGGCCTCGACCTCCCAGTAGTCGCGCGACTCGAAGGCCTTGATGCGGCGCTCGCGCTCGACCAGGACCGCCAGCGTCGGGGTCTGCACGCGGCCGACGGTGGTCTTGTAGAAACCGCCTTCCTGCGAGTTGAAGGCGGTCATCGCCCGCGTGCCGTTGATGCCGATCAGCCAGTCGGCCTCCGAACGGCAGCGCGCGGCGTCGGCCAGCGGCAGCATCTCGTGGTCCGAGCGCAGGTGGGCGAAGCCGTCGCGGATGGCGTTGGCGGTCATCGACTGCAGCCACAGGCGGCGGATCGGCTTGTCGGTCTTGGCGTGCTGGACGACGTAGCGGAAGATCAGTTCGCCCTCGCGGCCCGCGTCGCAGGCATTCACCAGGCCGGTAACATCCTTGCGCTTGATGAGCCGCGCCAGCACCTTGAGGCGGTCGGCGGTCTTCTCGATCGGGTTCAGTGCGAAGCGCGGCGGGATCATCGGCAGGTGCGTGAAGGTCCATTTGCCGCGCTTGACGTCGTATTCCTCGGGCACCGTCAGCTCAAGCAGGTGGCCGATGGCCGAGGAGAGCACGTATTCGTCGCTCTCGAAGTAGTCGCCTGCGCGTGTGAAGCCGCCCAGCGCCTTGGCGATGTCCTGGGCGACGGAGGGCTTTTCGGCGATGATCAGTTGCTTGCTCATGGCATGGCGGGACCGGTGGAGCGGCGCATCATAAGCGCGGGTTGCCGACGCTGGCAAGTTAATGCAT
>JACRIZ010000093.1 GCA_016235765.1 Rhodocyclales bacterium | reverse complement strand
TAAGTGGACGCTGGCGGCCGCAGTCAAGGGGGCTAGGCTGATGTTTCCAAGAGCAGCGGGGTTAAGAAACGCCGACAGCATACCCCTAGCCCGGTCGGTTGTCCGCTTCAGGGCGCCTTAACCCATGACCGCACCTGGCCGACCTCGGCCATCCGAGAAAAGTCAGCCGTGGCGGTACGCCACCTGACCTTAACGGCCGTGCTGGGGACGGTCAGAGCAGGGGGGTGAGCGGCAGCAGGCGCCATAGCCCGACCTGGCCGCGCTTGGCGAGCGGGGCGTGCTGGTCGGGGTCGTCGGTGGCGGCGTTCCAGCTGTTGCCCGGCGCCATGTCGGTTTCGATTGCCGCCTGCACGCGGGCGGCGAGCGCTTCGTTGTCGATGACGACGCCGACCTCGGTGTTGAGGTTCTCGGAGCGCGGGTCGAGGTTGTAGGTGCCGACGAAGAGCGTCTTGCCGTCCACCACCAGGGTCTTGGCGTGCAGGGCGAAGATCGGCGGCTTGTCCGGGTTGGGGGTGCGCTGCATCAGTTGGGCGCGCAAGGCCGGGTCGGGACGGAACTCGTGGATCGCTAGGCCCATCTTCAGCAGTCGGGCGCGCTGCTTGCGGTAGCCGCTGAAGGCCTGCAGGTTGTCGGTGGCGGCCAGCGAGTTGGTGCTGATGCGGATGCTGACGCCGCGTGCGATGGCCTGCTCGAACAGTTCCAGCGCCGCGTCGGACAGCACCAGGTAGGGCGACTGGATGACGATACCCTGCCTGGCCCCGGCCACCAGCTGGCCAAGCGCCGCCGACGTCAGGCCGCCGCCGCCGAGGCCGGAGTTGCCATCGTTCTTGCCCGGCTGGTCGCTGACGAAGCGGACGTCACCCCAGGTGAGATCGGCAGCCATGGCCTGGAAGGAGGCCGGGCCGGCGTCGATGGCGGCGCGCACCTCGGGGGCGAAGTTTTCCGGGGCGGCGGCGTAGGCGTGGAGTTCGCGATGGATGCGGGTGACCTCGGCGTCTTCGACCGAGCGGCGCTTCTGGAAGAGGCCCAAGCCATCGAAGCGCTCCTCCACCGTGACGGCCAGCGGGCTTTGCCAGAAGCGCTCGAAGCTCTCGCGCATGTTGGTGACGGCCTGGCCCAGCAGCAGCACGTCGCGGTCGCGAAAGTTGTACTCGTGGTCGAAATCGAAATACTCGTCGGCCATATTGCGGCCGCCCGTGATTGCCAGCCTGCCATCGACCATGAAGGTTTTGTCGTGCATGCGCTGGTTCACGCCGCGGAAGTCGGTGGCGACGTTGAGCAGGCGCTTGTGCAGCGGCGTGCCGACCGAGTGCTTCGGGTTGTAGATGCGGATGTCGATGTTGGGGTGCCGGGCCAGGGCCAGCAGCGAGTCATCCGGTGCATCGATCAGCAGGTCGTCGACGATCACGCGCACGCGCACGCCGCGCTCGGCCGCCCGCAACAGGGCCTCGGCGGCCAGGATGCCGATATTGTCGGTGCTCCAGATGAAGTACTGAACCTCGATGGTCTCGCGCGCGTGGTCGGCCAGCCAGGCCCGTGCCAGCAGCGCCTCTTCGCCGTGTTCCAGCACCAGCGCGCCGGTCTGGCCGGGGTGGGCGGCGATCAGGTCGTCGATGACGCGCGTGCGCTCGCCGGCCAGGGCTAGCAGGGGCAGCAACAGCCAGGGTAGCAGGAGGCGGGCAAGGGGAGCAGGCATCATCGGGACTCGATTCTACGGTCGAGCCGCGGGAAAAGTGTGGGGCGTTGCCCCATCCCTCGCTTTGCTCGGGACCGCCACTTCGTGGCGTCCAGCGCCCTTCGGGCTGGTCAGCCGTGGCGGTACGCCACCTTACCTATCTGAACAAGCGCCGGGGGTAGAATCGGCGCGGATTACGGAGCCACGACGATGAACAAGAAACCGGAAGCCGTCCAGGAGCAGGATCGCCGCCTGACCCTGCCGGAGATGGTCGATGCACTGATTGCCGAAGGACTGGTGGCGAAGGACATCGCCGAGACCTTCAAGCGCGAGCGGC
>JACRIZ010000092.1 GCA_016235765.1 Rhodocyclales bacterium | reverse complement strand
ATACGCCTTCGCTTCACCACCGAACTTCGCCGACAGCACCGTCGTGATCGCGGCCGTCAACGTCGTCTTGCCATGGTCAACGTGCCCAATCGTGCCAACGTTTACGTGCGGCTTGGTACGCTCAAACTTGCCTTTTGCCATGATCGAATACCCCAATCGAAAATTAATTGCGATGCCAATAAACTGGTGCCCATGGCGTGGATTGAACACGCGACCTCTCCCTTACCAAGGGAGTGCTCTACCACTGAGCTACATGGGCGAAACTTGTTGTGGAGCGGGTGAAGGGAATCGAACCCTCGTCTTAAGCTTGGAAGGCTTCAGCTCTACCATTGAGCTACACCCGCCCGCGACTCCATCCCAACTCGCCACTCCCTGCGACGCCCTTCGGCACCGCAGTCCTGATCCTGCAAATTTCTCCTGCTGATTCCTTGGTGGAGGGGGAAGGATTCGAACCTTCGAAGGCAGAGCCGTCAGATTTACAGTCTGATCCCTTTGACCGCTCGGGAACCCCTCCAGCGAAACGGCGCATTATGGCGGCTCCTCCACATAGCTGTCAATGGGTCGATTCATTTGTCTCTCAAAGTCCATCGGCCGACGTGGAATAATCGCCCCCGACAATGACGCCCGACCCTAGCCTGTCGCCGTTGCGCACGGCACTCCTCGCCCAATTCCTCGGTGCGCTGACCGCCATCGGCCTGCTGGCCCTGGCCTACCCGCGGCTGCTGGCCCAGCCGCTGGCGGTCGCCGTTCTGCAGGGGCTTTGCGCCGCCTACACCAGCCACAAGCTCGATGCCCCCCCCTGGTGGCATGCGATACACCTGGGCTTCATGCCCCTCGCCGTCCTGGCCAGCCGGCTTGAGTTGCCTCCCGGCTGGTATCTGGGCGCCTTTCTCCTGCTGCTGGTCGTCTATTGGCGGGTCGCCCAAAGCCGGGTACCCCTCTATCTCAGCAGTGAGGCCGCGGCTACGGCGGTGGCCGCCTTGCTGCCCGATCAGCCCTGCAGAATCATGGACCTGGGCTGCGGCAACGGCATGTTCCTGCGCCGGATGGCGCGCTTGCGTCCCGATTGCAGCTTCGTCGGCGTCGAATATGCCCCCCTCCCGTGGCTGTGGGCGCGACTGGCCTGCGCGGGAAGCGCCAACTGCCGCATCGTCCGGGCCGATTACTGGCGCCAGCCGTTGGCCGAATACGATCTCGTCTATGCCTTCCTGTCGCCGGTGCCCATGGCCCGGCTAAGGGCGAAGGCGTGCGGCGAGATGAAGGCCGGCGCCCGCTTGGTCAGCAATACCTTCGCCATTCCTGACCAGGAACCGGATGCCGTCGTCGATGTCCCAGACGGACGCAGGACGCGGCTTTACTGCTACCGGCCAAACGGTCCCGCGACACTGGCGGGGAACCGATAAGGGCCCTGATTCCGCTGCATTTCGCGCCATCCCGGACGGGACCACTGGCCAATAATCTCGCCGTGGCGCCCCGGAGTGACTTTAGGGCGGAGGATTTATGGCGGACATCATTTGCGTCATCGGCAACAAGGGCGGGACGGGGAAAACCACCCTGTCGCACATGCTTTGCCAGGGCTTGGGCCTGCTCGGCCAGCGGTCGGTATGCGTACTCACGGACACCCACCGGGAACCCCTGGCGCCCACCGGGCGCCGCTACCTGGTCGCGGATGCCCGCTCCCGGGAGGCGCTCGCCCGGGTGGTGGACAAGATCCGCTCGCTGAATGCCTGGATGGGCGTCATCGACGGCGGCGGCAACCGTACCGAGATCGACCGGAAGCTCTACGGCCTGGCCGACCTGGTGCTGCTGCCATTCCGCGATTCCCAGGAGGACATCCGCACCGTCGTCCGCGACCTGGAAATGTTCCCGCGCGCCTACGCGCTGCCGATGCAATGGCCAACCAATGCCTGGGCGCGCGAAGCGGCCGAAAAGCTCGTCCAGGAGATGCTCGGGCCCTATCATGACCGTATCCTCGAGCCCGTCTTCACGCTCGGGGCGAGCAAGCTTCTGCTCCAGAAGCAGATCCCCCCTGTCCTGCCGACGCCGCTGGCCAACGCATGCCGATCCGCGGCCCATCAGGTTCTCGACCTGCTGCAGATCCCGATCGACACCGTCCAGGGCGTCGCCGACCAGTTCCCGCAGAGCCAGATGGGCATGGCGGCTCCCGCATAAAGCCGGGCAGCACGACGCTTGCCGCCACCTGCCTGGACGGCGACAATGGCGGCAAAATGAAAACCAGGTCCTGGGGTATACAGCAGCGGGCGATCTTCCTGGCCTTGGCGCCGGCGGCCGTCATCGCCGTCGCACTGACGGCCTACTTCCTGATCGTCCGCTATGCGGACGTCGAGGAGGCGCTCCAGAACCGTGGCCAGGCCTTGGCCAGGCAACTGGCGCCGGCAGCCGAATACGGCGCCTTTTCGGGAAACCGCGCCGATCTCACGCGCCTCGCCCAGGCGGCCGCCAGGGAGCCCGATGTGGTTTCCGTGTCCATCTACGACGCCGCCGGGCAACTCCTCGCCAGTGCCGGCGTCGCGCGCAGCCCGGCAGCGGACGGAGCGAAGCCGCTCATGCAGGGGCCGGCCGGCAACGGATCGGTCGAGACCTTCCAGGCGACCATCAATCAGCCCGTGCTGCCCTTCGACGACCCTTTCCTGGCCATGGACCCGTCCGCGGTTCAGGGCGACAAGCCGCTCGGTCGTGTGGTACTCGAACTGTCACGCGCCGACCTGGAGGCGCGCAAGCGCGAGATCCTCGGCGTCACGCTGCTGGTAACGCTTGCCGTCCTTGCCGCCGGCCTGCTGCTGGCGCACCGGCTGGGCCGCGACATCATCGAACCGGTGCTCGCACTGGAGGACGCCGTCGCCAGGATCCGTGCCGGGTCGCTCGACGTCCGCATACCACCGCACCGGTCGGGAACCCTGGTATCGCTGGAAACCGGCTTCAACGAAATGGCCACGGCGCTGGAAGCCAGCCATCGCCGCTCGGCCAGCGCACTCGCGCACAGCGAAGCGGAGCTGGCGCGGCAACTGGAAATCGCCAAGGCGAAGAAGGAGGAAGCCGAACGCGCCAGCGAAGCAAAGTCGCGCTTTCTCGCCGCCGCCAGCCATGATCTGCGGCAACCGCTGCATGCGCTCACCCTGTTCGCCACGGAACTGACAGCCGGCATGACCAAGATGCGCAACCTGCAGTTGGCCTCGCAGATCGTCACCGCGGCGGGCGCCATGGGCGAATTGCTCAACGCGCTGCTCGACGTCTCGCGCCTCGATATCGCCGCGGTGCAGCCGCACCGCCAGCCCGTCGCGCTGGAGCCGCTGCTCGAAATGATCGCCGACAGCCACTTGCAGAGCGCCCGGGCCAAGGGCCTCCGACTCCGGCATCGACCCACGGCGCTTTGGGTGGACACCGATCCGCAGTTGTTGCGGCGGATGATCGGCAACCTGGTTGCCAATGCCGTCCGGTATACGAATCAGGGCGGCGTGCTGATCGGCGCGAGACGACACGGCGAACGCGTGCGCGTCGAAGTCTGGGATACCGGCATCGGCATTGACTCGGCCCACCTACCCTATCTGTTCCACGAGTTCTACCAGGTGGGCAATCCGGAACGCGACTCGGCCAAAGGACTCGGCCTCGGACTGTCCATCGTCGCCCGGCTGAGCGAAATTCTCGACCATCGGGTGGAAGTGCATTCCAAAGCGGGACAAGGCTCGGTGTTTTCGGTCAGCGTCCCCGTCGCGCGCCCCCTGCCGCCCGCCATGAACGAGCCGCCGCCCGGCCTGCCGTTTCGCCCGAGCATCATGGTCAGGATGCAAGACATCGACCGTTGTGGCGAAATCTGCAACCTGCTCGATGCCTGGGGCTACGAACGGCACTGTGCCTGCTCGGACGAAGAACTGGCGAATCTGCTCGATGACGAACCCGCGGCAGTGATTTGCGACAGTGCCTCGCTGCCGGGAATAGCGGCCCATCTGCCCGGCCGGGGCACCCCCCCCCTGCTGGTGGCGATCGATGACGCGGTAGGGAACGCAACGTCGACGGCTATCCCGGTCGATGCGCGCTTGTCCCTGCCATTCCGCCCGGCGCGCCTGCGGGCCCTGCTGCACCACCTGCTGGTCGAAGACGAGAGCCAGGCCGAGCAGTAACGACCCGGGGGTCAGACCTTGACGCGATTCTTGCTGGCCAGCAGCAGGGCTTGCGAACGGTTGGTGACGTTCATCGCCTTGAAGATTGCCGAGACGTGGATCTTCACCGTCCCTTCGGTCACTTCCAGCAATTCGGCGATCTGGCGGTTGGTCTTGCCCTGGATGAGGAGCTCGAGCACGCGCATCTGCGCAGGCGTCAGGCCATAGCGCTCGGCGACATCGCGTCCCCGCCCGGAACCGCGGGCAGAAGGATCGCGCAGGCGCGGCGGCAACCAGACTTCGCCGGCCAGCACGTCACGCAGGGCCTGCACCATGGTCGCGGTCGAACTCGACTTCGGCACGAAGCCGGAGGCCCCCTGGCGCATGGCGCGCGCCACCGTATCGGCATCGTCCAGCGCCGAAATCACCACGACCGGCATGGCCGGGAAGCGCTTGCGCAACACGCCGAGCAGCGCCATGCCGCTGGTGCCGGGCAGCATCAGGTCGAGCAGCACGAGATCGACGTCCTCGTTGGCTGCAAGGACCTCGAGTCCGGCCTCGGCATCGGCAGCACCCAGGGTGACCACCTCCGTATCCAGGCTCTTCAATGCCTGGAGGAGGCCTTCCCTGACCAGGGCGTGATCCTCGATCACCAGTAGCTTGAGCATTCCGCATTCCTCGCAAGGCCGGGTTATGACAATGGCTAGTCTAGCGCGAATCTCGGCCCGTGGGCGACGTCGCCATCATTGCGCATATTGGCCATAATAGGCTTGTCACCCCAATCGAGGAGCGCTCCATGTCAGATTCGAAAGATAACCAGAACCCGATGGAGTTCTTCAAGTCGCTCTGGAGCAGCATGGGCGTTCCCCTGCCCGGCATGGTGACGCCGACGGTCGACACCGACGAGCTCGGCCGCCGCATCTCCGATCTCAAGGCCGTCGAGGGCTGGATGAAGAGCAATCTGTCGATGCTGCAGATGACCATCCAGGGACTGGAAATGCAGCGGGCAACGCTGCTGGCGATTCAGGCCATAAGTCAGCCGGCGAGCGAAAGTCAGCCCTCGCCGGAAGCCTACCCCTTCGCCAATCCCGCCTTGTGGTCCTGGGGCTTCATGCAGCCGACCGCGCCCGAGGATACTGCGCCGGCGGCAGCCCAGGGGGTCGAGCCGCAGGAACCGTCAGCGCCCAAACGCAAGCCAAAGCGGTAGGGTCAGCATCGCCAGCAGGGTACTGACCGAGATCAGCCAGGCGACGCTGCGGCCGTCGCCGCCCATGCGCTGCGCCAGGATGTAGGCCGAACTCGCGGTCGGCAGTGCAGCGAAGGCCAGCGCCACGTCGAAGTAGAGGCCGGACAGTCCCATCAACCGGGCGAGCCCGAGCGCCGCGACCGGCAGCGCCAGCAGTTTCACCGCCAGGAACCAGGCGCCCGCGCCATAGCCGCCACCCGGTCGCCCATCGAGCTTCAGGGCCGCGCCCACGGCCAGCAGGCCGAGGGCGATCGCCGCCTCGGCGAGGCGGCCGAGAAACTGACCCGCCGGCCCCGGGAGCGGCACACCAGTGAGATTCCATAGCAGTCCGGCCAGGGTCGCCAGCACCAGCGGGTTCTTGGCCAGTTCGCGCCACAGGCTGGCATTGCCGTGCCGCGCCAGCATGCCGACGGCGGCGATGTTCGCCGGCGGCACCATGGCGCCCGATAGCAGGCCCATGGCGGCGATGCCTGCCGCGCCGTGCAGTTTTGCCGCCACCGCCAGGCCGATGTAGGTGTTGAAGCGGAAGGCACACTGGAACTGCGAGGCAAACGAAGCGGGCGACATCGGGAACAGCCAGCGCGCCAGGCTGCCGAGCGCCATGCCGGACATCATGGTCAAGAGTCCGACCAGCAGCAGCGGCGCGGCCTCCCCCCAGGCCAGGTTCGCCCGCGCGATCGAGTTGAACAGCAGCGCGGGAAAGAGAACGAAATAGACCAGCTTCTCCAGCCCGGTCCAGAAGTGGTCGCCGAGATGCAGCCAGCGGCGCAGCGCCTGGCCGAGCAGGATCAGCAGGAAATCAGGCAGCAGCGCCAGCGCGGTATGCATGGGCAACTTATATCACGCACGCCACCGGTGGCGTAACGCCATGGCTGACTTTTCAGTCGTACTTGCGCTCGTCCGCAATCACCTTGCCGTCGTTGGCCAGGCCGCCCGGGGCGACGAAGACCACCTCGCCGCGCAGCTTGGTGACGTCGCGGACGCTGTCGGCGATCGCCGCCTTGAGGGCCTCCGACGCAGCCGCTTCGCAGTGCAGGGTCATCACGTCGTTGCCCTCCGGATTGGTGACCACGAGGCGTGCCCGCGAGATTCCCGGATGGCGCTTGACCACCGCCGCCACCTGCTCGGGATGCACGAACATGCCCTTGACCTTGGTGGTCTGGTCGGCGCGCCCCAGCCAGCCCTTGATGCGCATGTTGCTGCGGCCGCAGGGCGAAAAGCCCGGCAGGATGGCCGTCATGTCGCCGGTGCCGAAGCGCACCAGCGGATAGTGTCGATTGAAGGTGGTGACGACGATCTCGCCGACCTCGCCCTCCGGCACCGGATCGCCGGTGCCCGGCCGGACGATCTCCAGGATCAGGTCCTCGTCGAGCACCAGCCCCTCGCGCGCCGGCGTCTCGAAGGCGATCATGCCCAGGTCGGCCGTCGCGAATGCCTGGTAGACGGCGATGCCACGCTCGGCGAACAAGGCCTTCTGCGCCGGGAACAGCGCCTCGCCGGATACCACGGCCTTCTTCAACGACGAGATGTCGGTTCCCGTCTCGTCGGCCTTCTCGATCAGGATCTTGAGAAAGGAAGGTGTACCGACATAGCCGGCCGGCCGCAGCGCCTGGATCGCCTGCACCTGGAGTTCGCTCTGGCCGACGCCGGCGGCGAACACCGGACAGCCCAGTTTCTTCGCGCCGCCGTGGGCCATGAAGCCGCCCGGCGTGAAGTGGTAGGAGAAGGTGTTGTAGACCAAGTCGCCGGGTCGGAAGCCGGCCGCATACATGCCGCGCGCGAAGCGCCAGTTGTCCTCCTCGCGCCCCTCGGCCTCGTAGATCGGCCCGGGCGACGCGAACACCTGCGCCAGGCCGGCGAGCGGCGTGCCTTCGAGCCCGCCGAAAGGCGGCCTCGACTTCTGGATTGCGATCAACTGGTGCTTGCGCAGCACCGGCAGCCTGGCCAGCGCGGCGCGCGACGTGATCGCGCCCGGCTCGACGCTGGCCAGCGCATCGGCGTAATACGGCGACTGACTTTTCGCGTGGGCGACCTGCGCCGGCAGGCGGGCGAACAGTTCGCGCTCGCGCTCTGCCGCGTCGCGCGTCTCGCGCGGGTCGAAGCAATCCCTGTTCATGCCAGCCACCTTTTTCGTCTGCGATAGTGCTTGATCTCGCGGAAGCTCTTGCGCCCCTGCGACGACAGGCCGAGATAGAACTCCTTGACGTCCTCGTTGTTGCGCAAGTCCTGGGCCGCGCCCTCCATCACCACGCGGCCGTTCTCGAGGATGTAGCCGAAATCGGCGTAGCGCAGCGCCATGTTGGTGTTCTGCTCGGCCAACAGGAAGGTGACGTTCTCCTTCTGGTTGAGGTCCTTGACGATGCCGAACACCTCATCGACGATCTGCGGCGCCAGGCCCATCGACGGCTCGTCGAGCAGCACCATCTTCGGGTTGGCCATCAGCGCCCGGCCGATCGCGCACATCTGCTGCTCGCCGCCCGAGGTGTAGGCGGCCTGGCTGCCGCGGCGCGTCTTCAGGCGCGGGAAGTAGGCGTACACCTTCTCCAGCGTCCCGGCCACGGCGGCCTTGCCGTCGCGCCGGGTGTAGGAGCCCGTCAGCAGGTTCTCCTCGATGGTCAGGTGGCCGAAGCAGTGTCGGCCTTCCATCACCTGGATCACGCCGCGCTTGACCAGCTCGGCGGGCGTCAGCGCCTCGATGCGGGAGCCGGCGAGCTCGATGCTGCCCTTGGTCACCGCGCCGCGCTCGCCCGCCAGCAGGTTGCTGACTGCGCGCAGCGTCGTCGTCTTGCCCGCGCCGTTGCCGCCGAGCAGCGCGACGATGCCGCCCTCGGGAACGGTGAACGAGACGCCCTTCAGCACGAGGATCACGTGGTTGTAGATCACCTCGATGCTGTTGACGTTGAGTAACGTATCGGCCATGGGCCCCCCGGTCGTAACGGGGGCTGCAGGGCAGCCCCCTCAGGCGCTTACTGCTTGCACTCCTCGGGAGTGCGCGGCTTCAGCTTCTTCTCCTCGGCATACTTGCCGGAAGCCAGCATCACCATCGGCCGGATCACCTTGTCATCGGCCTGGTACCAATCGGAAGAGAAGTTCCATTTGGCGCCATCCCAGGTATGCACCCGCACCCAGGATGACCCCATGTGGTCGAGGCAGGAGGTCTGCACCGGCCGCATCACGCCCGCAAAGCCCATGCCGTCGAGCGTCTTCTGGTCGAGGTTGAGGTTCTCCAGGCCCCAGCGCACCTGCTCGCCGGTCATGGTCTTGCCCTTGCCATAGCGCTCCTGTGCCTTGCGCACGCCTTCGACGCCGAGCATGGCCGACAGCACGCCGCGCATGTAGAGCACCGAGCCGACTTCCTCTTTCGGGCCCGTGCCCTGTCCCTTGGCATGCACCATGGCGAGCGTGTCCTTGACCACCTTCGCGTTGGGCTCGGCACCATGCTGTAGCGTCATCGCGTTGTAGCCCTTGGCACCTTCGCCGACGTCCTTCACATCCGGCTCGGCGCCGGCCCACCAGATGCCGTACATCTTGTCGCGCGGATAGCCGGTCGCCTGCGCTTCCTTCAGCGAGGTCGAATTCATCACGCCCCAGCCCCAGAGCAGCACGTAGTCGGGCTTGTTCTGGCGGATCTGCAGCCAGGTCGCCTTCTGCTCGACGCCCGGATGCGCGACCGGCAGCAGCATGACATCGAAGCCGTGCATCTTGGCGCGTTCCTGCAGGAGCGGTATCGGTTCCTTGCCATAGGGGCTGTCGTGATAGACCAGCGCAATCTTCTTGCCCTTCAGCTTGTCAAACCCGCCTTCCTTCTTGGCAATGTGCTGGATGGCGACGTCGGCGCCGACCCAGTAGGTGCCGAGCAGCGGGAAGTTCCAGGTGAACACGGCACCGTTGGCCGATTCGCTGCGGCCGTAGCCGGCGGTGATCAGCGGGATCTTGTCCACCGAGGCCTTCTCGGTCAGCGCAAAGGTGACGCCCGTCGACAGCGGCTGGACCAGCGTAGCTCCCCCGCTCTTGCCCTTCAGGCGCTCGTAGCATTCGACACCGCGGTCGGTCGCATAGCCGAACTCGCACTCCTCGAAGGTGATCTTGACACCGTTGATGCCGCCCTTGGCGTTGACCAGTTTCAGGTAGTCGACATAGCCGTTCGCCCAGGGCGTACCGTTCGGCGCGTAGGCGCCGGTGCGATAGACCAGCACCGGGAAGAACTGCTCCGCCGCGATCGCGGGGACCGACAGCAGCGCCGCCAGGGCGGCGGCCATCATCAGCTTGCGTGTTTTCATCTTGTCTCCTCCTACTTGGTGGGTTAGTGCGGAAACGGCCAGAGCCGCAACTTCTCCTTGCCGGTCGACCACAACCGGGCAATGCCATGGGGCTCGACGATCAGGAAGAACACGATCAGCGCCCCGAAGATCATGAACTCCGCGTGCGAAACGCCCGCGGTGGAAATATGGAGTCCGACCAGGCCGCCCAGCCAGGGCAGGAACTGGTTGAGGAAGATCGGCAGCACGACGATGAAGGCCGCGCCGAAAAAGCTGCCCATGATCGAGCCCATGCCGCCGATGATGACCATGAACAGCAACTGGAAGGAACGGTCGATCGAGAAGGCCGCCGGCTCCCAGGAGCCGAGGTGCACGAAGCCCCACAACGCGCCGGCCACGCCGAGGTAGAAGGAACTGACCGCGAAGGCCGACAGCTTGGCGAACATCGGCCGGATGCCGATCACTTCCGCCGCCACGTCCATGTCGCGGATCGCCATCCACTGCCGGCCCATGGCGCTGCGCGTCATGTTCTTGGCGAGCAGCGCGAACAGCGCAAGCAAACCGAGGCAGAACAGGTACTTTTCGATCGGCGCATCGATCGACCAGCCGAGCAGTTCGAGGTTCGATACCGACACCGAGCCGGACGGCGCATTGTTGGTAAACCAGGATATGCGCAGGAAGGCCCAGTCCCAGAAGAACTGCGCCGCCAGCGTCGCCATGGCGAGATACAAGCCGCGCACGCGCAGGCTGGGAATGCCGAAGACGATGCCCACTACGGCCGCAACGAAGCCGCCGAGCAGGATCGCCGCCAGCATGGGCATGCCGTCGATGCGGATCAGGAAATTGTAGGCCGCATAGGCGCCCACCGCCATGAAGGCGCCCGCACCGAGCGTGATCTGGCCGCAATAGCCGACCAGCAGGTTCACCCCCAGTGCGGCCAGCGCCAGGATCAGGAAGGGGATCAGGATGGCGCGGAACAGGTATTCGTCAACCAGGAACGGTATGCCGACGAAGGCGAAGGCGACGATGGCCAGCACCGCCCACCGATCCTGCGCGATCGGGAAGATCTGCTGGTCTGCGGCGTAGGAAGTCTTGAACTGGCCGTTCTCGCGGTAGATCATGGTTCAGACCCGATCGATGATCTTCTCGCCGAACAGACCCTGCGGGCGGAAGAGAAGGAAGACGAGCGCCAGCATGTAGGCGAACCAGATTTCGATGCCGCCGCCGACGTAGGGGCCGAGGTACACCTCGGAGAGCTTTTCGCCGACGCCGATGATCAGGCCGCCAACGATCGCCCCCGGCACCGAGGTCAGGCCGCCGAGGATCACCACCGGCAGCGCGCGCAGCGCCACGGTCGCGAGCGAAAACTGCACGCCCAGCTTGGAACCCCAGATGATGCCGGCCACCAATGCCACCAAACCTGCGACCAGCCAGATGATCACCCAGATGCGGTTGAGCGGAATGCCGATCGACTGTGCGGCCTGATGGTCGTCCGCCACGGCGCGCAGCGCGCGGCCGGTGGCGGTCTTCTGGAAGAACAACGTCAGCGCGCCGACCAGCAGCGCCGCGATCAACGCCGCGATGAAGTCCTCCTTGTTGATCAGGATGCCCCCCTCGAACATGTTCTCCAGCACCATCACCGGTTCCTTGGGCATGCCGACGTCGATCTTGTAGATATCGTTGCCGAAGAAGCCCTGGCCGATGCCCTCGAGCAGGTAGGCGATGCCCAACGTCACCATCAGGAGCGTCGCACCTTCCTGGTTGACCAGGTGGCGCAGCACCAGCCGTTCGATGATCCAGGCCACCGCGAACATCACCAGCCCGGCCAGCACGAAGGCACCGATGTTGGCCAGGATGGGGCTGTCGATACCGGTCCAGCCGGGCAGCCACTCCGAGAAGCGCGCCATGGCCAACGCCGCGAACAGCACCAGCGCGCCCTGCGCGAAGTTGAAGACGCCGGAGGCCTTGTAGATGAGCACGAAGCCGAGCGCCACCAGCGAATAGAGCATCCCCGCCATCAGGCCGCCGATCAGGGTTTCGAGGAAGAAGGCCATATGCGTTGTCCTAGTGGCTGGCGCCCAGATAGGCCTTGATGACTTCGGGATTGGTACGCACCTCGTCGGGCGATCCGTCGCCGATCTTCCTGCCGTAGTCGAGCACCACCACGCGGTCGGAGAGGTCCATCACCACGCCCATGTCGTGCTCGATCAGCACGATGGTGGTGCCGAACTGGTCGTTCACGTCGAGGATGAAGCGGCTCATGTCCTGCTTCTCTTCCACGTTCATGCCCGCCATCGGCTCGTCGAGCAGCAGGATCTGCGGCTCCATGGCCAGCGCCCGGCCGAGGTCCACGCGCTTCTGCAGGCCGTAGGGCAGCCGCCCGACCGGCGTCTTGCGGATGTGCTGGATCTCCAGGAAATCGATGATCTCTTCGACCTTGGCGCGGTGGGCGAGTTCTTCGCGCGCTGCCATCCCCCACCAGACCGCCTGCTGGAACAGGTTGGCCTTCATCTTCAGGTTGCGGCCGGTCATGATGTTGTCGATCACGCTCATGCCCTTGAACAGCGCCAGGCTCTGGAAGGTGCGGGCGATGCCGGCCTTGGCGGCGCGATACGGATCCATGCGCTTGAAGTGGTCGCCGCGCAGGATCACCTCGCCCTGCTGCGGCCGGTACACGCCGTTGATGACGTTGAGCATCGAGCTCTTGCCGGCACCGTTGGGGCCGATGATGGCGCGCACCTCGTGCTCGCGCACGTCGAACGAAATGTCGGTGAGCGCCTTGACGCCGCCGAAGGAGAGCGAGATGCCGCGCAGGTCGAGAATGACGTCGCCAATCTCCCTCATGGCGCCCTCCCCTGAACCTTGGCGTCGCAGATGCGCAGGTCGGCGGCCACCTTGCCGCGCCGGCCGTCCTCGAACTTCACTTCGGTCTCGATGAACTGGTGGGGCTTGCCCGAGTACAGCGCATCGATAAGCACCGCATACTTCTCGGCGATGAAGCCGCGCCGGACCTTTCTGGTCCGGGTCAGTTCGTCGTCGTCGGGGTCGAGTTCCTTGTGCAAGACGAGGAAGCGATGAATCTGGGTGTCGGCCATCCCGGCGTCGGCGGCCAGTTCGGCATTCACCTGTCCGACGCAGTCCTTGATCAGATCGACCACTTCGGACTTGCTGGCCAAGTCGGTGTAGCCGCTGTAGGCCAGGCCGCGCCGCTCGGCCCAGTTGCCGACCGCGCCGACGTCGATGTTGATGAAGGCGCAGACCATGGCGCGGTCGTGGCCGAAGCAGACCGCCTCCTTGATGTACGGGAAGAACTTGAGCTTGTTCTCGATGTAGTTGGGCGCGAACATCGCGCCGCCGGCCAGCTTGCCGACGTCCTTGGCGCGGTCGATGATCTTGATGTGACCGTCGCCGTCGATGAAGCCGGCGTCGCCGGTATGGAAGAAGCGCTCGGCATCGATGGCCTCGGCGGTGGCGTCCGGGCGCTGGTAGTACTCCTTCATCACCATCGGGCCGCGCACCAGGATTTCGCCGCTGTCGGCGATCTTCACCTCCACCTGTGGCGCCGCCTTGCCGACCGAGTCGAACTTGATCTGGCCGTCGGGCTGCAGGCAGACGTAGGCGCAGGTCTCGGTCTGGCCGTAGAGCTGCTTGAGGTTGATGCCGATCGAGCGGTAGAAGCGGAACAGGTCCGGACCGATGGCCGCGCCGGCCGT